>CAZGUW010000185.1:0-9584 GCA_964528705.1 uncultured Geminicoccaceae bacterium
GGTGAGCTCGCAGGCGAAGACCCTGGCCTGCAGGTCGGCGGCGTCGGGTGACACGATCTGCGCGTCCTCGGGCCGGAAGCCGAAGACGGCCTCGCGGCGTGGAGCAAAGTTGCCGACCGCCACCCTGCCCTCCGGCAGGACGAAGCTGCCATCCTCGATCGGCCCGGTCAGCGTGTTCATCGGCGGCGAGCCAATGAACCCGGCGACGAAGAGGTTCGCCGGATTGTCGTAGATCTCACGGGGCGTCGCGATCTGCTGGACCACGCCCTGGTTCATGACCGCGACGCGGTGGGCCAGCGTCATCGCCTCGATCTGGTCGTGGGTCACGTAGATCGTGGTGATACCGAGCTCCTCCTGGAGGTGCTTCAGCTCGGCGCGCATGTAGCTGCGCAGTTTGGCGTCCAGGTTGGAGAGCGGCTCGTCCATGAGGAAGACGCTCGGCCGCCGGACGATGGCACGGGCCAGCGCCACGCGCTGGCGCTGGCCGCCCGAGAGCTGGCGCGGATAGCGGTCGAGATAGTCCTCGAGATGCACCTTCTCGGCCGCGGCTTGGATCTGCGTGTCCTGGTCCGCCTTGGGCACGCCGCGCAGCTTCAGAGGATAGCCGATGTTCTTCGCCACGGTCATGTGCGGGTAGAGCGCATAGGACTGGAAGACCATCGCCACGTCGCGATACTTCGGCAGCACGTTGGTGACGTCCCGCTCGCCAATGGCGATCCGTCCGGACGTCACCGATTCGAGGCCGGCGACCATCCGCAATGCTGTCGTCTTGCCGCAGCCGGATGGCCCCAGCAACACGAGGAACTCGCCGTCCTCGATCTCGAGGTCGAGGCCCTTGACCACCTGGACCGCGCCGAAGGACTTGAAGATGTTGGAGAGGGTGACGCGCATCCGGTGCCTAGCCCTTGACGGCGCCGACCAGGAGGCCGCGCGCAATGTGCTTCTGCAGGACGGTCGCGATGGCCACGACGGGAGCGATCATGACGACGATCAGCACCGACATGTTCCACCATTGCGGCCCACGGGTGGTGTTCTGCGCCGAGACCAGGACCGGCATGGTCTGGGCGTTGGCGTTGGTGAGGAAGAGCGCCAGGAGATACTCGTTCCAGGCGAGGATGAGGACGAGGAGGAAGGTGGCGACAAGGCCGGAGCGAACCAGCGGCAGGGCGATCGTGAAGAAGACCCGGAACTTCGAGGCGCCGTCGATCTCCGCACTCTCCTCGAGATCGACGGGGATGGCCGCGAAGAAGTCGCGGGTCAGCCAGACGACGATCGGCAGGTTTACAGCAGCATAGGTCGCAACCAGGGCAAGCTGCGTGTCCAGCAGCCGGAGCTGCTGGAATATGATGTAGATTGGTAGTATTGTTACGATCGGCGGCAGGATGCGGTTGGAGATGATCCAGAATTCGATGTCGCGATTGCCGAGGGCGAGCCTCGCCCGGTGGGTCAGTGTGAAGACCGCAAGTATGAAGAGGACGAAAGCTGAGCCCAGCGCTATCGGCCAGGGGATTCCCAGGGTCACCACCGCGGCGATCGTCGCTGCGAGAAGCAGGAGGAAGGTCAGGACCGTGGCAAGCTTCACCTCGAGTCGGGTGCGGACCAGCGCATAGGCAGCGAGCGCGCCTACGACCACCGCGACGACCGTGCTGCCGAGCGCGGCCACGATCGAGTTGATGTAGGGCCCGAGCGTGTTGTTCTGCAGCAGCATGAAATCCCACGCGTGCAGCGATGGCGTGAAGTCGACGAACGGGATGTAGAACGGCCCGTTGTCGACGTCCCCGGACTGCTTGAACGAGGTGATCAGCACCCAGTAGAGCGGGATGAGGACGACCAGCGACCAGAAGACCAGGAGGCCGTAGGTGGCAATCTTCGGCACGGGCGCCTGCTGATCGAGCGATTCGGGCTCGAACAGGCGCTGGCGGACCGTGCGGCGTTCGGCGCTCATGATTCGAGCCGGCGCGATGGCCGGACCACGAAGTTGAAGAAAGTGATGCAGACCACGGTCGAGACGAAGAGCAGCATGTAGCCCACCGCTGCCGACGCACCCAGGTCCTGCGTCCGCCAGGCGATGAAGGCGTGGAGCGTCATCGACTCGGTGGCGAGGCCGGGTCCGCCGCCGGTCAGCACGTTCGGCAGGTCGATGATCTTGAAGGCCTCGATCAGCCGGATCAGAACGACCGTCCCGGCGACCGGGGCGATCGCCGGCCAGGTGATGTCGCGGAAGATCTGCAGACCATTGGCTCCGTCGATCCGTGCGGCCTCGACCTGGTCGCGTGGCTGGTTCTCGATGGCTGCCAGGAGCACGATGAACATGAACGGCGTCCACTGCCAGGTATCGCCGACCAGCACCATGAGGCGGGCCGACCAGGCCTCGGTCGCCCAGGACCATTCGCCGACGCCGAACGATCGGACGATGGGCGAGAACGGCCCCTTCTGCATGTCCGCCAGCATCCGGAAGGTGTAGGCGATGCCGACCGGTGTCACCATCAGCGGCACGAAGTAGAGCACGCGGAAGAAGTTGCGGCCGCGAATCGGCTGGGCGCAGAGCAGGGCCAGCCCCAGACCCAGAAGGAACTGCACGCTGACGCCGATGACGACGTAGAGCAGTGTGGTGATGAGCGTGCCGGGGACACCGCCGGCAACCAGCGTCGCTACCGCGAGGACGGCGAGGCCCATCGTCAGGCTGGCCGCGATCAGTCTGCCGACAATGCCGATGATCGAGACGCTACCGCCCCTGAGATAGCGTCCGAGGAGATAGAGAAGGGCAATGGCCACCAGCGCCACGAGACCCCACGAGACCGGGCCGAAAGCGCCGAACGTCCCGAGGAAGTGGTATTGCTGCGAGCCGGAGAGCAGCTTGCGGAAGTTGCTGAGGCCGATGAACTTCAGCGTGAAGCCGCCGGGCGCCAGGGCGAACCGTGACAGCGCCAGGTAGGCCGAGATGATGAGCGGAAAGATCGCGAAGCAGAGCAGGATGATGACGGCCGGCAGGACCATGAGACGGCCGGCATGTCGATCGAACCGCTCGGCCAGCCCCGGTCGCGGCGCGCTGTCGATGGCTGCGTTGGCGAGAGCTGTCATGAGGAAACGTGCATGGACCGCAGACCCGGCGGTTCGGGGACCGGCACGCGCGGCGCACCGGCCCCCGAGGTCACCGACCGGTCAATTGGCGCCGATCGTGGCCCGATAGAACTCGAGCTGCTCGTCGACACCGATCTCCTCGTTCAGCTCGTTCCAGCCCGCTGCGACTGCCTGGACGGTCGCCTCCTTGTCGATCTCGCCGGCGAGGAAGCGCGAGATCGCCTCGTCCAGCACGACCTGCTGGTACTTCTGGTTCTGCGGGATGCGCAGATCGAGGATCATGTTCGGGCTGTTCATGCTGTCGTTGATGGCGCCGAGATAGATCTCGGCCTCCTCCTCGCTCATGCCCGCGTTCTTCCAGAGGTCGCTGTAGCTGAGCTGCGAGGTACGATACGGATTGAAGCCCGTGCCGCCGATGGTCACGTCCTCGTTCGATTGCGCCGGCTGGGTCATGTAGGAGAAGTAGGCGAAGGTCGCGTCCTTGACCTTGTCGTCGGCCGCGGCGTTGATGCCGCCGCCCCAGCCGCCGAAGGCAGCGAACGGCGCATGGTTCACGCCGTCGATGGCGTGCGGGCAGATGTCCGGCGTGCATTCCACGAGCTCGCCGGTCTCCCAGTCCACCACCTCGCGCGAGCCGGGCATGATGGCGGCGCCCCACTTGCCGATGACCTTCGAGGAGTTGGGGTCGATCGAGATGGTGCCGACGTCGCCCCAGTCGAGATTGAGGGCGCAACGGCCGGAGGCGAAGAGCGGCCGGGTGTCCGAGACGTCGAGATTCAGCTCGTCCGGCGGGCCGTACTGGGTCGACTCGGAGAGGAAGTCGAGCGCCTTGCGGAAGCCCTCGTTGTCGACCAGCGGGGTCATGTCGGCCGTGTTGAAGAAGGCGCCCTGGCTCGTGCCCTTGGACTGGGTCATCGAGCCGACGACGTCCATGACGAACCAGTAGCTCTGGGCGTTGCGCTTCTTGCCGATGCACGAGCCGAAATCGGGCGTGCCGTCGCCGTTCATGTCCTTGCCATGCAGGGCCTTGGCGACCTCTAGATACTCGTCCCAGGTCGTTGGCACGGAAAGGCCCGCCTCTTCGAGCAGGTCCTTCCGGTAGTACATCATGTGGAAGTCGCCGTCGAAGGTCAGCATGTAGATCTTGCCGTCGTACTTCTCGGAGAAGTCGCGGAAGAAGGCGCCGACATCGTCCTGCTCGATCGCCGGATCGGCCTCGACCCGGGCCGTCAGGTCTTCGAGGTAGCCGCCGGCGATGTAGTCGACCATCCACTGCGGGGCGAAGACTGCGGCATCCACCGAGTTGGTGCCACTTGCCCAGTCGGTGAGAACCTTCTGGTAGAGGTCCGAGAACGGCACGGCGATGACGTTGATCTTGGCGCCCGTCAGTTCCTCGAACTCGGGTGCGCGCCGCTGCAGGGGCTCCTGAATGGCGCCGGTCTGGGTCATGACATTGACGGTGACCCCATCGAATTCGCCCGCTGCCTGGGCCATGCCCATGCCGCCGAGCAGACAGAGCGCCGAGGCGCCGGCCAGCAGATGTCGCATGATGCGTACCTCCCCTTTCTTCCTGATCCGCGGTCGCCAACGGCCAGCCGGCCGAATACTCCGACCTTGGTCGAACACTAGCCATTCGCCCGAACGGCAGCAATCACCAAGGCTGCCTGACCTATTTCCCGGTTCTGGACGCGTCAGGCCACGGCAAGGGTTCGTCGGCAGCAAAGCGGCGGAGCACGTTCGTCGTCAGCCGGGCGACGTTGTTGTCGAAGCCGTTCCAGCCCAGCGACCCAGCGTACGCGATCGAGCCCGTGGACCAGACGGCACCACCGTTCGGGGTCTCGAAGAAGGTGATGTCGGCGTGAATTTCGGGGTTGATGATGGCGTCCGTGGCGCCGTGCGGGATGAGCACCTCCTCGGCAACGACCTCGTAGGTGTTGGAGTGGTTCTCGCTCCGGGCGACCACGAGGGCGTGCGGCGGTGTGCCGAGCCTTGCATCGATGGCATCGATCTCCAGGCCCGCGGCACCGCCCTGCAGGATACCGAAATCGCCGATCAGCTCACCTTCGACACCTTCAAACATCCAAGCCGCTCGTGGGTCGTCGGCGGCGTCGGTGCGGCGGTAGTAGGTACACTTGTCGAAGCCCTGGCTGATGAAGCCGACGCCGACCAGCTTCTGCGGTGCCCGTGAGTTGCGCCGCCAGAGGCCGCCATATTCGCCAGTGAAGCTGTGGTGGTACTCGCCCGGCAGGGCGTCCCAGGCACGCACGCCGCCCTCGGCCCGACGCACCTCGATCACGCCGTCCCGCGTCGGATGATGGGCGATGCGCCAGTAGAAGCCGTTGCCGCCCATGTACATCAACCGACCGCCGCGCCGCAGATAGGCCTGGAAGGCGTCGAGCATGTCGAGCGAATCGTACTCGGGATGGGAGCCGGTGATCACCACATTGTAGTTGGCGAGGAGGCTCATGCCCTCCTCGTGCAGCTGGTCCTCGGTGATGACGTCGTAATCGCCGCCCAGGTGCTCCAGCCAGTCGATGATGCAGAGGTCGAGATTGAAGTTCCAGTGACGCCCGGTCGGGCGGAAGTTGTGCACCGGCCGACGGCGACTTGCGTAAGCGACACCGGTCCCGTCGCTGTGTCGGTCGTAGGTCGAAAGACCCATCGCCGGATACTCGAACAGCAGGGAGTCGATCTCGTCCATCACCGTCACCCGGCCCTGGTAGACCTCGGTGGCGCTGGAGAGGAAGCGGCCCTTGTTGTTCAGGTAGACCGTGTAGGTGGCCGTCGAGGCGATGAAGGCGACCTTGGAGCGCGCTTCGCCCTTGGGCGGGCTGACAAAGAACGGCACCCAGAAGACGAAATCGCCTGCGGTCAGCTTCGCGGCATAGACGCCGGAGCGCAGAGCGGAGGTGACCTCGAAGCTGAAGTCCGTGGCCCAGCAGGCATCGACGATGTCGTCGTCGTGGAAGTGGATGGCGCCATATTGCTCTGGCGCTCTCGTCCAGTCGTTGATGCTGCCCGACCAGTTGTGCCCATGGACGGCCCGGGTCGGCAGGTTGACGATGGTCCCATGCAGGCGCTTCGGGCCGGTGTCGGTGATCGCCTCGCCGCTGATGTCGAGCGCGAAGTCCCAGTTCGCCACGAGCTCGTGCTCGATGGCGGTCGGCCCCGTCTCGCCCATCAGCTCGGCGATGCCGGCATGGTCGAGTGCACCTTCGACGATCCTCGGCCGATCGATACGGCCGTTGAAGTGCTGGCCGAACAGCAGGCCACCCCAGGCCGAGGGACCGGTGGTCCTGCCGCCCTGCCAGGCGGCGAAGGTCAAGGCATTTCCCGAGCGACTGTCCGGACAGCCGCCCGCGGCGCTACGATGGACGGGCCGATCGAGATCGAAGCCGTCGCGCGGCACCGGCTCCTGCCAGATCGCCACCCTTCCATTCTGGCTGTCGAAGGTGGCGGCCACGCGGTACCAGCGCCAGGCGCGCATCGGCTCGCCGGAGGCGAGCGTCACCTCGGTTCCAGGCCCTGCACCGAGGCGCAGGGCGAGGCCGCCCTGGTCGTCGAGCTCGAGCCCGAAGCCGGTTCGGCTCGCCTCGCACCAGGTGCCGAACAGTGCCTGGCGGCCCTTCAAGGGCGTTGTCGGCATGACGTAGGCCACGAGCGTCGCGGCTTCGAGCCGCTCGAGACAGCGGTGGCCGGGCACGACGGCGAACGAGCCGATCGGCATCGCCTGCTCGCGACCCGCATAGCGACCGTTGATGTCGCAGGCGATGCGTTCCGGCTCGAATGGCGTGGCGAGCGGTCCGGCCTCGGGCTGCTTCAGGCGGACGATCTCGGCCTCGTAGCTCTCCGCACCGATGCAGCTCACCATGAAGTTCACGGTGTCGCCCGGCCTGGCACTCCAACGGTCGCAGTAGCCCATGATTCGAGTCATCGATCTCTTCAATCCAGCGAGCGGCTCACCGCCGTGTCAATCCAGGCATCTCGAACGCATCGTCAGTCGAACGGCAGCTCTTCGCCCGCAAGTTCGGCCCAACGCAGCTTGAAGACATGCCATTCCGCCTCGCCGGCATCCGTGAAGACGAGGTTGGTCTGGCGCGGCGGGCTGACACCGCCGGGCTCCATCACCGCCAGTGTCCAGGATTCGCCCCACTGCCGCGGCATCAGCACATAGTGGGGACGCTTCGGATCCGGACGGCGCATCAGGTTCAGGAGATACTGCAGGTCGGGTCGGTGCTCGCCGAACGGATTGGCCTTGAACTCACGGGCGAGATCCAGGCGAGACTTGTCGAAGCTGTACATCGTTCAACCTTTGACGCCGCCCACCTGCAGGACGAATTTTTGCAGCAGCAGCACGAGAATGACCGATGGCAGCATGGCCAGGAGGCAGATCGCCATCATCAGATTGAAGAAGACATGCACGTCGCCAACGAGGCTGGCGATGACCACGGGCAGCGTCATGAACTCGGCACGCGAATTGAGGATCAGCGGGATCAGGAGCTCGTGCCAGGAAATGATGAACACGATCGCGCCGCACGAAGCGAGCCCCGGCGCCGATAGCGGCAGGGTGATGCGCCAGAACGCGCTGAAATGGGTGCAGCCATCGATCCGCGCCGCATCCTCGAGCTCCCGCGGAATGGTGGCGAAGTAGGGGGCGAGCATCAGGATCGCATAGGGCAGGAGAAAGCCGGTGAGAGCGATGATCACGCCACTCAGCGAATTCAGCATGCCGAAATTGCGGAAGGTCACGTAGAGCGGGATCATCAGGACGATGAGCGGCACGAAGCGCGCCACGACATTCAGGTTCATCAGCCAGAGCGTCCAGGCGAAGCGCAGCCTGGCGACGGTGTAGGCCGAGAGCGAGCCGAAGGCGAGAGTCAGGATCGTGACGGAGGTCGCGACGATCACGCTGTTGGCGAAAGCGCGGTGAAAGCTCTTCACGTTGTCGGGCAGGTAGGTCACCTGCTCGAAGATCTTGCCGCGCTGCTCGCCGCCGGAGAGGATGACGAGGAAGTTGTCGAAGGTCCACTCGGCCGGCAGGATTGCCTGCGTATCCGCCTGCAGCATCTTTTCCGACTGCAGCGAGCCGATGGTTACCGCCACGATCGGCAGCAGGAAGAAGACGATCACCACCACGTTGGCGAGGTGCAGCAGGACCCTGGTGAGAGGCGACGGCGCAAGCATGTCGCTACTCCACCCGCCGGTAGATCAAGCGGACATAAACGAGCGCCAGGATGCCGATCAACATCGCCAGGATGTAGGCGGAAGCCGAGCCGAGGCCGATGTCGAACGGCGGCGCGAACGATTTGCGGTAGCTGTACCAGGCAGCCACCCAGGTCGCGTCACCCGGCCCGCCCTGGGTGATCGCCAGGATCTCCTCGAAGACCGCGAAGGCGAATGACGTGCGCAGCACCAGGATGACGACGATGATCGGCGTCAGGAGCGGCAGGGTGATATGCCAGAACCGACGCCACGCATTGGCGCCGTCGACCGCCGCCGCCTCGTGCAGCTCGCGGTTGATGCCCTGCAGTGCAGCATGGACGAGCAGGATGGCGAAGGGCAGCGTGCGCCAGATATAGGGGACGGTGATGGCATAGAGCGCCGTGTCGGGGTTACCGGCCCAGTTGATCGGTTCGGTGATCAGCCCGAGCGTGAAGAGGATTCGGTTCAGGAAGCCGAACTGGTAGCTGTAGATGAAAGACCAGACGAGGCCGTTGGCGATCGGCGGCACCGCATAGGGCACCAGCATCAGGATCCGCGTAAACCGCGAGGTCCAGATGCCCTGCTGGTTGATCAGGAGAGCGATTGCAACCGCGAGCACGATCTCGGCGACGACGACGATGGCACTGAAGGTGAAGGTGTTGAGCAGCGCCTTCTGGAACAGCGGGTCGGTGAGGACGCGCTCGTAGTTCAGCAGGCCGACGAAGGGGAAGACGCCGCTGCGCAGTTGGCCCGGTCCCACCTGATGAAAGGAGAGAAAGCCAGCGTAGTAGATCGGATAGGCCAGAACCAGCACCAGGATCAGGATCGTCGGCAGGTTCATGACCACCGCGAGGGAGCGCGGGGAGAGTTCCCGGCCCGACGCGACCCGTGGGGCCGCGTCGGTATCGTTTCGTTCGCTAGCTGCTGCCAATGCTTGGCCTCTCCCGCGAACCGCGCTCAGCCGCGTTTCGCTTCGTCGACCGCGGCCGTGAGGATGTCGCAACACTCATCGGCATCGATCTGCCCGGTCAGGCAGTTCTGCACCTCGATGTTGAGCCGATCGGTCCAGGGAAAGTGCCAGGGCTCGTTGACCGAGCTCACGACTTCGCCGAGGTAGGTGGCCTTCCCCCACATGTCCAGGATGGCATCGACGTCACCCCACTGCGACCAGCTCTCGCGGATGATGTCGCTCTCCATGACCGACTGGTAGCCGCTGCCGAGCATGGCATCCTGGGCGAGATTGACGGCCTGCGTGTACTCGCCGTCCTTGGTCCGGCCGCCGAGATACTGCAGCAGCTTCC
>CAZGUW010000186.1:0-9581 GCA_964528705.1 uncultured Geminicoccaceae bacterium
CCCGTCGGCTTCAACCTCTTCGTCATGCAGGGCATCACCGGCCACAACATCCTCTACGTCGCCCGCACCGCCCTGCCGTTCTTCCTCCTGCTCGTCGTCATGGTGGGCCTGCTCGTCGCCTTCCCCGGCCTCGCCACCTGGCTGCCCGAGAAGATGCGCCAGACGGCAGCGGGCTGAGCGCCGCACCGGGCTTGCCGCCGCAGGGCGGCCACCCCACCTTGGCCGCCATGAGCGCATCCAGAGGCCCCTTCGACCGTGCCCGGCACCGCCGGCACCGGTACCGCTCCGCCGGCGGTCCCGACTTCCTTCGCCGGGCGATCGAGGAGCGGCTGCTCGACCGCCTCGACGACATCCGCACGCCTCTCGGCCGGGTCCTGGTGCTCGGCGCCCAGGATGGCGGGCTCGCCGACGCCGTCCGCGGGCGGCCCGGCGTCGATGCCGTGGTCACCGCCGACGAGCTGGCCCCGGCCGACGTGCTGCTCGACGAGGAGCTCCTGCCCTTCCGTGAGGGTGCCTTCACGACCGTGCTGAGTGCGATGAGCCTGCACTGGGTCAACGACCTGCCGGGCCTGCTCCTCCAGGTCCGCCACTGCCTCGCCGCCGATGGCCTCCTGCTCGCGGCCTTTCCCGGCGGCGAGACCCTGCACGAGCTGCGTCAGGCCCTGATGGCGGCCGAGCTCGACGTCACCGGCGGTGCCGGGCTCCGCCTCTCGCCGATGATCGACGTGCGTGACGCCGGCGCCCTGCTGCAGCGCGCCGGCTTCGCCCTGCCGGTGGCCGATGTCGAGCGGCTCACCGTGCGCTATGCCGAGCCGCTTCGCCTGCTCATGGATCTGCGCGCCATGGGCGAGGCCCAGGCGCTGGGCGAGGGTGCGCGCAGCCCCCTCCACCGGCCGGTGCTCGGCCGCCTCGACGTCATCCTGCGCGAGCGCTTCGCCGATCCGGACGGCAAGGTGCGGGCGAGCTTCGACATCGTCTCGATGACCGGCTGGAAGCCGCATGCGAGCCAGCCGAAGCCGCTCCGCCGCGGCTCGGGCGAGGTCAGCCTGGCGAAGGCCCTCGGCGTGCCGCTCGAGGTGCTGCAGGGCAGGAAGGAATAGGGGGCTAAAAGCTCTCGACGCGCGGCAGCCCGCGCTCGGGTGCCGCGCGCCGCTGGCCGCTGTCGAGTCGGCGCGCCAGGCGCTCGCAGTCGGCGGCGGCCTTGCCGTTGCCGTAGAGCGGCTCCGGGCGGAGGTCGTAGTGCACGACCGCGGCCTGCCGCTCCGGCCTGGCATCGACGAAGAGATCGAGGCTGCAGCCGGCGAAGGCATAGCGCCAGTACTGCACGTTGCCCTCGATGCGCACCAGCGCCGGCTCGCCGAAGACGCTGCGCAGATCGCCCGAATCCATGCCGACGACCTGCACGTTGCGGGTCAGCTCCGGGACGGGTGCGGGTGGCGGCAAACCGCGCCAGAGCGGCGGCGGCGCCAGATAGGCCTCGATCGGCAGGGGCTCCGATTCGGTGCTGCAGCCCGTGAGCGCACCCAGGGCCAGCGCCATGCCGGCAAGCCTGCCGCCATGGCGGCAGGTCGTCTCCCTGGCCCCGACGCTCGCTCCGGGCTGCCGCATCGCGGCTACCGTTCGTCGATCATCGAGATGGTGCCGGAAATGCGGCCGCCGCGCTCGAGCTCCAGCTCGCCGTAGCGCACCGTGCCCTTGACCCGGCCGGTGGCGCGGATCAGCAGGCGGCCGCTGACGGTCAGCTCGCCCTCGTAGATGCCGCTGATCTCGGCATCCTCGACCGAGGCCTTGCCGTTGGTGAAGCGGCCGCTCTCGGCGATCTCGATGGCCCGGGTCTCGTTCAGCGTGACCTGGACGTCACCCTCGACGATCAGCCGGTCGCAGGACGTGATCTCGCCGGCGAGGCTGATGCCCTGGCCGACCATGAGCCGCTTGCCGCCGGAATCGGTGCTCGCCGCGGCAGCCGGGGCGGCTGCCGGGTCGACGCCACGGCGCGGCGCCTCGGCAGTCTGCGGCATGGGCTTGGTCTCGGCCACGGGCCGCGCCAGCGGTGCCTCGGTGCGAGTCTCTCCGCCCGGAGTCGTCTCGTTGTCTTTTCTGCGAAACATCGGTGGTTCCTGCGTGCTGCGGTTCTGGAGGTCGCCCGATGCCGTGGCGGGCGGTAGGCCGCGAGGTAGAGTCCGTTCTGGAAAGCCTCAACCGAAACTGTTCCTCAGCGGATCGCGAGGATTAGACCCTGCCGGCTCGGGAAGTCAAACCGAAAGGAACCGCCGATTGTCTCCCCGTCGATCCTTCCAATCGTTCTGAGATGGTTTGATGACTCGTGGCCACGAACCCCGCACTGGACGTGCGCGGTTGAGCTGCTACACGGGCGGCGGTTCGACAAACGGGGGAATTCAGGCGCATGCAGGTCGCTGCCGCAACCGGCCAGAAACTCGATGTCCTCGGCATCGGCAACGCCATCGTCGACGTGCTGAGCCACAGCGACGACAGTCTGCTCACCGAGCTCGGGCTCGAGAAGGGCGCCATGACGCTCGTCGACGAGGAGCGCTCGGAGTTCCTCTATCGCCGCATGGGGCCGGGCCGGGAGGTGTCGGGCGGAAGCGTGGCGAACTCCATCGCCGCCATCGCGTCGATGGGCGGCAGCGGCGCCTATATCGGCCGGGTGCGCGACGACGCGCTCGGCAAGATCTTCGCCCACGACATCCGCGCCGCCGGCGTGCGCTTCGATGCTTCGCCGCAGCCGGACGGCCCGGCCACGGCCCGCTGCCTGATCTTCGTCACCGACGACGCCCAGCGCACCATGCAGACCTATCTCGGCGCCTGCGTCGATCTCGGCCCCGAGGAGGTCGACGAGGAGCTCGTCCGCAGCGCCGAGGTCACCTATTTCGAGGGCTATCTCTACGACAAGCCGGAGGCCAAGGCGGCCTGCCAGAAGGCCGCGGACATCTGCCACGCCGCCGGCAGGAAGCTGGCGCTGACGCTCAGCGACTCCTTCTGCGTCGACCGCTGGCGCGCCGAGTTCAGGGAGCTGGTCGAGGGGCGCGTCGACATCCTCTTCGCCAATGAGAGCGAGATCACGAGCCTCTACGAGGTCAAGAGCTTCGACGAGGCGCTGCAGGCGGTCCGGCGCCATGTCGGCTTCGCGGCACTCACCCGCGGCGCCAAGGGCTCGGTCGTCGTCCGGGGCGACGAGGTGCACGTCATCGACGCCGTCGCGCCGTCGCGGCTGGTCGACACCACCGGCGCCGGCGACCTCTACGCCGCGGGTTTCCTGCGCGGGCTCACCGCCGGCTGCGATCTCGCCACCTGCGGCCGGCTCGGCTCCGCCGCGGCCGGCGCCATCATCGGCCAGTACGGGGCCAGGGCCGACGCGCCGATGACCGGGCTCTTCGCCGCGGTGGCCGGCTGACCGGATCGCCCGCCGCGCGATTACGCTCTTGTGACTATCCAAAAGGTTGAATTTCGCGCCGACCTGACGTAGGTCGAAGCCTCCGCCCGAGCGGGCCTTCCGGGCCCGTTCGGGACGCATGCGAGAGGCATCCCGCGATGAGCACACCCAAGCTTGCCCTCGAGCTCAACGATCTCTGGGCCGCCGAAGGACGGACCTATCGCCTCGGCCGGCACGGCGTCGCCCATCTCTGGGCGATCTGGAACGAGAAGCCCGATTCCGGCCAGCCGCTCCTCTTCATCGTCGGCAGCGAGGAGCGCGCCGTGGCCCAGGCCCATGCCTGGGCCAATCCGGACGCCGTGGCCGAAACGGCGAGCCCGGCGGCGACCGCCGCCGCCTGAACCGCCTGCGCGAAATACGGCCCACCGCTATTGCCCCATGGGCGACCTGGCGGCAGTCTGCCGCCAGCCAGTCGAATGCAAGCGGGGGAACGCAAACGATGATCAAGGCTCGAGCGGCAACTGCACGTCTTTTCAGATGCCTGATCATGGCGCTGGCCATCCTCGCCCTGCAGACGACCTGGACCGGGCCAGCCTCTGCCCAATCGTCGGGCGCGTGGTCATGGTCGGATGCGCTGCCGTCATCGCCCTGGGCCATGCTCGAGGAGGTCGGGCGCTTCCCGACGCCGTCGCGGCCGGGCTTCTTCAAGGTCTGCAAGGACCAGACCTACGCGCTCTGCGCCGTTGCCAGCTGCTTCGTCTTCAATGACGTCGCCTATTGCACCTGCGACATCAAGAAGGGCGACAGCATCAGCCTGCCCTTCAACTACGACACGGACAAGGACGTCTGCACCGTCAACGCCGAGGGCGCCGACAACGGCTACATGGTCAGCACCTTCAGCCTGGCCGAAGAGGTGCTCGCCGGCGTGGGCGACAAGGCCATCTACACCTGCCCGGGCAACCGCTCGACCGGCGCCTACGCCCAGTGCGACGGCGGGCTCTGCTTCCGCAGCACCCAGGGCATGGGCTTCCCGGGCTCCGACCAGGAACTCCGCGAGGACCAGATCATCTGCTCCTGCCCGATCACCGTGGCCAACCCGCCGGCACCCGTGGGCTACCAGATCGCCGGCCCCTATCCCTGCGAGCGCAGCTTCTTCCAGAACTGCAGCAGTCGGACGGCGAACAAGGACACGGGCTCGACCCTCTATGTCGGCGCACCGACCGGCGGTGCCGTGGCGCTCACGCGCCTGCTCTACGGCAATGTCCCGCCGATCAACCGCTGTCCTTCGCCGTTCACGGCTTCGTTGCCCTGAAAGACAACGGCCGGCAGCCGGTCAGCGGCGGTCGGCGTTCACGAAGTAGGACGGGAAGAGCATGTCGGCGCGGCCGGTGAGCAGCACCGCCCGCTCGACCTGGCGCCGGCCGAGGCCGAGCTCGCGGCCCTCCGCCATGGCGTAGCGGAGCAGCGCGTCGCGCTCCTTCTGGCGCCGCTCGAGCACGGCAAGGAAACGGGCCGGCAGGTGGAAGAGCGTCCGCGCCACGCGACGGACGAGGCCATGGCGAGGCAGGGCTGGGGCGAGGGTCGGCCGGGACGGGCCGAAGGCGCCGACGAAGGTGTTGCCGAGATCTGCGGCGAAGTTGAACGACATGGCGGTTTGGCCCTGAATCGAGTGGCGTAGCGCCGCGGATATGGGCGTCGCCGGGGTCGCCGCAATGGCGCAAAAGAGAAGCGTTCTGGCGTCCCCGCGACATGCGCCCCGGATGCAATTTTTGTCCTTGTTTGTCAGTAGGTTAGCGGCGTGCCTCCCAGGCCACGCCGGGCCGGCGGAATTGCATGCCTGCCAACGAAAAAGAACGGGGCCCGTAGGCCCCGTTCCTGCGTCCCTGTCGCGCGGCTCAGGCCGCCTGGGAGAGCGCCTGGTCGAGGTCGGCGATGATGTCGTCGACCGACTCGATGCCGACCGAGAGCCGGATGACATCGGGCCCGGCGCCGGCTGCGATCTGCTGCTCCGGCGTGAGCTGGCGGTGGGTCGTCGAGGAGGGGTGGATGATCAGCGTCCGGGTGTCGCCGATATTGGCGACGTGGCTGATCATCTGGCAGTTGTTCACCACCTTGACCCCCATGTCGTAGCCGCCCTTCACGCCAAAGGTGAAGAGGGCGCCGAGCCCATTCGGGCAGTACTTGTCGACCAGGGGCGTCTTGTTCTGCGGCAGCCGCGCATAGGAGACCCAGGTCACCTGCGGGTGGTCGGCGAGCCAGGCCGCGACCTTGTCGGCATTGGCGACATGCCGCTCCATCCGGAGCGGCAGCGTCTCGACCCCCTGCAGGATGAGGAACGCGTTCATCGGCGCCATGCACGGGCCCATGTCGCGCAGCCCGATCGCCTTGTTGCGCACCGTCATGGCGAAGGCGCCGAAGGTCTCGTGGAATCTGAGGCCGTGATAGGCGGCGCACGGCTCGGTCAGGAGCGGGAACTTGCCGGAGGCGGCCCAGTCGAACTTGCCGCCCTCGACGATCATGCCGCCGATCGAGTTGCCCTGCCCGCCGATATACTTGGTCAGCGAATGGACGACGACGTCCGCACCCCATTCGATCGGCCGGCAGAAGTACGGGGTCGGGCAGGTGTTGTCGACGACGAGCGGGATGCCCGCCGCGTGCGCGATCTTGGCGATCGCCTCGATGTCCGGGACGATGCCGTCCGGGTTGGAGGCGCTCTCGATGAAGAGGGCCTTCGTCTTGTCGTCGATCGCGGCCTCGAAGTTCTCGGGTTCGCGCGGGTCGACGTACGAGACCTTCCAGCCGAACTGCGGGAAGGTCTGGTTCATCTGGCTGATCGAGCCGCCATAGAGCTTGGACGAGGAGACGATGTTGTCGCCCGGGCTCATCAGGTTGAGGAAGGTCAGGAACTGCGCCGCATGGCCCGACGCCGTGGCGCAGGCGGCGGTGCCGCCTTCGAGGGCCGCGACCCGCTCCTCGAGCACCGAGACCGTGGGATTGGTGAGCCTCGAATAGATGTTGCCGAACTGCTGGAGGTTGAACAGCGATGCGGCGTGGTCGACGTCGTCGAAGACGAAGGACGTCGTCTGGTAGATCGGCGTCGCCCGTGCCCCGGTCGTCGGGTCGGGAGCCGCGCCGGCATGGATCGCCAGGGTCTCGAAGCCGTATTTCCGTTGCTCGCTCATGGGTATGCTGTTCCTTTTTGTGCGGCCCTCGGCCCGTTCGTATAGCCGCGCCAGCGACGCTGCGAAGCGGCATTCGTCACAAACCCCTCCGGGCGGGGCCGGCACGGCCGGCCGCCGAAACGGCGTGGCGTCGACGGGCATTGCGGGCATGCTGCCAGAAGAGGGCGCATCGGGCGATCATGAATGTGCCCCCGACCCGGGCCGCCTGATCGGCCGGGCAGAGGGTCTTGCGGATGGCCTGCTTCCCCGCGTACCAGATGGCGCGCCGACATGCCGCTCGGGCTTGCGGACGGTGATCAACCCGCCAAGAGCTGTGCTAGACTCGGTGTGTCAGTGAAATGCCGGTCCGGCCACGCCGTATCGGCGCTGCCCGGCCCGGGCCCCAGGGGGGTGACAGGTAGCCTTTGATGTCCGATGTCTTGCCGCGTGTGATCCTCGACGAGCTGGTAGCACTCGCCGTGCACCATCTTGGTGACAGCAGCGCGGCCAGGGAGCTCGTCGACGAGGTGCTCGCCGAGCATCCGGACCTCGCCGCCGCCGCCGTCGAGGCACCGTCGCCGGCCGAGCGGCTGCAGGCGGTCGACCGGCTCTTCGGGCGCGTGCGCTGGGCGGTGCGCGAGCGCCTGCCCGGCGTCGGTCGGTCCGCCCCCGCCGCGACGGCGCCACGCCCGCCCATGCCGACCTCAACGCCCGCAGCACCGCCGGCGAAAGCTCCGTCATCGGCGCCGGCCCCGGCGCCCGGGCCAGCCCCGGCCCCCGCGCCAGCCCGGGCACCGGCATCCACCACCACGGGGCCGCCGCCCGCCCCCGCCAGGCCCGCCACGCCGCCCTGGGCGCCGGCCCGACCGACGCCCCCGGAAAGCCCGGCCCCGCGCACCCCGGTCGTGCCCCCGGCGGCGATGATCCCGCAGCTCGAGCCACCGCGCACCTTCATCCCGCCCGTCGTGAGCGGCGCCGAGGCCGAGCCGGAGGCCCGGGCTCCCGAGCCGCCCGCCCAGACGCGACCCGAGGCCGAGGACGCTTCGGCGGCCGTGCAGGAGGTGCAGGAGCCCGTGGCGCTCCAGCCGGCGCCGGCGCTGCCCGAGCCGACCCCCGCCAAGGTGGAGTCCGCCGCGGTCCAGCCCACCGCCGTGCCGCAACTGAAGCTGCGGCCCCCGCCCCCGATGGCCCCAGTCGACCCCGAGCCGGTCGACCCCGAGCCCGCCGATCCGGCACCGGTGGACGCGGCGGAAAGCTCTCCGGCACAGGCGACCCGGCCTGCGCGCGCCGCGCACGACCGCGAGCCGCCGCCGCTCCAGGTCGAGATCGTCGACGACCTCTACGGCGTCGAGGCGGCGGCACGGCGGCGCCGCCGTATCCTGGCCGGCCTTGCCGGGCTCGCCGTCGCGGCCGGCGCCGCTTGGCTCGTGGTGGTCGCCGACCTGCCGCAATACTTCCAGGGCTGGGCGTGGTCCGACTCGTCGCCCGACACGACCACGGCCGAAGCCCCGGCCGGGCCGGAAGAGATGCCGCCGCTCGAGACGCTCGCGCTCGAATCGCCGGATGTCGCCGCCGACCAGCCGGGCGAGGCGCCCGGCAACGGCAGGCAGCTCATCCTCAGGCTCGACCAGCCGCCCGAGCCGGCCGCCGGGCCGGACACGCCACAAGCCGGTGCCGGCCAGGAAGCGGCCCGGGTCTTCATCCACTACGACGCCGATGCCGCCAGCTCCAGCGCCGCCGCCTCGGCCTTCTACGCCCGCCTCGCGGAAGGCGCCGACTACGCGACGGTGGTGCTGCGCGACGTGCCCTACGCGATCGGCAGCCACCGGGTGCGCTATTACTACACGGCGGATCGCCCAGCCGCGGAGACGCTGGTCGAACGGCTCGGCGAGGCCGACTGGCAGCTGCAGGACTTCACCAACTACCGCCCGCTGCCCGTGCGCGGCACGCTCGAGGTCTTCGTGCCGACCAGCTGAAGGCCCGCCTTGCGCCCGCCAGCCCTCCTGACGCCGCCCGAGGGCCGGCGCCGGCCGCTCACATGAGCCGGCCCTTCTTCGTGCTGAGCTGCCGGGCCACGCCGCGCTTGGCCGTTAGGACCCCCCGGTTCACGCCGAGCCAGCCGATCTCGCCGAAGAGCCGCCCGTACTCGATCTTCGGGCAGCGATCCATGACGACGTCGAGCCCCGCCGCCCGCGCCCGCGCCGCCGCCTCCTCGTGGCGCACGCCGAGCTGCATCCAGACCACCTTCGCCCCGATCGCGATCGCCTGCTCGACGAGCGGCGGCACCTCCTCGGAGCGGCGGAAGATCTGCACCATGTCCGGCCGCTCGGGCAGGCTCTGAAGGTCGGGATAGACGGTCCGCCCCTGGATCTTCTGCCCGGCATAATGCGGGTTCACCGGGTCGATCTCGAAGCCCTTGTTCAGGAGATAGAGCATGGCGAAGTAGGAGGGTCGCATCTCGTTCGCCGAGGCGCCGACCATGGCGATCCGCTTCACCTCCGTCAGGATGCGGCGGATATCGGCGTCGTCGTAGACCAGGGGCTCCAGCATCGACCGGCGATCCTCAGGCGGGCACCGCGAGCAGCGGCCGGTTGGCGTGGCGCAGCACCGCCTCGGTGGTCGAGCCCCGGAGCGCATCGAGGAAGCCGTGCCGGCCCTCCGTCGTCATCACCAGCAGATCCGCATCCACCGCATCCGCCTCGGCCGTGATCGCCTCGACGACCGGGCCCGTCCGGTGATGCCGCCGGACGCGCGGTGCCAGCCAGCCCGGCACCTCGGCCGCGGGCGCCTCGGCGGCGGGGCCGACATGCAGCAGATGCAGCGCCGCCGCCTGGGCATCGAGCATCTCCACGAGCCGCGCCACCGCGGCCACCGCCGGCGCCGGGTCGGGCTTCTTGTCCACCGGCATCAGGAGGTTGTTCAGCCGAAGCGCCCCGGTCTTCGGATCGACGAAGCCCCGGGCATCGTGCGGCAGGAAGAGCGCCGGCACGGCGGCCCGCCGGGCGATCGCCGAGGCGATGGAGCCCTTG
>CAZGUW010000187.1:0-9565 GCA_964528705.1 uncultured Geminicoccaceae bacterium
GACCGTGACGTCCAGCGCATGGGCAAGATCGCGCTGCGGCGGCAGTCGTGCCCCCGGCGCATAGCGGGCCGTGCGGATGGCCGTCTCGAGGCTGTCGGCCAGGGCGCGATAGCGGGGGCCGGGGCGGGCGGAGACATCGTCAATCGTTATTGTCATGATAACAATATATCGTTTGACTCGTTCGTCTGTCCATATGATTCATATGGCCGGTTCAATTTCGGCATGGAGTTGCCATCATGACCGTTCGCAATGGTGCATTCTCGGGTTTCGGCACGGCTTTCGGGACCGGCTTCGAGCACGTGGCGAAGCGACTCGTGGCGCTCCTCGACATCTGGGCGCGGCGGCGGCGCGACCGGCGGGCGCTCATCGAGCTGGACGACCGCCTGCTGCGCGACATCGGCCTCGACCGGCTGGCGGCGCGGCGCGAGGCCGAGCGGCCGTTCTGGGAAGGCGAGGAGCCGCGTCAATGAGCGTCGGGCTGCCCTTCTGGACGCTCGACGTTTTCACCGAGCGGCGCTTCGCCGGCAATCCCCTCGCGGTGGTGGGCGAGGCCGGCGCGCTCGACACGGCCGGGATGCAGGCCGTGGCGGCCGAGTTCAACCTCTCGGAGACGGTGTTCGTCACCGGTCTCGACCGGGCCGCCGGCCGGGCCGCGATCCGCATCTTCACGCCGCGCCGCGAGCTGCCCTTCGCCGGCCATCCCACGATCGGCACCGCGATCCTGCTGGCCGGCCAGGGACTCGGCCGGGTCGAGGAGGGGCGCAGGCGCCTGGTGCTCGACGAGGCGGCGGGTGAAGTGCCGGTCGAGCTTGCCGAAGGCGGAGCCGGGACCCCCCGCGCCACCTTCGTGGTGCCGGGCACGGCAAGCTCGGGCGCACCGCTCGATCCGGCCCTGGTGGCGCCCGTGCTCGGCCTCGAGGCGGCCGATCTCGCCGGCCTGGCACCGCGCCGCGCCGGCCACGGCGTGGACTTCCTCATGGTCGAGCTCGCCGGCCTCGAGGCGCTCGGCAAGGCGCGGCTCGGCGGCACGGCGACCTGGCCGAAGGCGCTCGTCGCCGCCGGGCTCGAGAACGGCGTCTACCTCTTCACCCGGGCGACCGATGACGGCTCGATCCGGGCGCGGATGTTCGCCCCCTTCTTCGGCATCCCGGAGGACCCGGCGACCGGTGCCGCCGCGGCGGCCCTGGCCGGGCTGCTCGCGACGACAGCCGCGGGCGCCGACTTCGAGGGCGGCTGGCGGATCGTCCAGGGCGTGGAGATGGGGCGGCCGAGCACGATCGACATCAGGGCGACGAAGCGCGGCGGCCGGATCGAGCGGGTGTCGGTGGCGGGCTCTGCCGTCCTCGTGAGCGAGGGTCGCCTGCAGGTCGGCGACTGAGGGGAGGCCGGGTCAGCCGCCGCCGCCGGCCGCGACGATCTGGCGAAGCTGCTCGAGCGCGGCCTTGGGATCGATGCGGTAGGCTTCCTGGATCAGGGGATTGGCGTCGATCAGGCTCTTCTCGGCCGGATCGAGCATGCCCCTGGTCTTGGGCGGCGCGCCGCTCGCCGCCTTGCCCTCCTCGATCACCGCCAGGAGATCGTCGAGCGCCTGCTGCGCGGCGGCCGGATCCTGCTCGGCTAGCGATGCCAGGGCCGGGTTGAGCTGGATGCGCATGTCCTGGGCCGTGGCCGAGGTCGTGAGCAGGGCGAGGCAGGCGGCAACGATGAGGCTAGAGCGGGGGGGCAAGGGCCGTCTCCTTGAGCTGCCGCCAGAGGTCGTCGAGATGCCGGCCGACAATGGCCTCGAGCGCACCATCGGACCAGATCAGGCGGATATTGGGGCGGACGTCGTCGGTCAGCAGGCCCGCCTTGACGAGCGCGTCGAGGCGGTCGCGGCAGAGGGTCGGGTCCATGTGCATCGCCATGAAGCGCTCGATGTCCTTGAGACTGAGGACGAGGCGCCCGTCGCCCAGGCGTTCCAGCGTGCCGGCCTTCATCCGCTCGTTGAAGCGGGCCGAGCGCAGCCGCCAGAGCCGCTGCTTGAGCCTCGAGCCCACCGGCCGCCCGCTGTCGCGCGCCTCCTCGAGCTCGGCGAGGAGGCGGTCGATCATGGCGTTGTGGCTGTCGATGTAGAGCCCGAGCGGGCTGGGCTCGGTGCAGCCGGCGGTGCGCAGGACGAAGAGGAACTGGGCGATGTACTCCGTCTGCTCGGTCGTGACCTGCTGCTCGATGAAGTCCTCGAGATCGTCGGGGCCGATCGTGTTGCTGCCGGCCAGCGCCCTTCGGGTATGCTCTTCGAGGCTGCGATAGAGGTCGGCCCGCACCTGCCACAGCGAGAGCAGGAGCGCGGCGCGCCGGTTGCCGGCGGCCGGATTGCCCCCCTTGTCGGGCAGGGGGACCTCGGTCGTGGCGGATGCGGGCAGCTCGGTCATTGTCGTGCCACCTTATTCGAGCGCGTAGAACTCGACCCGACGGTTGACACCGTCATTGGGATCGGTCCCCGCCAGCGGCTGGTTCTCGCCACGGCCCTCGACGCCGAGCCGCTCCGGCGAGACCTGCCAGGCGTCCACCAGGTACTGCCCCACGGCGAGAGCGCGCTGCTCAGAGAGCCCCTGGTTGTACGCGGCACTGCCGGTCGCATCGGTGTGGCCGATGATGTTGATCACCTTGCCCTGGTTCTCGGGCAGGTTCAGCACCTCGCCGAGCCGCTCGAGATAGGGAAAGGATTCGGGCAGCACGTTGGTCGAGTTGTACTCGAAGAGGATGTTCATCCCCAGGGCCGTGCCGGCAGGCGGCGGCGGTGACGGGGCGACCGGAGCGGTGCTCGCCACCGCTGCCTCTGGCGGCGGTGCCGCCTGGGCCGGGACCTCGGCCGGCACGGTGGCGGGCGGCGGGGTCGCCGCGGCGGCACCATGGAAGCGGATGGCGCGCGTCTTCATCGGCGGTGCCGCCGGATCGGCCGGCTTGCCGAAGAGTACGGTGTTCAGCTCGTCGACGGTCGGCACGTCCTGGAAGATGACCGTGTCCTGGGCGGCGGCGGCAAGCGGCGTCCAGGCGAGCGCCGAGGTCAGCAAAAGTGCCGCGAGTGGCAGGCGGTGCTTGGTCGGTTGCATGACGGATCTCCCTTCGGGTCCGATGGCCGCAAGGCTTGGCGGCTCAGGGGCTGATGGTCAACAGGCAGAGCGAATCGGCGAGCGGGACGATGACGGCGCTGCGCTTGCCGCCACCGCCCTGCAGGCCGAGCGACAGCTCCTTCAGCTCGAGGCCGACCTCGGCCGCGGCGAAATCGTCGATGGCAAGGACCTGCAGGCCGTCCTGCCAGCAGCGGGCGGAAACCTGACCCTCGAGGGCACCCGGCCGGGCGACGCCGGTGCCGGCGCGCTCGCTGCCTACGGTGACCTCGGCCGAGGCCGGCGGTCCGCTGGTGGCGAGGGCCAGGACGACCGTCAGGGCCGCCATGGGTAAGGCGGTGGCTTTCTGGTAGGATCGGTCGAACCTGCGGATAGCCGGGAGCGAAGCGATGAGACGCATGGGTTTCGCCACCTTTTTGTTGAGCTGGCTGCTGTCCGGCTCGGCCGGTGCCGCCGACACCACGGTCGACCACGGGCCGTTCACGGTCGAGCGCGTGGCGCTGCTCGGCCTGCGCGGCACGCTGCGCGTCGAGGTCGTGGCCGGCACGGCGACGCGGCTGCAGGTCGTGGGACCGGAGGCCGCGGTGGCGGCGCTCGAGGTCGCCGAGCGGGATGGCGGGCTCGAGGTCCGGGCACCAGCCGGCGGCAACTCGGTCACGGTCGTCCGGAACCTCACCGTGGTGACTGGTCCGGGCGCCAGCTCGTCGGTGACGGTCGGCAGCACCGCCGCCTCGACGGCAGAAACCGAGCCGCTCGACCTCGTGCTCGAGCTGCCGGAGGGTACCGGCCTGACGCTCGATGGCTTCGTCGGCGAGGCCGGGATCGGCGACCTCGAGGCCGATGTCGCGATCGGCGCGGTCGAGGGCCGGGTGACGCTCGGATCGGTGAAGAACGCCGGGCTCGCCACGGTGGGCACGGCGCGGATCGCGGCGGCCGGCGTCGCGGGCGATCTCGAGGTCAATGTCACCGGCGCCGGTGTCGTCGAGGTGGCGGCCGGCGAGGTCGGTGCCGCCCGCCTCAACGTCACCGGGGCCGGCACCATCACGGTCGATGCGCCGATCGAGACGGCCGAGGTCAACATGGTCGGGGCCGGCACGGTGCGCCTCGCCAGGGTGGCGACCGAGCCGAGCGTGCGGCGCGTCGGTGCCGGCAAGCTGCAGGTCGGTTCGCCCTGAGCCACGCCACGCGGGGCGGGCGAGAGGACAGGGTTCACGCTCCCGTGGAGCGGGTCGGGTCTGGACATCGTGGTCGTCCCGGTCTGGCGGCCGGGCCATGGCCCGGCCGCTCAGTGGCTGTTGATCGTCAGTTCGTGACCGTCAGCTGCAGCTTGGCCGAGGCGATGCCGCCCGGGCTCGACTGGCGGAGCAGGGCTTCGACCTCGTCGAGGCTGCCGACGGGCAGGGGCGTCAGGTCCTCGGCCTGGAGTTGCGGCGGCAGCTGGCGGCCGATCTCGCTGCCGGCGGCGACGCAGAGCACCTCCTCCGACGTGCCCGGTCGCTCGGGCACGAGGTCGAAGGGTGCGTTGCCGGGCAGATAGAGCGTCTCGCGGGCCGGCAGATAGGGGTCGGGCGCAAACCGGTTGGGGAAGATGCGCGCCACGGCGCCACTGGCGTCCTCGTAGTAGCAATAGGCGAAGCTGTCGGCCGTGCTGCGCAGGGTGAAGCTCATGGCCTCGCCCGGGGCGAAGCGATGCGACGGCCCGCGCGACGAGGTGAGCGCGAGGTGGATCGGCTGGGCGACCGGCAGGGACGCCGTCACCAGGGGCTCCGGGGCCTGATCCTTTGGGGGCTCGCGGCCGAGCGCCAGGTCGCCGGCGATCAGGTCGGCATAGAGGTCGAAATTGATCCGGCCGTCGGCGAGCAGGCCGCGCTCGGCCTGGTAGGCGCCGATGGTGTCACGGGTGGCGGCATCCATGGTGCCGTTCTGTGGCCCGGCATAGCGGCCCTTCGCGGCGAGTGCCCGCTGGACGAAGGTGACGCGCTCCTTCTCCGACATGCCGTCGTACCAGCCGCGGGCGATGGCCGTGACCTCGGGGTTGGTCTGCTCGATCTCGAGGCAGCGCCAGTAGGGCACCTGCAGGAGCTTGCCCAGGACCTCGATGGCGCTGAGCTCGATCAGCCCGCGCACCGCCTGGTGCATGCCTTCCGACTGGTTGAAGGTGAGGTTGAAGTTGGCGCCGAGCTTGTTGATCGTCGCGCCGGCGTCGACGGCGCTGCCGGAGCGGCGGACGACCACGGACTTGTTGGCGGAAACACCGGGCAGCATGCGGCGGTTGAGGACGTTGCCGACATTCAGGTCGACGGAGACGACCGAGATCACCTGGTCGGTGCTGGCGCCGATGTCGAAATCCTCGAGGCCGATGCCGCCGGAAGCGCTCTCGGCGATGACCCCACTGTCGAGCTGGGTGATCGCACCCCGGATATAGTAGTTGGGCACCTCGAAGCCGGCCGGCACGGGCGGGCCGCCCGGGGCGGCGAGGAAGCTGCCGAGCACGAAGACCGAGCCGTAGTCCTCGAAGTCGATGAAGTTGAAGGCGTTGCTCTTCACCGACATGCGCGAGATCGCCGAGATCAGCATCTCCTTGGTGCCGGTCTGGACCTTGCCCGTGGCGTCGGGGATCTCCTGGGCGGTGACCAGGTAGCTGGTCTTGCCGAACTTCTGGAAGAGATCGTCCATGCAGCGCAGCGAGGCGGTGAAGTTGGTGACGTTCTTCACCGGCAGGGTTTTCGGCTGGGCCGCGATGGGGGCCTGCTCGGGCGGCGTGAAGGCGCAGCCGGCGGCCAGCGTGAGCGCGGTGAAGCCGGCGAGTGCTCGGGTCAGTCGCTGCATGGTCATGGTCAGGGCCGTCCGTTCTTGTTGACTGTTGGTGCGGGCGGCTCGTCAGCGGGGCGCCTCAGCGCCGGCCGCGGGTGCCGCAGTTGATCGGGGCGTTGATGATCTCGCGGGCGATGACGATGTTCTCCCGTGGCAGTCGCTCGCCCGGGCGGCCGGTCGTCTCGACATTGCCGACCGAGAGCTTGCCGCAGCCGGTATTGACGATCGAGGCGTTGGGTCCGGTGCCGACGGAATCGGCGACACCTTCCTGGCGGAACCGCTCGGCGCGGCCGTGGCTGATCACCCGCTGGACCTTCGACATCTCGCCGGGGCCCAGGAACGGGCGCTGGTTGTACTCCTCGGCGCGGGTCGGCCCGTTGGCCGCCAGGACGGCGGCCATGAGAGCGGCGGCGGTGAGCATGCGACGCATGGCTGGTCTCCTCGTCGCCGGCCGGCCCAGGGCGTGGGCCGGCCGGCTCGGGCTAGAGGGTCGAATGATCAGTCGCAGACGTCGGATTTGCCGATCGAGCCGATCTCGGAGCAGGCCTCGGTGCCGAGCCCGATCGCGGCATTGGTGTTCTGGTTGACCAGCGTGGTGTTGTTGACGTTGCCGCCGACGGTCGCGTTCGTGACCGTGCCGATGGCCGAGCCGGCCTTGGCACCGAGGCCGATGGCGGCGTTGGTGTTCTGGTTGACGAGCGTCGTGTTGTTGAGGTTGCCGCCGACGTCGGAGCCGGTGACCGCGCCGATCTGCGTGTTGGCCTTGGAGCCGAGGCCGATGGCGGCATTGGTGTTCTGGTTGACGAGCGTGGTGTTGTTCAGATTGCCGCCGACCGTCGTGTCCTGGATGCTGCCGACCCGGGTATTGGCCTTCGCACCGAGGCCGATGGCGGCGTTGGTGTTCTGGTTCAGGAGCGTCGTGTTGTTGGCGTTGCCGCCGATCTGCACGCCACCCTGCTGGGCCATGGCGCCTGTCGAAAGTGCCGAGGCGGTCAGGAGAGAGATGCCGAGGACTGCTGCGGTGAGCTTCAAGGTCTTCATCGTCGGTCTCCTTTGGGTTGAGGTGAAACCGCGGTAGACTGTCGCAGGTCCCACCGTTACTACCATTTGCCCGGCGGGGTGACCAATGCTTTGGCCGCATTCCTGCTGGGTTGGATCGTGCCGCCCGGTGGGACCCTCGTCGGTGGCAGAACGCACATTTCGTCGGGTCTTGCCGTTCGGTGATGCCGAGACTGCCAGCGAACCCCGCCGGGGTAAGGCAGGGTTTTTCCAAGGGTCGCCGATCGGGCGCGCCCGCTGGAGGGATGCGGGCCAGTTGCGACCCTAGCCCGGCCATCGATGCGGTCGATCACGAGAGCGTGAGAGCATCTTGCAGTACGCGTGGGGATGTTCGGCCGGGGGGCGACACGGAGGGTAGGTTTTTTCCACCCTCGGCGGGGGGCGGTCGGCCGGGCAGTGTCTGTCCGGCGGCGAGGAACGGTCTCGGCGCACCTAAACGGAGACCCGCGATGCGCCGCCTCCAGCACCACCGCCACCTCAGCCCGGCCTTGCTCGCCGGCTGCGCAACCCTGTTCCTTGCCATGCCGGCCCCGGCCGAGGTGGTCCTTGCACCGGGCCAGGCGGCAACGCCCTCAGGCGGCACGCCGGGTCCGGAATCGTCCACCGGCGCCGGCGTCAAGGTCGGCGGCAAGCTTGCCAACACCGTGGCCATCGACGAGGTCGAGAGCGCCGCCAGTGGCAGGAATGCCCGTACGGTCGTCGAGACGAACCGCATCACCAACACCACGGTCGGTGGCGATCTCACGGCGACGACCGAGGTCGGCCGGCTGACCCAGCGGGCCGAGGGCCGGGACGCCACGGCCATGACCGTCATCGGCACCATCGACGACGTCACCACCGGCGGCGACCTCACCAATACCGTGACCCTGGGCTCCAGCGTCAACATCGCGATCGGCGATGGCGCCTGGGCCTGCGTCGAGCTCGGCACGCTCGGCGGCGACCCCGTCTGCCGTTGATGCATTGCGGCCGGTGAGCCGTTGACTTGGCGATGATGGGCTAATCTCATGGAATCAGCTACAATGAGGCGTGAGTCGAGGCGAGAAGACCCGAAGCTCGGCTGTGGCCGTGGAGTGACCGGAATGCTCGACCGAACCCCCCGGGCCGCCCTTGTCGCGGTCCTGCTGCTGTCCGCCTGCAGCGACGGCTCTCTCTCCTCGCTGGATCCGGCGAAGCTGTTCGACTCCTCCGGGGACAGTCAGTCTGCCGCCATCGATCCGGGCAGCGCGCTGGTCGAGGCGCGACGTTGCGGACGGGCTCTGGCAGTGGCGGCGCGCTGCAACTACGTCCGCGACGACCGCGATTTCGCGGCCTTGCGCTTCAGCGTGCTGCAGGGCCTGGACCAGCGCTACGGCGCGGTGATCGACAGCCCGCGGATGACCGAGGCCGTGGACCTGGCGGTGCTCGACCGGATGTCGACCATCGGCCAGTGCTCCATCGCCCCGTCGCAGGTGCCGGTGGTCGAGAGAGGGCTGCGCGACGTGCTCGGCACGTGCGCCGCGCCATGAAGGAAAGGTACCGAGTCATGAAGATCGAGCGTGCAGCCGCACTTGCCCTGGCCGTCCTGGCGCTGGGCGGGCCGGCCATGGCCCAGAACGTGAGCGAGCTGGTGACCTATCGCAGTGGCAACGACAGCGGCAGCGATGCCGCGGCCAGGGTGATCGCGGAAATGATCGCCGAGCGCAGCCAGTCCCAGGCGGTGCGCGAGCGGGCGCGGGCCCTGCGCCCGGCCGGCGCCTTCAGCGTCGGGCCGGACGAGTTGCTCGCCGATATCGGCGCCCATCGCTACATCGACCAGCTGCCCGCCGTGCAGCCGGTTTCGGCCACGCCGAGCGTGGCACCGGCCCGCACTTCCCGGCCGGCTCCAGCACCGACGCCTGCACCGGCCCCCGCACCAGCTGCGGTAGCAACCCCCGCACCAGCTCCCGCTCCGGCACCTGTACCCGAACCGGCACCCAGCGTTCAGCCGGTGGCCGTCACCGAGCCGGTAACCATCGAGCGCCAGTCGACATCGGGGCGCAATTGGGGCGTCGGACCCGCGGCGACCACCGACCAGGGCGGCGGCAACAGCGGCGGCGGTGGTGGTGGCGGCGGAGGAGGCTGGAACTGATGCGCCGTCGCCGCTCCCGGAGGAAGCAGGTGCGGCGGCCGCTGCCGGTGCTGCCGCCCTTCGGCCGGCTGGTCCGGCACGGCGGCCGCCTCGCCGGCCGCCTGGTGCTGGTCACGGCGCTTCTCGGCAGCGTCTCGCCGACGGCGCTGGCAGCCGGGCGGCACGCGCTCCTGATCGGCAACTCGGCCTATGCGTCCCTGCCGCCGCTCGACAACCCGTCACTCGATGCGCGGCTGCTGGGACAGACGCTGGGCGAGCTCGGCTTTTCGGTCAGTGCGGTGACCAACGCCGATTATGACGGGATGCGCGCCGCCATGGACGCCTTCCGGCGCGAGGCGCGCGATGCCGAGGTGGCGCTGGTCTACTACGCCGGGCACGGGGTGCAGGTCGACGGGGTGAACTATCTGCTGCCGGTCGACGCTGTGGTGCAGGGGCGGGACGACCTGCGCCGGCAGGGACTGGTCCTGGCGCTCCT
>CAZGUW010000188.1:0-9565 GCA_964528705.1 uncultured Geminicoccaceae bacterium
CTGCGGGTCCCGGGGTCTCGAGGGTTTGGCACGGCGGTTGCTGATGCTCATCCGCCATGCTCTCGATCCACTCCCCTGCCGGCTCGCCAGCCGGCCCCGCCACGACTGCCGGCGCCGCGCGCCGGGCGGGTGACAACGGCGCTCTGCCCGAGGGCTTCGAGGGGTTGCTGGCCGGCCTTCTCGCCCCGCCCGCACCACCACAGGGCACGCTCCCGGCGGTGGACCTCGCGGCTGCCCGGGCGGCCCCGAGCCCGATGGCGGACGGTGACGCAGTTCCTAGCAACGCAGTTCCTAGCAACGCAGTTTCTGGCGACGCTGTTCCTGGCGAGGTGGGTCCCGGCGATGCGGAGCCGGCGCCGCAGGGCGGCCGGCCGGGTCAGTCCTTCCGCCCTGGGCTGACGATGCCGCCGACTGCCGGCGAGCCGGCGGTCCCGGCGGCAGCGACGGCGGCGCAGGGCCAGGTCGCGACGGCCCCCGAGCCGGGCCCCGCGAAGACGATTCCCGCCGCCGCTGCGACACGGACCGAAGCGGGCGACGCGGTCCCTGCCGGCCCCGCCACGCGCGGCGAAGACGCCCCAGCCGGTGCGCCGCCGGCCGCCCGCCCCGGCGCCGAACGCGCGGTGCCGCGGGCCGCGGTCGGTGCCGCCGTCATTCGTTCGACTTCACGGGCCGATGCCATTCCGGCCATGGCCACGACCGGTGCGGTCGACGCGCTCGGGTCTGCCGAGGATGGCCTCGCCTGGCGCGGCCTGCTCGCCCTCGACGGGACCCCGGCCTTCGACCGGCCGCTCGATGCTGCCGGGACGACGGAGCCTCCATTGGCCGCATCCGCCGTCCGCCAGCTCGCTTTGGCGATCGGGCGGGCGGTCAGCGGCGACGTCCGCCAGCTCTCCGTCCAGCTCAGCCCCGAGGAGCTCGGCAGCCTCGAGATCACGGTCGACTTTGCCGACGAGCGCCGGGTCGCGGTGACGATCCTCGCCGAGCGCCCCGAGACCCTCGACATGCTGCGCGGCGAGACCCGCCAGCTCGAGCGGCTGCTGGCGCAGCAGGGGGTCTCGCTCGCCGGCGGCAGCTTCGAGCTCGGTCTCATGGCGGACGGGCGCGGCCAGCGTCGCGAGCATGCCGACGCCGGATCGGGCCAGCGCGCGTCCATCGATCTCGCCGACCAGGGTGATGTCGCGCCGCCCGCCGCCGCAGCCGCACCGCCGGTGCGCCGGGGCCTCTTGAACCTTTCCGTCTGAATGTCCGGAGGGACCAGGGAATGACCGTCGATGCCACCCAAGCCTCGGCCGGCACCACCACCGCCTCCAGGTCGGGAGTAAAGCTCGCTGCCGACTTCGACAGCTTTCTGCAGCTCCTGACGACCCAGCTGACGACCCAGGACCCGCTGAGCCCGATGGACGCCGAGCAGTTCACCTCGCAGCTTGTGCAGTTCTCCGGCGTCGAGCAGGCGATCCAGACCAACACCAGGCTCGAGACGCTGATCGGCCTGATGCAGGCGAACCAGGCGACCGCTGCACTCCAGTATATCGGTGCCACCGTGGAGCTCGATACCTCCGCCATCTCGCTGGCCGCCGGCGGGACCACCGAGATCACCTACGAGCTGCCGGAGACGGCGGCCGCCGTGCTCGTGGAGATCCGGGACGGCGCCGGCGAGCTGGTGCGCCAGCTCACAGGCCCGGCCGCGGCAGGGCCGCAGAGCCTCCTTTGGGACGGTCGCGACCAGGCCGGCACCGCCCAGCCGGCCGGGGCCTACAGCGTGGCGGTCACCGCGGTCGACCCGGTCGGCCGCGCGATACCCGTCTCGCTCGACACGGTCGGACGGGTCGAGGCGCTGACCCAGACGGCGACCGGCCTGCACCTGACCGTCGCTGGCCGCTCTTATCCTGTGGAAAGCGTGCGGTCCGTCCGGCCCGCCGCCTGACGGCCCACGAGCAACGAGACGCCAGAAACAACAAGACGCTGGAGCGAAACCATGAGCCTCTTCGGGTCACTCTATTCCGGGGTCTCCGGCCTCAGCGCGCAGTCGCGGGCCATGAGCATGATCTCGGACAACGTCGCGAACGTGAACACCACCGGCTACAAGGGTGCCATCGCCCAGTTCGCGAACATGGTCACGAGCAAGGAGTCGGTGACCTCGTATTCGCCAGGTGGCGTCCGTTCGATCGGATCGATGTCCATCGCTAGGCAGGGCCTCATCCAGAGCAGCAGCTCGTCGACCGACGCGGCGATCTCCGGTGCCGGCTTCTTCGTCATGAACTCGCTCGCCGACGGCACCGGCGAGCAGGTCTACTCGCGGGCCGGCTCCTTCTCGCCCGACTTCCTCGGCGATCTCCGTTCGCCCTCGGGCTTCTACCTGCAGGGCTGGCTCCTGGATGCCAATGAGGAGATCGTCGACGTCAACCAGGTCGAAACCGTCAATGTCGGCAATGTCAACGGGGTGGCGACGGCAACGACCAACATCAGCCTGGGCGCCAATCTCGACGCCGATCAGGCGCTGCATGCCGGGGCCTACGCGGCCGGCGACATCGCCGCCGGCACGGTCGACGCGCATTTCTCGCGCGATGTTCAGGTCTACGACAGTCTCGGTCGCCCGCAGCCGGTCACCATGGCCTTCCTGAAGACGGCTGCCAATACCTGGCAGGTCGAGCTGATCGCCGGCGATCCGACGAACGTCGATGCGCTGGCGCATCCCAATGGCCTGCTCGACACCGGCACCGTCACGTTCAACGGCGACGGCAGCCTGGCGACCAACACGCTCGATGGTGCCACCGTCAACATCACCTGGGCGGCCGGAACCGGCGCTGACCCGAGCGCCGTCACCGTGGACCTCGGCACTGCCGGTGAAACGAACGGTCTCACCCAGTTCGCGAGCCCGACCAATGTCGCGTTCGTCGAGCAGAATGGTGCCGAGGTGGGTGAGCTCAACGGCGTGAGGATAGACGAGGAAGGATACGTGATCGCGTCCTTCACCAACGGCGAGAACCGCCGGCTCTACCAGTTGCCGATCGCGACCTTCGCCAATCCATCGGGACTCGACCCGCGATCGGGCAATGTCTTCGCCCAGACCGAGGCGTCCGGCGCGTTCAATATGCGCGCCGCCGGGCGGGGGGGAGCCGGCATCATCGCTCCCTCGGCCCTCGAGGCGGCCAATGTCGATCTCGCCGACGAGTTCACCAAGATGATCGTCACCCAGCGAGCCTACTCCGCCAACGCCCGGGTGATCACCACCACCAACTCAATGCTCGAGGAGCTCACTCAGATAACCCGCTAGACAAGCCACGGATGACGACGGGAATGGCTAACCGGACTTTACCAGAATTATTCGGCGGGATTTAAGTCATGCTGCCGCATTCTTGGGCTCGAGGAAATGGCCCGGCAAGCGGGGCGGAGGAATGGAGATGTCGATGTCGGATACGGTGAACGAGCGGCCGCGGACGGTCATGGGTCCGAACGGCGCCGTGCTCAGCATGGAGACCCTGCCGCCGCCCGAGACGCGCCGCTGGGTGGCCCGCCGCAAAGCCGAGGTGGTGACCGCCGTCCGCGCCGGTCTCATGACCTTCGACGAGGCGTGCAAGCGCTACGAGCTGACCGCGGAGGAGTTCTCCTCCTGGGAGCGGGCGATCGACCGCCACGGGCTCGGCGGCCTCAGGGTCACACGGCTGCAGGAGTTTCGCTGAGCCAGGCCGCCCGATCGCCAGAGCCGGGCGCCCCCGCCGGAACCGGGCCGGCGGGGGCCATGCGGCCCGTTAACCGGTTGTTCAGCATCTTGCCCCAGATTCTGGTCCGGCGAGCGCTACCGCCGCTTCCAGATCGGGTTTTCGGATGGCTGAGCAAGTCGAGGCACTGCCGGTGGAGGTCGCCGACCCGGCGGTCGCCGCCAGCGGTGCACGCGGCGGGCTGGCGGCCCTGCTCGGTGCCCTGGGCGCCGAGCGGATCGTCGCCATCACCGTCGCCATCCTGGCCCTGGCCGGGCTGCTCGGCTTTATCGGCATGCGGGCGCTCGAGGCGCCCTACACCCTGCTCTATGCGGGCCTCGCGCTCGAGGACACCCGCACCATCGTCACCCGCCTGCAGGCCATGGACGTGCCGCACAAGCTGTCGCCGGCCGGCGACGCGGTGCTGGTGCCGGCCGACCGGGTGCTCGACCTGCGCATGTCGCTCGCCACGGACGGCCTGCCGGGCGGCGGGGTCGTCGGCTACGAGATCTTCGATGCCGTCGATGCGTTCGGCACGACCGAGTTCCTCTCCAACATCAACCACAAGCGGGCGATGGAGGGCGAGCTGGCCCGCACCATCGCCAGCCTGCGCCAGGTGCGCGCCGCCCGGGTCCACCTGGTCCAGCCGGCGCGCGAGCTCTTTCGCCGCGAGCAGGCGCCGGCCAGCGCCTCGGTCTTTCTCTCGGTCGGCCCGGCCGGCCTCGGCCGCGGCGAGATCGCCGCCATCCAGCACCTCGTCGCCGCCGCCGTGCCCGGGCTCGAGCCCGGCCGCATCACCATCGCCGACGACAACGGCAGGCTGCTGTCGCGCGGCGGCGACGCCCTCGACACCGCCATCGGCCTCGACGACACGGACGGCTACCGGCAGGCCTTCGAGAGCCGCCTGCAGGCGAAGATCCTGCAGCTGCTCGAGCGGAGCCTGGGCGTCGGCCGGGTCGAGGCGCAGGTCACCGCCGAGCTCGACTTCGACAGCGTCTCGACCACCGAGGAGATCTACGATCCCGAGCGGCAGGTGGTGCGCAGCACGCAGCTCGTCGACGAGACGACCGAGCTCGACGAGCGCACGCCCAACGACGCGGTCAGCGTCGCCAACAACCTGCCTGGCGGCGATGCCGAGGCCGGGGCCGCGACCAATCGCGAGCAGCGTAACCGCAACGAAGAGACGATCAACTACGAGATCTCGCGCACCGTGCGTAACCAGACCCGGCACGGCGGCCGGCTGCAGCGGCTGTCGGTCGCCGTGCAGGTCGACGGCACCTACACCGAGGGTGCCGACGGCGTGCCGGTGTTCGAGCCGCTGCCGGCGGAAGAGCTCGCCGAGCTCGAGACGCTGGTGCGCAGCGCCGTCGGTATCGACGACGAGCGCGGCGACACCCTCTCGATCGTCAGCCGGCGCCTGGCGCAGCCCGAGCCGCTACCGGTGGTCGACGACACGCTGCTCGGCTTCGCGCGAGCTGACCTCATGCGCTTCGCCGAGCTCGGCGGGCGCGCCGGCATCGCCCTCCTCGTCCTCCTCCTTGGCGTGCGGCCGCTCCTGCGCCGGCTGCAGCCGGCCCGGGCCGCGGCGGCCGGTGCCGGTGGCGGCGTCCGCCTGCTGAACGGCCCCGACGGCAAGCAGCTCCTGATCCAGGCCACGCCGGGCACGGCCGTCACCATCGACGAGCGCGGCAACCCGGTGGTGACGCGGAACGGCCATTCCGGCGACGCGGCGGGCGAGCCGTCCGAGGACCGGGTCACGCTCCGCCAGATCGAGGGCGACGTCCGCGCCTCCCTGCTCACCGACATGGCCGAGCTGATCGAAGACCGTCCCGAGGACGCGATCCGCGTCATCCGCTCCTGGCTGCACTCGAGCTGAGGCCGCTTTTTGATGCCTGCCAATGACCTCATGCAGTTCGACAAGCTCACCGGCGTCGAGAAGGCGGCGATCCTGATGCTCGCCGTCAGCGAGGAGAACGCCGCCAAGCTGTTCGCCCGGCTGGAGCTCGACGAGGTCAAGGAGCTGTCGCAGACCATGTCGCTGCTCGGTCGCGTCGGCTCCGACGTGGTCGAGAAGATCATCGGCGACTTCGCCGAGCGGCTGAGCCAGGCCGGCGGCGTGGTCGGCAGCTTCGACACCACCGAGCGGCTGCTGCAGCGCTTCATGGACACGGAGCGGGTCGAGCAGATCATGGAGGAGATCCGGGGCCCCGCCGGCCGCACGGTCTGGGACAAGCTCGGCAACGTCAATGAGTCGGTGCTCGCCTCGTATCTGAAGAACGAATACCCGCAGACCGTGGCCGTGGTGCTGTCGCGCATCGAATCCGCCCATGCGGCGCGCGTCCTGGCCAGCCTGCCGGACGACTTCTCCGTCGAGGTGGTGATGCGCATGCTGCGCATGGAGGTCGTGCAGAAGGACATCCTGCAGGATGTCGAGCGCACGCTCCGCGCCGAGTTCATGAGCAACCTGGCGCGCACCAACAGAAGAGACAACCACGAGATCATGGCCGAGATCTTCAATTACTTCGACCGCAATACCGAAACGCGATTTGTGGCTGCACTGGAAGAACGGAACAAGGAGGCGGCCGACCGGATCAAGGCGCTGATGTTCACCTTCGAGGACCTGATCAAGCTCGACAGCTCGGGCATCCAGACCCTGATGCGCAATGCCGGCAACGACCGCATCGGCATCGCCCTGAAGGGGGCGAGCGAGCAGCTCAAGGAGCTCTTCTTCTCCAACATGTCCGAGCGCGCCGCGAAGATCCTCAAGGAGGACATGCAGGCAATGGGGCCGGTGCGCCTGCGCGACGTCGACGAGGCCCAGCAGTTTCTCGTCAACATGGCGAAGGAGCTGGCCGCGTCCGGCGAGATCTTCCTCGCCGACAGCAAAGACGACGAGCTGGTCTACTGATGGCGACGCCGACACTCACCTTTCCCCTGACCAAAGGGAGCCGCGCGGCAGCACTGGCCGACGGCACGCCCGCCTGGCCGGTCATCGCCTTTGGCGGCGCCGCGGCGGCGGCAACGCCGCCGGACGCGGCGGGCCAGGGGCTCCCCGTGCCTGCGCTCGTCTTCGACGAGGCCGATCTCGGCCGCATCTGCGCCGCGGTCGACGGGGCGGCCCGCGCGGCGACCCGCGACGAGCTGACCCGGGCGATCGAGGGGCGCACGATGGCCGCCCTCGAGAGGCTCGCGGCGGCCATCGGCACCCTCGACGCGGTCCTCGACGCGCGCGTCGCCGAGCTGCGCCGGACGACGGCGCGGCTGGCGGCCGCGACGGTCGCGACCCTCGGCGCCACCGCGCCCGAGCGGGTTGCCGTCCGCCTCGCGGTGACGCTCGCCGACGAATGCCTCGGCCGGCTCGACCCGCTCCTGCCGCTGACGGTCGAGGTGGCGGCCGAGCTGGTCGAGCCGCTGCGGGCGGCACTCGACCGGGTGCCCGGCCTGCCGGCGCGCCCCGGCGGCCTCGCCGTCGAGCCGGCGGCCGACCTGGCGCCGGGCGAGGCGCGGCTGGCCTGGCCGGACGGCCACGCCGAATGGTCCCTGGCCGAGCTCCGGCAGCGGGCCGCCCTGATTCTCGAGGGTCTCGTCGATGACGATGACGACGCGGGCCCGACCATCGCACCGAACGACGCAAGGGAAGGTTGAGCCATGACCATCGACAAAGGGCAGGTCGAGCCGGCGGCCGACGCCGTCGACGCCACGGAGGAGCCGGACGGCGTGCCGGTGCCGCTGGCTGCCGGCGACCGGCTGAACGCCATCTACGACATCCCGGTCCAGCTGGCCGCCGTGCTCGGCAAGACCTCGATGCCGGTCAACCAGCTCCTGCGCCTCGGCCGCGGTGCCGTGGTCGAGCTCGACCGCAAGGTCGGCGAGCCGATCGACATCTACGTCAACAACCGGCTCGTGGCGCGCGGCGAGGTGCTGATCGTCGACGACCACCTCGGCATCACCATGACCGAGATCATCAAGAGCGACAGCTGATGGCGCGACCGGCATCCCCGCAGGCACGACGGCCGGCACCGGCCGGCAGCACGTTCAGCCGGCTCGACCCGGCCGGCGCCGTTGGCCTCGTCGCCGCCTTCGCGGTGATCGGCCTCGCCATCGGCACCGGCTCGGCGCCGGCCCGCTTCGTCGACCTGCCATCCGTGCTGATCGTGCTCGGCGGCACCTTCGCCGTGACCTTCGCGAGCTTCTCGCTCATGGAGTTCGCGCGTTTGCCCAGGGTCCTCGGCGCCGCCCTCTCGCTGCAGCCGCCCTGCGCGCTCCGCGTCGTCGCCGGCGATGCCCTCACGCTTGCCGAGGCGGCCCGGCAGGAGACGCTGCCCGGACTCGAGCGCCGCATCGAGGCGCTGGCCCGCCACGCCTTCCTGCATCGCGGCCTCGTGCTGCTGATCGAGGGGGCCGACCGCGACGCCATCGAGCGGACGCTGCGCCGCGAGATCGCCGCCATGGTCGAGCGCCAGCGCAGCACGGTCGGCATCCTGCGCCGCGCCGCCGAGGTGGCGCCCGCCATGGGGCTGATCGGCACGCTGATCGGGCTCGTGCAGATGCTCGGCCATCTCGACGACCCGGACGAGATCGGCCCGGCCATGGCGATCGCACTCCTCACCACGCTCTATGGCGCGCTGCTGGCGCATGCCCTCTTCACCCCGCTCGCCGAGAAGCTGCAGCGCCGCTTCGAGGCCGAGCTTGCCGGCGCCGAGCTGCAGCTCGTCGCCGCCCTCGCCATCGCCGACCGGGAGAACCCCAGGCGGCTGGAGGCGGCCCTCAATGGACTCCTGGCCCCCGACGAGCGCCTCAGGCGCTTCGACTGAGGGCCGGCGCTTGCACGGAGGAAGCGACATGGGAACGCGTCTCTTGGTTATCGGCCCGGACGGGCACGAGGTCGCCCAGGCCGTCGGCATAGCGGCGGCGAACGGCGCCACGATCCGCCGTGCTGCCGACCGCGAGGCGGCGCTCGCCCTCCTGCGCGCCGGCCAGGGGGCGGATCTCGTCCTCGTCGATCTCGATGCCGACGTCGCCGGCCTGATCCGGGCGCTGCGCGGCGAGCGCTTCCATCTGCCGGTCGTGGCGTACGGCATCGCCGCCGACCCGGTGGCGGCGGTGGCCGCGATCCGCGCCGGGGCGCGCGAGTTCCTGCCCCTCCCGCCCGATGCCGAGCTGATCGCCGCCATGCTGGCTGCGGCCGCAGCACCCATGCGCGAGCTCGTCTGCGCCGACCCGGCGATGCGCCAGGTGCTCGATCTCGCCGGCCAGTTCGCCACGGCCGACGCCAGCGTCCTGATCACCGGCGAGAGCGGCACCGGCAAGGAGATGGTGGCACGCCTGCTGCACGCCCGCAGCCGGCGGAGCGACGGTCCGTTCATCTCGGTCAACTGCGCCGCCATCCCCGAGCAGCTGCTCGAGTCGGAGCTCTTCGGCCACGAGAAGGGGGCCTTCACCGGCGCGCTCGCCCGGCGGGTCGGCAAGTTCGAGGAGGCGAGCGGCGGCACGCTCCTGCTCGACGAGGTGACCGAGATGGACCCGCGCCTGCAGGCCAAGCTGCTGCGCGCCATCCAGGAGCGCGAGATCGACCGGCTCGGCGGCGGCAAGCCGATCCGCGTCGACATCCGGCTGATCGCCACCAGCAACCGCGACATGGAGGAGGCGGTCGCCGCCGGCGTCTTTCGCGACGACCTCTATTTCCGCCTCAACGTGCTGACGCTGCATTTGCCGCCGCTGCGCGAGCGGCCGGGCGACATCGCGGCCCTCGCCGCCCATTTCGCCGCCAAGCACGCGCGCAGCAACGGCCGCCCGGTCCCCGAGCTCGAGCCGGCGGCGCTGGCCCGGCTGCAGGCGCACCACTGGCGCGGCAATGCCCGCGAGCT
>CAZGUW010000189.1:0-9512 GCA_964528705.1 uncultured Geminicoccaceae bacterium
GAGCGCCTCATCGCCTCCTGGGCGGGTCGCTTCTTCGCCGTCCTCGAGGGTGCCGAGGCCGCCCGGTTCTACCGGCCGGTCGGCGCGCTTGGCCGGCAGCTGATCGAGATCGAGACCAGAGCCTACGCGCTGGCGGCCTGATGCCGGACCGGCGCATGCGAGGGAGACGAGCCATGGCGAAGAGCCCTGCCACCACCGAAGCGCCGGCCTCGCCGGCGCGGCGCGGCTTCTTCCGGGCGGCGGCCGGCGGGGCCGCGGGTGCGGCGCTGGCCGTGCCGGCCATGCTCAGCGGCGAGGCCGCGGCGGCGGAATCGGCCGAGGAGCAGCGCAAGACGCGCTCCCAGGAAACCGATCACGTCAAGACCTACTACGAGACCAACCGGTACTGACGCCGATACTGACGGGGAGACGAGGGCCATGTTGCAGAAGCGCCGTGCCGGGATGTCGTCGAGGTCGGGTCTGGCCGGGGTCCTGGCCGCCGCCGGATCGGCGACGGTCGATCGCCGCGCCTTCCTCAGGAAGTCGGGTGTCGCCGCGGGCGGGCTCGCGGCTCTGGGTGCCGTGCCGCTCGCCACTGTCAGGAAGGCCGAGGCCGGGCCGATGCAGCCCGGCGTGCCGATCGAGATCAAGAAGAACATCTGCACCCACTGCTCGGTCGGCTGCACGGTCACCGCCGAGGTGCAGAACGGGGTCTGGGTCGGGCAGGAGCCGAGCTGGGCGAGCCCGATCAACCGCGGCACGCACTGCGCCAAGGGGGCCTCGGTGCGCGAGATCGCGCATGGCGATCGCCGGCTCAAGTATCCGATGAAGCTCTCCGGCGGCGAATGGCAGCGGCTGAGCTGGGAGCAGGCGATCGAGGAGATCGGCGCCAAGCTCGAGGAGCTGCGCGAGGAATCCGGGCCGGACAGCGTCTTCTGGCTGGGCTCGGCCAAGTTCTCGAACGAGGGCTCCTATCTCTTCCGCAAGCTCGCCGCGATGTGGGGCACCAACTCGGTCGACCACCAGGCGCGGATCTGCCACTCGACCACGGTCGCGGGTGTCGCCAACACCTGGGGCTACGGGGCGATGACCAATTCCTACAACGACATCGCCAATTCCAAGGCGATCATGATCATCGGCGGCAACCCGGCCGAGGCGCATCCCGTGTCGCTGCAGCACGTGCTGCGCGGCAAGGAGCTGAACCAGGCCTCGATGATCGTCTGCGACCCGCGCTTCACGCGGACGGCGGCGCATGCCACGCACTATGTGCGGCTGCGGCCGGGCACCGACATCCCGCTCATGTGGGGCATGCTCTGGCACATCTTCGAGAACGGCTGGGAGGACCAGGAGTACATCGCCCAGCGCGTCTACGGCATGGACCAGATCCGGGCCGAGGTGGCGAAGTGGCACCCGGCCGAGGTCGAGCGCGTGACCGGGGTGCCGGGCGCGCAGGTCCAGGAGATCGCCCAGATCATGGCGACGCAGAAGCCGTCGACGCTGATCTGGTGCATGGGCGTCACCCAGCACACGGTCGGCACGGCCAATGTGCGCGCCCTCTCGATCCTGCAGCTGGCACTCGGCAATATCGGTGTCGAGGGTGGCGGGGCCAACATCTTCCGCGGCCACTGCAACGTCCAGGGGGCCACCGATCTCGGCCTCGATGTCACCTCGCTGCCCGCCTATTACGGCCTTTCGGAGCGCGCCTGGCAGCACTGGTGCCGGGTCTGGGACGTCGATTACGATTGGGTCCGCAACCGGTTCGGCAAGCCCGACATGGCGATGGAGGACCGGCAGGCGCTGATGGAGGCCAAGGGTATTCCGACGACCCGCTGGTTCGATGCGGTGGTGGCGGATCCCGAGGACGTCGACCAGCCGGACCGGCTCCGGGGCATGGTGGTCTTCGGCCATGGCGGCAACACGGTGCCGCGCATGCCGGAGATGCGCGCCGGGCTCGAGGCGCTCGACCTCCTGGTCGTGGCCGACCCGCATCCCACCACGTTTGCCGTGGTCTCCGAGCGCAAGGACGGGACCTCTCTCCTGCCGATCTGCACGCAATTCGAGTGCTCGGGCTCGCGCACGGCGTCGAACCGCTCGCTGCAGTGGGGCGACCAGGTCGTCGAGCCGCTCTTCGAATCGAAGAACGACTATGAGGCCATGTACCTGCTCTCGAAGCGGCTCGGCATCGAGGAGCAGATGTTCAAGCACATTCAGGTGGACGGCAACGAGCCGCTCGCCGAGGACATCCTCCGCGAGATCAACCGCGGCACCTGGTCGATCGGCTATACCGGCCAGTCGCCCGAGCGGCTCAAGCAGCACATGGAGCAGCAGGGCGACTTCGACATGGTGAGCCTGCGCGGCAAGCCCGGCACGTCGGTCGAGGGCGAGTTCTACGGCCTGCCCTGGCCCTGCTTCGGCACGCCCGAGCTCAAGCACCCCGGCACGCACGTGCTCTACAACACGCACGAGCACGTGATGGAGGGTGGCGGCACCTTCCGCGCCCGGTTCGGCGTCGAGCGCGACGGCGAGACGCTGCTCGCCGAGGGCAGCTGGTCGAAGGGCTCGGAGATCGAGGACGGCTATCCCGAGTTCACCTACGGGATCCTGAAGACGCTCGGCTGGGACGGCGACCTGACGCCGGAGGAGCTCGAGGTCATCCAGGCGATCGGCGGCGACGACCCGGACAGCGTCTCCTGGGCCATCGATCTCTCGGGCGGCATCCAGCGGGTGTCGATGGCGCATGGCTGCGTGCCCTACGGCAACGCCAAGGCGAGGGCGGTCGCGTGGAACCTGCCGGACCCGGTGCCGGTGCACCGCGAGCCGATCTTCAGCCCGAGGCCCGAGCTGGTGGCCGAGTACCCGACGACCGAGGACAAGCGCGACTTCCGGGTCATGAACATCGGCCACACGATCCAGGCGAAGGCGGTGGCGGACAGGACGATCGAGTCCTTCCCGCTGATCCTGACCTCCGGCCGGCTGGTCGAGTACGAGGGCGGCGGCGAGGAGACCCGGTCGAACAAGTGGCTGGCCGAGCTGCAGCAGGAGATGTTCGTCGAGGTCAACCCGGCGGACGCCGAGCGGCTCGGCGTCAGGGATGGCGGCATGGTCTGGGTCTTCGGCCCCTCCGAGGGCAAGGCCCGGGTCAAGGCGCTGGTCACCAACCGGGTGGGCGAAGGCGTGGCCTTCATGCCCTTCCACTTCGCCGGCTTCTGGTCGGGCGAGAGCCAGCGGGCGAAGTATCCCGAAGGTGCCGACCCGATCGTGCTCGGCGACAGTGCGAATGCCTGCACGACCTACGGCTATGATCCGGTGACCGCGATGCACGAGGGCAAGGCCACGCTCTGCCGCATCGAGGCGGCCTGAGCGGCGAGAGGGAGAAGACGACCATGGCCCGCATGAAGTTCCTCTGCGACGCCGAGCGCTGCATCGAGTGCAATGCCTGCGTGACCGCCTGCAAGAACGAGAACGAGGTCCCCTGGGGCATCAACCGGCGCCGGGTGGTGACGCTCAATGACGGCGAGATCGGCAAGGAGCGCTCGATCTCGATGGCCTGCATGCACTGCACGGATGCGCCCTGCGCCGCGGTCTGCCCGGTCGACTGCTTCTACACCACGGCCGACGCGGTGGTGCTGCACTCCAAGGATCTCTGCATCGGCTGCGGCTACTGCTTCTACGCCTGCCCGTTCGGCGCCCCGCAATACCCGCAGCTCGGCAATTTCGGCGGCCGCGGCAAGATGGACAAATGCACCTTCTGCGCCGGCGGCCCCGAGGAGGACAACACGCCGCTCGAATACGCCGTCTACGGGGCCAACCGCCTCGCCGAGGGCAAGCTGCCGCTCTGCGCCGAGATGTGCTCGACCAAGGCGCTGCTCGCCGGCGACGGCGAGATCATCGCCGCCATCTACAAGGAGCGGGTGGTAACCCGGGGCTACGGCTCGGGGGCGTGGGGCTGGTCGACGGCCTATCCCGACAGCCAGGGTGTCTGAGATGGCGAGGGTGGAGAGTGCGATGACCATGCTCCGGCGCTGCCTGGCCTTCGGCCTCCTGGTGGTGCTGCTGGGTCTGGCTCAGCCGGCCGGTGCGCAGGTCCAGGACGAGGGCCGGCCGTCGGATGCCGAGCTGCAGCTCATGCAGGAGCTGCAGGGGCAGGGTACCCTGACCGGCCGGGTCAGCATCCCTGACCAGCGGGCCGCCACCCTGATCCAGCCCGCCGGCAAGGAGTGGCGTGACTTCTGGCGCGGCACCTCGCCCTGGATCGGCGGCATCGCGATCGGCGGGATGCTGGCGGTGCTCCTGCTCTTCTTCCTCATTCGCGGTAGGGTCGCGATCGAAGGCGGGCGCTCCGGCGAGACCATCACGCGCTTCAACGGGCTCGACCGTTTCGCCCACTGGCTGACGGCGATCAGCTTCATCGTGCTCGCGATCACCGGCCTGAACATCGCCTTCGGCCGCGACCTGCTCCTGCCGTTGATCGGGCCGGAGGCCTTTTCGACCTTCTCGGATGCGGGCAAGCTCGCCCACAACTTCCTCTCCTTCCCCTTCACGCTCGGCCTTCTCCTGATGCTCGTGCTCTGGGTCAGGGACAACATCCCGAGCCGGCTGGATCTCGAGTGGCTCGCGGCCGGCGGCGGGCTCATCGGGCACGGCCACGCCCATGCCAGGCGGTTCAATGGCGGGCAGAAGGCGATCTTCTGGTCGGTCGTGCTGGTGGGCGGGGCAATCGCCGTGACCGGCTACTTCCTGATGTTCCCGTTCACCGTGGTCGCCGATGTCGGCGGGATGCAGAATGCGCAGATGGTGCACTCGGTCCTGTCGATGATCCTCGTCGCCATCATCCTGGCGCACATCTACATCGGCACGATCGGCATGGAGGGGGCGTTCGACGCCATGGGCTCGGGCGAGGTCGACCTCAACTGGGCCGAGGCGCATCACGATCTCTGGGCCGCGGAGATCCGGGCCCGCGAGCAGCGGGCCACGGTCGCCGCCCCCGAGGCCGTCCCGGCCGAGTAGCCCCGGCCGGGCGGCCCCGCTTACGGCAGGGCCGGGCCTCAGCTGCGCGCGAAGGCCAGGAGGTCGGCGTTCAGCCGGTCCTTGTGGGTATCGGTGAGGCCATGCGGCGCGCCCTCGTAGACCACGAGCTTCGCGTGCGGGACCAGCTTCGCGGCGGCCCGGGCCGAGGCGTCGATCGGCACGATCTGGTCGTCGTCGCCGTGCAGGATGAGGGTCGGCCGGTCGAACTTCGGGAGATCGGCCGTGAAGTCGGTCGCCGAGAAGGCGGCGATCGAGTCGTAGGCGTTCTTGTGCCCGGCCATCATGCCCTGCAGCCAGAAGGCGTCGATCATGCCCTGGCTGACCACGGCACCCGGCCGGTTGAAGCCGAAGAACGGGCCCGAGGCGATGTCGCGATAGAGCTTCGAGCGATCGGCGATCGAGCCCTCGCGGATGCCGTCGAAGACCTCGATCGGCAGGCCGCCCGGGTTCTCCGCCGTCTTCAGCATGAGCGGCGGCACGGCGGCGATCAGGCCGAGCTTGGCCACCCGGCCGGTGCCGTGGCGCCCGACATAGCGGGTGATCTCGCCGCCGCCGGTCGAGAAACCCATGAGGATCATGTCCCGGAGGTCGAGCGTCTCGACCAGCTGCGCCAGGTCATCGGCGTAGTGGTCCATGTCGTTACCGTCCCAGGGCTGGCTCGAGCGGCCATGCCCGCGCCGGTCGTGCGTGATCACGCGGAACCCGTTCGAGGCCAGGTGGAAGGCCTGCGCCTCCCAGCTGTCGGCGCATAGCGGCCAGCCGTGGCTGAGGACGACCGGCTGGCCGGCGCCCCAGTCCTTGTAATAGATGCTCACCCCATCCGACGTCGTGATGGTTCCCATCGGCGCGAATCCTTCCCCGTTGGGCGTGCCGGGCACCCCGACCGCCTGCCGACCGGGAAATGACCCGACATCCAGTAGCGCTTCCTTGGCGACCCGGTTTCTTGCCATCCGGGTCCCGTCCTCAGCGAATATGTCCGGCCGCGGCCCCGCGATAGATGAAATCGCGGGGTGCGACCTCATCGCCGAGACGATCGTGCTCCTGTTATTTGAGATTGCGAACGTGACATTCGTGTTACGGAAAGTTCATAGTCCCGCTTGCGTCACGGGAACTGACGGGCATAGTCGACGACGGAAACGTCGCGTGGTGCATGCTCTCCCGAAGCAAAAGCGCTGCGCCTCCTAGGCAAGGAGGTCGCCATGGTCGCGGTTATCAATTTTCTGAATACGATCTTCTGGGGCTACGTGCTGATCTACGGCCTCCTGGCCGTCGGCATCTTCTTCACCATCCGCCTCGGCTTCATCCAGTTCCGGCATTTCGGCGAGATGTTCCGGGTCATCCGCGGCTCGCGCGAGACCGACGAGGCGGGCATCACGCCGTTCCAGGCGCTGACGGTCAGCCTCGCGTCCAGGGTGGGCACGGGCAACATCGCCGGTGTCGCCGTCGCCCTCTATCTCGGCGGGCCGGGTGCCATCTTCTGGATGTGGATGGTCGCCCTGGTCGGCATGGCGACCGCCTATTCCGAGAGCTCGCTCGCCCAGCTCTTCAAGGTGAAGAACGAGGAGGGCCAGTATCGCGGCGGCCCGGCCTTCTACATCGCCCGCGGGCTCGGCGCCCCCTGGGCGGCGGTGATCTTCTCGATCGCGCTGATCCTCTCCTTCGGCCTCGTCTTCAACGCGGTGCAGGCCAATTCGATTGCCCAGGCCGTCGAGGGTGCCTTCAGCATCCCGCCGGTGGTCACCGGCATCGCCATCGCGGTGCTGAGCGGCATCGTCATCTTCGGCGGCATCCGGCAGATCGCCACCGTGGCGGAGTTCGTGGTGCCGTTCATGGCCGGCATCTATCTCCTCCTCGCCGTGATCGTGCTGATCCTGAACATCGGCGAGGTGCCGGGCATGCTGGGCCACATCCTGGCCAGCGCCTTCGGCCTCGAGGAGGCGGCGGGCGGCGTCACGGGCGGCCTCGCTGCGGCCATGCTGAACGGCGTCAAGCGGGGGCTCTTCTCCAACGAGGCCGGCATGGGCTCGGCCCCCAACATCGCCGCCTGCGCCGTGCCGCAGCCGCACCATCCCTCGTCTCAGGGCTTCGTCCAGGCTCTGGGCGTCTTCATCGACACGCTCCTGGTCTGCACGGCGACGGCACTCCTGATCCTGCTCTCCGGCGTCATGGGGCCGGAGAACGAGCTCACCGGGACGGCGCTCACCCAGGCGGCGCTGGTCGAGCATATCGGCGTCTTCGGCGGCCCGTTCATCGCCATCGCCATCTTCTTCTTCGCCTTCACCTCGATCATCGGCAACTACTCCTATGCGGAGAACGCGCTGACCTATCTGGGTGCCGGCAACAAGACGGGCATCACCATCCTCAGGGTGGCGGTGCTGGCGATGGTGGTCTGGGGTGCGATCCAGGCGGTGGGTACGGTGTTCGATACCGCCGATGCCTCGATGGGCCTGATGGCCACCATCAACCTGATCGCCATCGTGCTCCTGTCAGGTACCGTGGTGAAGCTGACCCAGGACTATTTCGCGCAGCGCAAGGCCGGGCAGGAGCCGGTCTTCCACGTGGCCGACTATCCGGAGCTGACGGGCGAGATCGACAGCGAGATCTGGCGGCGCTGAGGCGGGCCGAGGGAGCGTCCGTTCGGCTGCTGAAGCTCCTAGAGCCGGACGGACGGGTCGGTGGCGAACGCCTCCTGGACCGAGCGCTGGAAGTCGCCGATCAGGAAATAGGCGCCGACCGCGATGACCACGGTGGCGACAAGGCTCGCGAGGAAGGCACGCATCGTTTCTTCTCCCGTCCAGGCCGGCCGGTCCGGCACCCCAGTCCCTAGCAACGAAGTTCCTAGCAACAAACGAGGCGGCATCAAATCCCGGCGACGTCGGCCCTGACGATGAGCCGGGCGGCGCCCTCCGGCAGCACCACCTCCTCGTAGTTGACGCCCGGCCCCTCGCGGTCGACGACGACGAAGTCCTGGGCCGGGGCGAGGACGAGGAGCGGGTGGTGCCAGACGCCTTTGGCATACTGCACGCCCTGGTCGCCGCGCAGCAGGAAGGCGCGGAGCGCCTCGGGCTCCGGCCGCTCGGCGACCACGACGAGCCAGGGATGCGGCTGCATCGGCACGAAGGCCTGGCTGCCGAGGGGGTGGCGCTCCATGAGCGTCATGACGATTGGCCGCGGGCGCGGCAGGCCGTGGAAAAGATTGATGATGACCCTGCCGTCGGGACCGGGATCGGCGGCCGCCAGCGCATGGAAGCGGGTGGTGGTGCCGGCGTTGATCTGGCGCGCGGTCTTCGGGTCCGCCTCGATCACCTGGCCGAAGGGGGCGAAGGCTTCAGGCGTGAGCGGCTGGGGGTGGAGCTCGATGGTCATGCGCGGCGTCCCCAGATGCGCAGACGGCTGACGCCGCCGTCGGGGTGGATGTTGAGCTTGACGTGGGTGACGGGGCCGAGATCGGCGAGGTCCTCGCCCGCGAAGACGTGGATCGCGTCGGCCTCGAGCGGGCGCTCGCCCATGAGCGCCGGCCAGAACATGGCCTGGGTGACCAGCGAGCGGTCGGTGCCGAAAGTGACGTGCGCCGCCTGGAGCGAGCAGCGGTCGGGGTAGTTGCCCTTGTAGTGGGCGGTGTCGACCTCGACGCGCTCGATCGTGCCGGCGGCGCCAAGCGCGAGGATCAGCCAGTCGTGGCCCGGCTCGCGCCGGCGCCGGGTCTCCCAGCCGTCGCCCATGTCGCGGCCGCGGCCGGCGCTGAGCAGCGCCCAGACATTGCCGTAATGGGCGTCGTTGTAGGCGATCACCCGGCCGCCATTGGCAAGCGCGGAGAGCTCGATCGGTCCGTCGCCGGCCTCGCTCCAGTCCGGGGCCGGCTGGCCGAAGACGCGCAGCCGGGCGACGCCGCCATCGGGATAGATGTTGAGCCGGAGCCAGCGCCAGGGGCCGGCCTCGCCGACCTCGAGATAGTGCTGGGCCGAGGGGCCGAGGCTGGCGGCCGGCAGGATCTCGGTCCATTCCGCCGCGTCGTCGCCCGGCTCGGCCTCGCTGTCCGAGGCCCAGAGCGAGGCGGCGGGCGGGTAGTTGCCGGTGAAGTGGCTGGTGTCGAGGTCGACGCCCTTGATGGTGCCGCGCGCGCCCAGACGGACGACGCACCAGTCGTGGCCGCCATGGCGCCGGCGCTTGGTCTCCCAGCCGTCCATGTACTTGCCGAAGGCGTCGTAGCGGCCGGGCTCGAAGACGGCGTGGCCGTCCTGGAGCATGCGGTCCATGGCGGCGAAGCTGTCGTCGGAGCAGCGGACCGCCGCTGTCCCGAGGCGCGGCGAGGCGAGGTTGACGAGGCCTTCGGCCCAGTCCGGCACGGCTGCCGGCGTGGCGACGATTTCCGCCATGGTTTCCTTCCGATGCGATGTGCCGTTGCTGGCGGGCGCATCGTAGCGGTCGCACGGGCGCCCGTCTGCCCTCGCGAGTATGTCCGTGCATGCCGGCCATCATGATGAGCGTTGCATTAACCATTCGCC
>CAZGUW010000190.1:0-9511 GCA_964528705.1 uncultured Geminicoccaceae bacterium
TGTAGTCGTAGATCTCGGTCACCGTGCCGACGGTCGAGCGCGGGTTCTTCGAGGTGGTCTTCTGCTCGATGGAGATCGCCGGCGACAGACCCTCGATCAGGTCGACATCCGGCTTCTGCATCAGCTCGAGGAACTGCCGGGCATAGGCCGAGAGGCTCTCGACATAGCGCCGCTGGCCCTCGGCATAGATGGTGTCGAAGGCGAGCGAGGACTTGCCCGAGCCGGAGAGGCCGGTGATCACCACGAGCCGGAAGCGCGGGATGTCGACGTCCACGGACTTGAGGTTGTGCTCGCGGGCACCGCGAATGCGTATGACGTCGTTCATGGGCACCGTTCGAAGGCGGGATGCGGCCGGGCGCGCGGAAGTCGCCCCATCTAGTTGCGCTCTCACGGCGAATTGGCAAGTGACGGCGACCGCATGACACCCCGGCGACGATGCGTGTATAGGACGGCCATCGAACGGACATCCCCCAGAGGCAGGAGAAGAGCGTCATGGCCGGCAGCGTCAACAAGGTGATCCTGGTCGGCAATCTCGGCCGCGATCCCGAGGTCCGCTACACCCAGAGCAACCAGAAGATCGTCCACCTGGCGGTTGCCACCTCCGAACGCTGGAAGGATCGCCAGTCGGGCGAGCAGCGCGAGCGCACCGAGTGGCACCGCGTGGTCATCTTCAACGAGAATCTCGCGGACGTCGCCGAGCGCTACCTGCAGAAGGGGCGCTCCGTCTACCTCGAGGGGCAGCTGCAGACCCGCAAATGGACCGACCAGTCGGGCCAGGAAAAGTACACGACGGAGATCGTGCTGCAGCGCTTCCGGGGCGAGCTCGTCCTGCTCGGCGGCGGGCGCGACGACATGGGCTCGGGCGACCGCGACATGGGCGGCGGCTATGACGATTACGGCGACCGGTCGGCGCCGGCGGCACGCGGCGGGCGCTCGGGCGGTGGCGGCGGCCGGCCCTCCGCCGCCGACGATCTGGACGATGACATCCCGTTCTGAGCCGGGGCCGTTCTGAGCCGGGGCCAGGCGGCCCTAGGCAGCGTCGGCGACGCGACCCGGCAGGTAGACGAGGAAGATCCGTTCGCCCTGGGCGTGCTGGTTGGCGAGATTGACGCTGGCCTCGGGGAAATGCTCGCGGACGCGGGCCGAGAAGGCGTTCGGTTCGGGCGATTCCTGCAGCGGGAACTGCACGGCGATCACCGGCCGGTCGTCCGGGCCGTGGCGGCCGAAATCGATGCGCTGCGGCAGCAGGCCATGGGCGCTGCAGGCAGCGGCCAGCCGGCCGATGCATTCGCCGAGGCTGAGCCCGCCGGTATAGGGCTCGAGGCGGGTCCATTCGTCGATAGGCAGGCGCCGCCGGCGGCGGCCGATCCGCGCCGAGCGCGTCAGCTCCGTGCGTTGCCGCACCGTGCCGTCATGGCCGACGAGCAGGCGTTCGAGGCGGTCGAGCGCCGCCTGTCGCTCGGCGGCAGGGGTGCCGTCGTGCACGATCAGGGTGCGCAGCTTGTCGAGCAGGCAAGGGCTGGCGGTCATCGGCATCCGGGTGCAGCGCCGCGATGATCGCGGCGCCTATCCAGATACAAGGCAAGTCTTGCCAAACGGTGAAGGTCAGTGGATGTCGGCGGCCGTGGCGAAGGCTGCCTTCAGGGCATCGATATTGAAGTCGCTGCCGCGTGCCGCCTCGAGGATCGGCCGCTCGCGGCGGATGCAGAGGTCGATCGCCTCGGGCAGGGCCGTGGCGTCGCCCTTGGGGATGACCACAGCACCGTGCCGGTCGGCGTGGATCAGGTCGCCGTGCACCACCTTCATGCCGAAGATCTCGACCGGCACCTCGATCGCCTCGACATGGACGTCGGCATGGCTCGGGCCGACCTTGCCCGCGAGCAGCTGGAAGCGCGGGTCGATGGCGTCGAGATCACGGATGGAGCCGTTGGTGACGCAGCCGAGCACGCCGAGGCCGCGATGCACGGCAGTGTTCACCTCGCCCCAGAAGGCGCCGAAGCCGGGCTCGGGATCGAGGTCCTGGATGACCGTGATGACCGGCTGCTCGCCCTTGACCAGGTATTCGTAATAACCGACGCGGAGCGCCTTCGCTTCGGCCGGCGGCAACGGCGTCGGGGTCGCCGCCTTGATGGTGGCCGTCCGGGCGAAGCCGACGATCGGCTTCATGTCGGGGAAGGCGCAGACCATCTGGCTGCTGGTGAAGCCGACGGTGAGCCGCTTGTTCTGCACCACCTCGAGCGCGTTGCAGATGGTGGGCGTGTCGAAGGCCGCCAGATGATCGAGCAGCTCCTGGTCGATGGTCACGAAACGATTCCCTTCCCTGTTGCCGCGGCGACCCTGCGTCGACCGCCGCCGCGGCCCGCATAGCACCGCTGTCGACCGGCTGACCAGTGCCGGGAGGCGATCCTGTCGATGGCACGTCGACAGCGGCGCTGCGCGTTGCCATGATCGCGGCAGCCAAGGCCTCCCATGCCCGGCAGGAGTTCCGATGACGATCCAGGTCGCGCTCAACCATCTGACCCGATACGGCTACGACCGCCGCATCAATCTCGGTCCGCACGTCGTCCGGCTGCGCCCCGCTGTCCACAGCCGCACCCGGATCCTGTCCTACAGCCTGAAGGTCAGTCCGACCGAACACTTCATCAACTGGCAGCAGGATCCGCACGGCAACTGGCTGGCACGGCTGCTGTTCAACGAGCCCACGGACCATCTGTCGGTCGAGGTCGACCTCGTCGCCGAGATGGCGGTGCTCAATCCCTTCGACTTCTTCGTCGACAGCTCGGCCGAGAAGTGGCCCTTCACCTACGCGGCGAGCCTGCACAAGGAGCTCCTGCCGTTCCTCGAGACCGAGACGCCCGGCCCGCTGATGACCGAGCTGATCGCCTCGATCCCGCGCGAGCGGGTCACGACGATCGACTTCATCGTCGAGCTGAACCAGCGGCTGCAGAAGCTGATCGGCTACGTGATCCGCATGGAGCCGGGCATCCAGACCTGCGAGCAGACGCTTGAGCAGCGCTCGGGCTCGTGCCGCGACACCTCCTGGGTGCTGGTCCAGCTGCTCCGCCAGCTCGGCCTCGCGGCACGCTTCGTCTCGGGCTACCTGATCCAGCTCAAGGCCGACCAGGCGGCCCTGGACGGGCCCTCGGGCACCGATGTCGACTTCACCGACCTGCATGCCTGGGCCGAGGTCTACCTGCCCGGTGCCGGCTGGATCGGCCTCGATCCGACCTCGGGCCTGCTCGCCGGCGAGGGGCACATCCCGCTCGCCGCCACGCCCGATCCGGGCAATGCGGCACCCATCACCGGCACGCTCGACCCGGCCGAGGTGTCCTTCGACTTCGCCATGAAGGTCGAGCGCATCAAGGAGGGGCCGCGGGTCACCCTGCCCTACAGCGAGGCCGAGTGGGCCTCGATCGATGCGCTCGGTCGCAAGATCGACGCCCGTATGCAGGCGCAGGACGTCCGGCTCACCGTGGGCGGCGAGCCGACCTTCGTCGGCCTCGACGATCGCGACGCCGACGAATGGAACACGGCCGCGGTCGGGCCGACCAAGCGGCAGTTCGCCGATACCCTGCTGCGCCGCTTGGCCGACCGGTTCGCGCCGGGCGGTCTGCTGCAGCATGGCCAGGGCAAATGGTATCCGGGCGAGCCGCTGCCGCGCTGGGCCTTCGCCGTCTACTGGCGGGCGGACGGCGAGCCGCTCTGGGCCGATCATTCGCTCATCGCATCCGAATCGACCGCCACCTCGCGGCCGCACGCGGCGCTGGTCGAGGTCGCCGAGCGCTTCACCGCCCAGCTCGCCGCCAATCTCGAGCTCGATCCGGCGCATGTCCATCCGGCCTATGAGGACACCGCCCAGTTCGTCCTGCGCGAGCAGCAGCTGCCGGCCAATGTGGACCCGCTCGACAGCAAGCTGGAGGACGCCGAGGAGCGCGCCCGGCTGGCCCGGGTGTTCGGCCGCGGCCTGACCACGCCCACCTCGTTCGTGCTGCCGCTGCAGCCCTGGCAGGCCAAGGCGTCGTCGAGGAGCCCCCTCCCGGGGCGGCGGCGGTTCCGCTGGGCCAGCGAGCGCTGGGGCACGCGCCGTGGCGGGATCTTCCTCCTGCCCGGCGACAGCCCGGCCGGCTTCCGCCTGCCGCTCGGCGCCCTCGAGCATCTCCAGCCCGATGCCTATCCGCACGTCGTCCCCCTCGATCCCTTCGCGGCGCACGCGGCCCTGCCCGCGCGCGATCCCGTCCAGCAGCCACGCCGGGCGGAGGGCTTTTCGCCCGTGCCGCCAGGCGTTGGCACCATCCCGGGCGTGCCGGTGCGCACGGCGCTGACGGTCGAACCGCGCGACGGCCATCTCTATGTCTTCCTGCCGCCGGTCCCGTCGGCCGAGGAGTATGTGGACCTGATCACCGCCGTCGAGGAAACGGCGCTGGCGCTCGGCCAGCCGATCCGCCTCGAGGGCTACCCGCCGCCCGCCGATCCGCGGCTGCGCAACATCAAGGTGACGCCCGACCCCGGCGTCATCGAGGTCAATATCCAGCCGGCGGGGAGCTGGGCGGAGCAGGTGGCGATCACCGAGGCGATCTACGAGGAGGCCCGCCAGACCCGTCTCGACACCGCGAAGTTCATGGTGGACGGCCGGCCGATCGGCACCGGGGGCGGCAACCACATCGTCGTCGGCGGGCCGACCGCCGCGGACAGCCCGTTCCTCCGCCGGCCGGACCTGCTCGCCTCGCTGATCCGCTACTGGCAGAACCACCCCTCGCTCTCCTACCTCTTCTCGGGCCTCTTCATCGGCCCGACGAGCCAGGCGCCCCGGCTCGACGAGGCGAGGCAGGACCAGCTCTACGAGCTGGAGATAGCGCTCGCCCGGGTGCCGGACCCGACGCGCGGCACGGATCTCGACTGCCCGCCTTGGCTGGTCGACCGTCTCTTCCGGCATCTTCTGGTCGATCTCACCGGCAACACGCACCGGGCCGAGATCTGCATCGACAAGCTCTATAGCCCGGACGGCCCCACCGGCCGGCTCGGGCTCGTCGAGTTCCGCGCCTTCGAGATGCCGCCACACCCGCGCATGAGCCTCGCCCAGAACCTGCTCCTGCGTGCCCTGATCGCCTGGTTCTGGCAGCGGCCCTATACCGGCCGGCTGATCCGCCACGGCACGGACCTGCACGACCGGTTCATGCTGCCGCACTATGTCTGGGCCGACTTCCGCTCCGTGCTGGCCGATCTCGAAGGGGCGGACATGGCCTTCGACCCCGGCTGGTTCGCGGCGCATCAGGAATTCCGCTTCCCGCTCTACGGCCACGTCACCGTGGCCGACGTGGAGGTCGAGCTGCGCGCCGCCCTCGAGCCCTGGCACGTGCTCGGCGAGGAGGCGACCGGCGGCGGCACGGCCCGCTATGTCGACAGCTCGCTCGAGCGGGTTCAGGTGCGTGTCACGGGCGACCGTCAGGGTCGCTATGTCGTCACCTGCAACGGCTACACGCTGCCGCTCGAGCCCACCGGCGACGGGCACGAGGTGGCCGGGGTCCGTTTCCGCGCCTGGCAGCCGCCCTCCTGCCTGCACCCGACCATCCCGGTGCACAGCCCGCTCGTCTTCGACGTGGTCGACGCTGTGCAGGGGCGCTCGCTCGGTGGCTGCACCTATCACGTGATGCACCCGGGCGGTCGCTCCTACGACACGGCGCCGGTGAACGATTTCGAGGCGCAGGGGAGAAGGCTTGCGCGTTTTCAACCCATGGGGCATACGCCCGGTCCGATGCAGCCGATCACCGTGCCCCGGAATCCGAGCTTCCCGCACACGCTGGACCTGCGCCGTGTCGGGATCTGAGCAAGGCGCCGCAGCTTGGCCCTGACCCTATCGGCAAGGACCGACACGGTCGGTGCGCTGGTGGCCGGCTATCGGCCGGCCGGCGACCACGGCGACGAGCTGCTCGGCCCGGGCGGCGAGATCCGCCGGACCTGGCAGCCGTTCCTCGAGCGCTTCGGGGCGATCGGTGCCGATGGCCGCGAGGCCGTGGCGCGCACCACCGTGCAGAAGCTCCAGGAAAGCGGCATCGCCTTCAACGTGCATGCCGACCCGGACGACCGCAAAGCGGCCTGGCGGCTCGACCTGCTGCCCGTGATCCTCGCCGCCGACGAATGGCATGGCCTCGAGCGCGGGCTGGTGCAGCGCGCCCGGCTCATCGAGGCGGTGCTCAGCGATCTCTATGGCGGGCAGCGCCTGCTGCGCTCCGGGGTGCTGCCGCCCTCGCTCGTCTTCGGCAATCCCGAGTTCCTGCACGGCTGTTCCGGCTGGAGCCGGCCGCCGCGCCGGTTCCTCTTCCACTTCGCCTGCGACGTCGCCCGCGATGCCGATGGCGGCTGGCGGGTGCTGGCCGACCAGGTGGATGCGCCGGCCGGCAATGGCTGGCTGCTCGCCAGCCGGGTGGCGCTGAGCCAAGGCATGGGCGAGCTCTATCTCGAGAGCGGCGTGCGGCGGGTCGCCGGCTACTTCGCCCGGATGCAGGCGGCGCTGCAGGCGGCGGCCCCGGTCGACGAGAGCAGGATCGTCACCCTATCGCCCGGCGCGCGCGACCCCGGCTTCTTCAGTCATGCCTATCTCGCCCGCTACCTCGGCCTGGCGCTGGCCGAGGCCGCCGACCTCACCGAGCGCGACGGCCACCTCTACCTCAAGACGCTGGAAGGCCTGCAGCGGGTCGATGTGGTGCTGCGCAAGATCGGCGGCCGGTTCGCCGATCCTCTCAACCTCTCGACCCGCTACGACGGCGGCACGCCCGGCCTCGTCCAGGCGGCTCGCCTTGGCCGGACCTTCTTCGCCAATGCGCTTGGCAGCGGTGTGCTGCAGAACCGCGGGCTTGCCGCCTTCTCCGCCGACCTTGCGGAGACGCTGCTCGGCGAGCCCCTTCTGCTGCGCGAGGCGCCGGCACTCTGGCTCGGCGATGCCCTGGCGCAGGAGCGCGTGCTCAAGGAACCGGGCTGGGTGACCAGCCGGCTGGCGGCACGCCATGACCCGGGCAGCAGCGACCGCCACGACCCCCTGCCGGGGCTCCCCGACGACGACGCCCGGCGGCGTTTTCTGGCGCGCGAGGGGCACGGCTGGGTCGCCGAGCGGCCGAGTCCGCTGCCGACCACCCCGGGCTATCGCGAGGACCGCCTCGTCCCCGTCCACTGGGCGATGCGTGCCTTCGTGTGCGTCGACGAGGCCGGCTACCATGTGCTGCCCGGCGGGCTCGTGCGCCAGTCGCCGACGCCCGAGACGATCGGCCTGCCCAACGGCTACGGCTCGAAGGACCTCTGGGTGCTGCGCGAGCCCGGCGAGGCACCCGTGCCGAGCCTCTTCACCCGCCGCTTCGCCCAGGTCCATCTCCGGCGCACCGGCCGCGACCTCCTCAGCCGCACTGCCGAAGGGCTCTTCTGGCTCGGCCGCTATGTCGAACGGGCGGAAGCGGTCATGCGCACCTTGCGCGCCGTGCTGACCCGGCTGATCGACGATGGCGGCCCCGACCGCCAGCCCGAGCTGCTCGAGGCGCTCCTCGCCATGCATCTCGGCGAGGAACATCCGGTCGAAGGCTCGGCCCGCATGCGCATCGGCACCGCGCTCGAGCGCCTGCTGCACGACCCGGAGCCGATGTTCGGCATCCGCCGGTCCATGGACGGCATCAGGCACAACGCGACCACGGCCCGGGCGGTGCTCAGCCAGGACGGCTGGCGGGTCCTCAACGCGCTGCACGCCGACCGGCGCTGGCGGGCGGCCGGTCGTGGCGTTCTCGCGGCACCGCCGATCGACATGGTCAATGACGGCATCCGCCAGCTCGTCGCCTTCGCCGGCACGGCGGCGGAGAACATGACCCGCAACTATTCCTGGCGCTTTCTCGACATGGGCCGCCGGCTCGAGCGGGCGCTGCAGCTCATCGACGTGATCGATGCGCTGACCGGCACACTGGACGGCGTCGACGAGGGAGTGGCGCTCACCGCCCTGCTCGAAATCGGCGACAGCTTCATGACCTACCGCTCGCGCTATGCGGTGACGCCGATGGCGACACCCGTGGTCGATCTTCTGGCCCTCGACGAGACCAACCCGCGCTCGCTCGCCTACCAGCTCCTGACCCTGGAGGCCCACTTCGCGTGCCTGCCGAGCGAGGGGCCCTACCGGTCGGCCGAGCAGCGCCTCGTCCTCGGTCTCCTGACCGAGCTGCAGCTCGCCGATGCCGACCAGCTGACCGCCGACCGGGAAGAGGGGGCAGAGAGCGTGCTGGCCGATTTTTTCGCCCGTGCCCGGGTGGACTTGCGCGAGGCCGCGGACCTGATCGGACGCGGCTATTTCGTCCTCGCCGAGACGCCGACCAGCACGCTGGCAATGCGCCGGGTCGAAGGGCTCCCGGTGGTCGGACCATGATCTACGACGTCCGCCATCGCACCGGCTACAGCTACAGCCAGCTGGTCTCGATCTCGCACCACCTCCTGCATCTAGAGCCGCGCGACACGCTGCACCAGCGGGTCGAGCGCTTCGAGCTGAGCGTCGAGCCGAGCCCCGGCTTCGACGATCGCGATGTCGACGCCTTCGGCAACCCGACCCGCACCATCACCCTCGACCAGAACCACGACGAGCTGGTCATCGAGGCCCGCAGCCGGGTCAGGATCGCCGATCGCGAGCTGCCGTCGCCTTTGGACACGCCGCCCTGGGAAGAGGCGGCCGCGGTGCGCCGTGCTGCCACCGACGACGATGCGCTGGAGGCCAGCCGCTACGCCTTCGTGTCGCCGTTCGTCGACCTCGACGACGGCATCGAGGCCTATGCACGGGAGAGCTTCCTGCCGGGCCGGCCGATCCTCGACGCGGCGATCGAGCTCAACGGCCGGATCTTCCGCGAGTTCACCTTCGACACCAAGGCGACCTCCCTGGCGACGCCGGTCGCCGAGGTGTTCGCGACGCGGCGCGGCGTCTGCCAGGACTTCTCCCACCTGATGCTCGGCTGCCTGCGCTCGCTCGGCCTGCCGGCCCGTTACCAGTCCGGCTACATCATGACCCGCCCGCCCGAGGGTCAGGAGCGGCTGATCGGCGCCGATGCGAGCCATGCCTGGGTGGCGCTCTGGGTGCCCCATCACGGCTGGGTCGAGCTCGACCCGACCAATGACTGTCTGCCGATGCGCGAGCACGTGACGCTGGCCTGGGGGCGTGACTATGGCGATGTCAGCCCGATCTCCGGCATCGTCTATGGCGGCGGCGCGCACGACCTGACCGTCGCCGTGGATGTCCTGCCGCTCGCCGTGGTGTAGGACGCCCGGCATGGAGGTCGACTTCATCGTCGTGGGCGCCGGCAGCGCCGGCTGCGCCCTCGCCAGCCGGTTGTCCGAGGACGGGCGGAGCACGGTCCTCGTGCTCGAGCATGGCGGCACGGATGCCGGGCCGCTCATCCAGATGCCGGCCGCCCTCTCGATCCCGATGAACATGCGGCGCTACGACTGGGGCTACCGTACCGAGCCGGAGCCCGGGCTCGACGGCCGGCGGCTCGCCTAT
>CAZGUW010000191.1:0-9444 GCA_964528705.1 uncultured Geminicoccaceae bacterium
CTTCCGCGACTTCGAGGTCTATACGGTCATCGGCGTGCTCTATCTGCTGCTCGCCCTGGTCTTCAGGGGCGGCTTCGCCGTCCTCTACCAGCTCCTGTTCGCGCGCCGATGACGGGGATCCGGCCATGATCCGCGAGTTCGGCTGGGTCGACGTGCTCTACCTCGTCTTCGCGATGCGCTGGACGCTGGCCTTGACGGTCACCGCCTTCATCGGCGGCGGGCTGATCGGGCTTCTGATCGCCGTGCTTCGGGTGTCGCGCATCTGGCCGCTCCAGGCGATCGCGGTCATCTACGTCCAGGCGATCCAGGGCACGCCGCTCCTCGTGCTGCTGTTCGTCTTCTTCTTCGGGCTCTCGATCGTGGGCCTGCCGGTGCTGCCCTGGATCGCCGCCGCGCTTGCGTTTTCGATCTATGCCGGGGCCTTTCTCGGCGAGATCTGGCGGGGTGCGCTCGATGCCATCCCGAAGACGCAGTGGGAGGCGGGTTCGGCGCTCGGGCTCGGCTTCGGCGAGCAGCTGCGCCACGTCATCATGCCCCAGGCCATCCGCATGGCCATCCCGCCGACGGTGGGCTTCCTCGTCCAGCTCATCAAGAACACCTCGCTCGCCGCCACGATCGGCTTCGTCGAGCTGACCCGCGAAGGCCAGCTCACCACGGCCTCCACCTTCCAGCCCTTCGCCGTGTACCTGACCGTGGCCTTCCTCTACTTCCTGACCTGCTTCCCACTGACACAGTGGAGCCGGCACCTCGAGCGGAGATCCTATGGCCCTGCTTGAGATCGAGAAGATCACCAAGCGCTTCGGCACCAACACCGTGCTCGACGACGTCTCGCTCACGGTCGAGACCGGCGAGATCATCGCCGTGATCGGCCGCTCGGGCTCGGGCAAGAGCACGATGCTCCGCTGCATCAACGGGCTCGAGCCGATCCAGGGCGGTCGCATCACCGTCGACGGCATGCAGGTCAACGACAAGGCGACCGACCTTCGCAAGCTGCGGCAGCAGGTCGGCATCGTCTTCCAGAGCTACAATCTCTTCCCGCATCTCTCGGTGGCGCGGAACATCACCCTCGCCCCCACCCTCATCAAGGGCATCACCGAGGCGGAGGGGCGCGAGATCGCGCGCGAGGTGCTGCAGCGCGTCGGGCTCGAGGAGAAGCTCGACGCCTATCCGGACCAGCTCTCCGGCGGCCAGCAGCAGCGCGTCGCCATCGCCCGCTCGCTCGCCATGCGGCCCAAGCTCATGCTCTTCGACGAGATCACCTCGGCGCTCGACCCGGAACTGACCGGCGAGGTGCTGAAGGTGCTCGAGGACATGGCGAAGAGCGGCATGACCATGATCCTCGTCACCCACGAGATGGGCTTTGCCCGTCGCTTCGGCTCGCGCCTCGTCTTCATGCACGAGGGGCGGATCCGGGAGGAGGGCCCCGCCGCCGCCACCCTGGCGGAGCCCAGGACACAAGAGCTCGAAACCTTCCTCGGTGCGGTCCTGCACTGAGCCAACGGGAGAGGAGACTGTCATGAAGACCATGCTCGCCGCCGTCACGGCGCTGGCCATCGGCCTCGTCGCCGCAGCACCGGCCAAGGCCGACAAGTTCGAGGACATCCTCGAGGCCGGGGTCGTCCGCATCGGCGTGCCGCTCGACGTGCCGCCCTTCGGCTACCAGGACGCCGACCGCAATCCCGTGGGCTTCGACGTCGAGATGGCGCAGATGATCGGCGAGGCGCTCGGCGTCGAGGTCGAGCTGCAGCAGATCACCGGTGCCAACCGCATCCCCTTCCTGATCACCGACAAGGTCGATCTCGTGATCTCGGTGATGGGGCTGACACCCGAGCGCGCCAAGCAGGTGATGTTCTCCGCCCCCTATGCCAACACCTTCCTCGCGGTCTACGGCCCGGCCTCGGCCAGCGTCGCGGGCCCGGAGGAATTCGGCGATCTCAAGGTGGCGGCCGCCAAGGGCACCACGCAGGAGATGACGCTGAGCGCCCAGAATCCCGATGCCGACATCATGCGCACCGAGGACGACGCCACGGCCGCCGCCGCCTATCTCTCGGGCCAGGCCGATCTCTTCGCCACCAACAGCATCGTCGCGAGCTCGCTGGCCGAGCAGAACCCGAACGCCGAGTTCGACCGCAAGTTCGTCATCCGCCGGAGCCCGGCGCATATCGGCGTCGCCATGGGCGAGTTCGAGCTTTTGCAGTGGGTCAACTCGTTCATCTTCTTCAACACCATGAACGGCGAGCTCGAGCGGCTGCACCAGACCTATCTCGGCATTCCGATGGACCCGCTGCCGACCCTCTGATCCTCCTTTCGACGAAGCAAGCTCCCCGGGCGGCGGCGACCACCGCCGCCCGGCGCACGCGGAGACCAGACCCATGGGCCATCCGGCCACCATCCGCCCCTCCACCGCCTTCCTCACGGTCGATCCCGGCAAGGCCGGCCGGCAGGTGGGCTTCCTCATGATCCCGCACTCGCCGCATGACGACGCCTGGGGCGTCACCCGCGTGCCCATCGCCATCATCGCCAACGGCACCGGCCCGACGGTGATCCTCGAGGGTGGCAATCACGGCGACGAGTACGAGGGGCCGATCGCCATCGGCGAGCTGATCCGCGAGCTGGACCCGGCCGAGGTCCAGGGCCGGCTCATCCTGATGCCCGCCAACAACGTCCATGCGGTCGTCGCCGGCACCCGCACCTCGCCGGTCGACGGGCTGAACTTCAACCGCACCTTCCCGGGCGACCCCAGGGGCACGATCACCCAGCAGATCACGGCCTATATCAGCGACCACCTCTACCCCATGGCCGACGCCTTCCTCGACCTGCATTCCGGCGGCTCATCGCTCGACATCATGCCGTCCGCCATCATCGAGCCGACCGAGGATGCCGGGCTGCGCCGGCGCAACATCGAAGCCGTCCAGGCCTTCGACGCGCCGATGACGGTGGTCATCAGCAATCTCGGCGAATCGCGGACCGCCACCGCCGCCGCCTGCCAGGCCGGGCTCATCACCGTCGGCACCGAGATGGGCGGCGGCGGCACGGTGTCGCTCGACGCCCTCGACGTCTGCCGGCGCGGGGTCCGGAACGTGCTCGTGCATCTCGGCGTGCTGGACGAGAAGCACCGGAGCCCGAAGCGCGGCGACCGCAAGATCCTCGAGCTGCCGGGCTCCAAGGCCTATGTCTTCGCCACCATGGACGGCATTTTCGAGCCCTTCCACAGCAACGGCACGGCGGTGAGCGAAGGCCAGCCCGCCGGCCGCATCCACTGCACCTGGGACGCCACCCGCGAGCCCGAGACGGTCCACTATCAGACGGACGGCATCCTCTACGGGCGGCGCCAGCCGGGCCGGGTCCGGCCGGGCAATTGCTGCCTCGTCATCGCGACGGAGTACGAGGGGCCGATCGCATGATCGACATCGGCGACATCGAGGCGGCAGCCACGCGCATCGGCGACCGGGTGCGGCGGACACCGGTCATGGCGCTCGACCAGCTCAAGGACCCGCCGCCGGTCGAGGCGGCGGTGACGCTCAAGCTCGAATGCCTGCAGGTCACGGGCTCGTTCAAGGCGCGCGGTGCCATGAACCGGCTGCTCGGCGTGGAGGGCGGACCGCCGGCGCGCGGTATCGTCACCGCCTCCGGCGGCAATCACGGGCTCGCCGTCTCGCGCACCGCCTTTGCCGTGGGCGTGCCCGCCACCGTCTTCGTGCCGTCCGGCGTGTCGCCCGCCAAGGTCGAGAAGATGCGCCGCTGGGACGCGGACGTGCGGGTCGTGGGCGATGTCTGGGACGAATCAAACAAGGCCGCCCTCGCCTTCGAGAAGGAGACGGGTGCCGTCTACTTCCACCCCTTCGCCGACCCGCTCGTCGTCGCCGGCCAGGGCACGCTCGGCCTCGAGATCCTGGACCAGCTGCCCGACATCGACGCCATCCTGATCGCCATCGGCGGCGGCGGGCTGATCGCCGGCATGTCGACCGCCATCCGGGCACGGAAGCCGGACGTGCGGATCATCGGCATCGAGCCCGTGGGCTCGCCGACGCTCAAGGCCTCGGTCGATGCCGGCGAGGTCGTGACGCTGCCCGCCGTCACCACGCGCGTGCCCACCATGGCCTGTGCCCGCACCGATCCCCGCATCTACGAGATCGTCCGGGACAGGGTGGACGAGTTCGTGCTCGTCGACGACGAGGCGATGCAGGATGCCGCGCAGTGGCTCTGGTTCGAGCAGGGCATCGCCGCCGATCTCTCCGGTGCGGCCTCGCTCGCGGCGCTCCGGCAGGGTATCCCCTCCCTCGCCGGTGCCCGGCATGTCTGCGCCCTCGTCTGCGGCGCCGGGCCGGAAGGCACCGTCTGAATTCTCACCCAAGGAAGGACAATCCGATGATCAAGCGCTTCAAGTCCGGCCCGCGCATGAGCCAGGCCGTCGTCCATGGCGACACGGTCTATCTCGCTGGGCAGGTCGCCGACGATTTCGATTCGAGCCTCGAGCAGCAGACGAAGGAGGTCCTCGCCAAGGTCGACGGCCTCCTGAAGGAAGCCGGCACCAGCCGCGACAAGATCCTGTCGATCACCGTCTACCTCGCCAACATCGCTGATTTCGCCGCCATGAACGCGGTCTACGATGCCTGGCTCGACAAGGCGAACCCGCCGACCCGCGCCTGCGTCGAGACGCGCCTCGCCGACCCGCGTCTGCGGGTCGAGGTCGTGGCGATAGCGGCGGCGTGAGCTGTGAAGGCGGCGGCAGCGGTCTCGGCCCGCCGCCTTTCACTACCCTGCGTCACGCTTGAAAAACCCATCCTGATGGGTTATTGACATGGTCACGGTCCATCGCGCACGCGGATTGCGGATAGTGATCTTCACCAACGACCATCCGCCGGCGCATGTCCATGTCTTCGGAAATGGTCACGCGAAGATCAATCTGCTCGGCGCCGACGGCTTACCCCAGCTGGTTTGGGCCGAGGGCATGTCGCGGAGCGAGCTGCGCCAGGCGATGGTGATCGTCGAAGACGAGCTGCAGAAGCTGCTGGCACGCTGGAGGGAGCTGCATGGCTGAGTTGACCGACACCGTCATCGACGCGGCCCTCGCCCGTGGTCGCGAAGCAGCGGCCAGCGAACCGCGCGCCAGATCGGCACGCTTCGACCGCAACAGCGGCCGGATCGTCGTGGAGCTTACCAACGGCTGCACTTTCGCCTTCCCGAAGGAACTCGCCCAGGGCCTCGAGCAAGCGACCGCCAGTGAGCTGGACGCCATCGAGATCCTCGGCGGCGGCTATGGCCTGCACTGGGAAGCGCTCGACGTCGACCTCGCCGTTCCCGACCTCCTGGCCGGGCTCTTCGGCACCCGCGCGTGGATGGCACGCCGAGCCGGCCGTACGACCTCCCCCGCCAAGGCCGAAGCCGCCCGCCGGAACGGTGCCAAGGGCGGCAGGCCGAGGAAGCAGGTGCGGCTCTAGCGGAAGCCGCGACGGCTATCGCGCGGCCTGTCTGTCGGCTAACCGCCGAGGCTGACGCAGACGCTGTTGTTCGCCTCGTCGGTTTCGGGCACCTCATCCGCCGGCTGGTCGGCGGCGACACAGATCTCCACGCCCTCCACCAGGTCCGCCTGCGGCAGGGCCGGCGAGAGGTCGCGCATCTCCAGGGCATCGGCGTCGACGCCTTCCTCGAACCGGTCCTCGGCCAGGGTGGCGTCGTTCGCCGTCACCGTGACCGTGAAGGGCTCGGCGGCAGCGTCGCCGATGTTCTGCACCTCGTAGCGGAGATAGAGCGGACAGGTGGCGGCACTGCCGCAGACGAGGTCGATCCCCCGGATCGCCGGCACCAGGTCTGCCTTGGGCGCCGGCGGCTCGCGCCGCCGCGGCTGGATCACCTCGACGTCGATGCTGCTGTGGCCGGCGAGCTGGCCGGCCCGGTCCAGCATGGCGGTCGTGTAGACAGCGCTCACGTCGATCGGCCGGGCGGTCTGCAGCACGAGGAAGCCGTCGAGCGGCCCGGTCGGCAGCTGGTTCGGGCCGAGCTCGCGTTCGAGCGCGTCGCAGTCGATCACCATGGCCTCGTCATAGGCGAAGGAATAGAGGCCGACCGGCAGCACGCGCGCCGGCTCGATCGGCCCGCCGAGCCGGGCCAGCGCCAGCTTGGCGAAGACGAAGACCTCCTCGTCCCGCGGGTTGTGCAGGTTGACGGCGGTGCCGTAGGTGCCGCGCACGAGCGCCAGCCGCGCCGGCTCGGGCTGCGGGCCGCAGACGAGCTTCACGGGATAGTCGAGGAGCGGGCAGAGGATCCGGTGGCGCACGGTGACGTGGTTGTCGCCCGGACGCCGTTCGTCGGCCGCCAGGTTGATCACCTCCGCCCGGTTGGAGAGATGGGTGAATTGCCCGGTACCGCATTCGGTGGCGAGCGGCAGGCGGGCGGCAAGCTCGATCGTCCGGCTCGCACCTACCGGCAGCGGGTCGACCGTGCAGGCGACGACAGGCTCGCCGGCATCGTCCTCGCCGAGCGCGCAGGCCTCGGGCAGCTCCGGAAAGCTGACGCCGGGCGGCGGGTAGTCGTGGATCATGACGCTCGCCGCACCGTTCGGCCCGTGATTGGTGGCGGTCAGCCGATAGGCGACGGTCTGCCCGCCGACCCAGGGGTCGGGCTCGACCACCTTGTCGATGGCGAGGTCGGTCGCGGCATAGATGCGGTCGGGGGCGTCCGGCGGCTCGTTCGGCTCCGGGATGACGTCGATCATCGGCGCTTCGGCGAGGGGTGAATCGGGGGTGAAGCGGAAAACCAGCGTGTGCCAGTCGTCGGCGCCGGTGTGCGTCTCGTTGCTCGGATGGCCCGCATCGGCGGAAGCGGCCTCGCACTTCGCCGGATTGCCGTTCTCGTCGCCGCGATTGAGGTTGACCTCGACCGGATTCTCGCCGGGCTCCCCGTCGCCGTCCCAGTCGACCGGCTCGTCGATCGCCGATTCGCGGCCCTGCCCCTCGCCATCGACCCAGCGAATGGCGTGCACCGGGTCGGCCGGATCGACCGCCACCGACTCGTCCAGCATGTTCTCGACGAGATCATCGAGCGGGGCCGTCGCCTTGGTGTCGTCGTCGATGGCGATGCCGGAATAGTCGACCGTCTTCTCCTCGAAGACACCGTCGCCGTCATCGTCGCGCGGCACGCCACCGGAGTAGATGTAGTTCATGATCGAGAGGTAGTTGGGCTTGCAGTTGTTGGGCTCGTCGCCGCCATGGCCGAGGCCGAGCGTGTGGCCGAGCTCGTGCATGAAGGTCGAGGTGCCGGCATTGCTGACGAAGAAGTTGGCGCCGCCGCCGGCCTGCCCGCCATTGAAGCAGGCGAGCTCGTCGTCACCGTCGACGAAGCCGTTGCCGTCATTGTCGACGCCGTCGCTGCAGCTGTCGGCCCCCGGCGCCACCGGGCCGGGCTCGCCGGCGCCCGACGGGCCGGACAGCGCATAGTGGAAGATGGCGCGGCGCGCCGGGTCGTAGTGCTCGTCCTTGACCTCGCGGAAATCGGCGACGCCGTTCCCGTCGGCATCGGTGTGCAGCCGGGCGACGAAGGCGCCGTTCGGCACGTCGGAGAGCGGCACCTCGTTGCCGCCGCCGAGATCGTCGCCGACCAGCGACCCACCCTCCATGAGATCGCCGGTATCGATCCAGAGATTGATGCCCGGCTCGCCATCCGGGTTGTCGATCCGTTCGAAGCCGGCATCGATCGGTGCAGCGGCGAAGCGGTCCTTCAGGAACTGGATGGATTCGGCCGAGGGCTCGCTGCCGGGCAGCCAGTCATACTCGACGAAGACGTCCTTGTGGTCGACATCGGCGCCCATGGCCGGCAGGTCCACCAGCACGTTGCCCTCGCAATCGGTGAGCCCTTCCTCCTCCCAGACATCGAAGAGGCCGTCGCCGTCACTGTCGGGCAGGTCGGGGGTCAGCTCGATCTCGATCTCGAGCAGCCGTGCCTCGCGGCTGCCGTTCTTGAAGTCGCTGACGGCGCGCGGCCCCGCACCGCTCGCCGAGGTTCGCAGGCGCAGGGCGGCGACATAGACGTGCCCCGCCTGCAGGTCGGCCTCGACCACGGCACCGGGGTCGGTCGGCTCGTCGAACACGGGCATCTGCGTGTCCACGAGCTGGATCACGGTGAACGGATTGGCGAGGTTGCCGCGCTCCTCCTCGCGCACGATCAGCGCCTGGTCGACGGTCTCGCCCACCGTGTCGTCGCGCAGCAGGGCGAAGAGGTCCATCCAGCCCCGGTTGATGATCCCGCCGCCGGAGCCCTTGAGTGCGCCCACATAGTCGCCGCGCACCACGACCTTCGCCTGCGTCGGCTCGCAGACCGTGAAGCGCAGGCCGACGAAGGCGTCGCCCCGACGGGTCTGCCCGAAGGCGCCGGCCCTGACATAGCTCTGCGCGATCCTGCCGGACGCAGCGGCGTCCTCCCCGTCGGACGCCGCGAAGTCGAGCGGGCAGGCGTCGCCCACGCACTTGAAGGTCTCGAACGGCATCAAATGGAGGACATCCGCGGCCGCGGAAGAGGCGGCCATCAAGAGCGGAAGAACCAGGGCACCCGTCGCGAGGCGGCGCCTGCCGATCGGTCCGCGGCAACGCAGCTGCATCGTCTCTCTCCCTGCAGAAGCCGGGAGTATAGCATGATATGCTCAAGATGGGCTGAAGCGATGACGAGCGGCCCCTGGCTCGGCTGCGTCAGCGGCTCGGCGCCGTTTCCGGGCGCGTTGTCGTCCAGCTTGTGTCAGTAGGTCGCCCGGCCGCCCGAGAGGTCGAAGACGGCGCCGGTCGAGAAGGTGCACTCCTCGCTGCCGAGCCAGGCGACCATCGCCGCCACTTCCTCGAGGTGGACGAAGCGGCCCATCGGGATGCGGCCCATGATCTCGGCGCGGCGCTCGGGCGTGATCTCGGTCGCCATGCCGGTGCCCTCGACCGCCGAGGGGGTGACGCAGTTGACGAGGATGCCGGCCCCGGCCAGCTCCTTGCCCAGCGTCTTGGTGAGCCCGATCACCCCGGCCTTGGACGAGACGTAGGCGGCGGCCGACGGCATGCCCTCCTTGCCCTGGATCGAGGCGATGTTGACGATGCGGCAGCGCGCCGGCCGGTCCTGGGCCAGGAGCCGCGGCACGACAGCCCGGCAGACGAGGAAGGTGCCGACGAGGTTGACCTCGAGCACCCGGCGGAACGCGTCCGGCGTGTGCTCCCAGGTGGGGGCCACGGGGCCGAGGATGCCGGCATTGTTGACCACGACATCGACGCGGCCGAAGCGCTCGAAGGTGGCCCTGGCGGCGGCCTCGACGGAGGCTTCGGACGTCACGTCGACGGCGAAGGCCTCGACCGGTGCGGTGCCGGCGAGACGCAGAGCTGCCGCCGTGGCCCCGGCCGTTGCCGCGTCGACGTCCCAGAGGGCCAGCGAGGCCCCCTCGGCCATGAGCCGCTCGGCGATCGACCGGCCGATGCC
>CAZGUW010000192.1:0-1476 GCA_964528705.1 uncultured Geminicoccaceae bacterium
ATGTTCGAGATCCTGACGGAATCGCCGCCCGATGCCGTGCGCGACACGGCGGCGGACACCGCGTGCAAGCTCGAGAGCTACGAGGACACGCCGAGCTTCGACGCCTGAGCCGGTTGGGGGAACGGGCGCGCGCCCGCCCCCGCCTCTCGTGCCAGTCATCCAGCGCCGCTGAAGGCCCGTGCTGAATCTCGTCCCGCACCTCGTCAACGGGCTGACCCTAGGCCTCCTCTTCGCCCTGATCGCCCTCGGCTTCACGCTGATCGTCGGCGTGATGGAGGTGATCAACCTCGCCCACGGGTCGCTCTTCGCGCTCGGTGCCTATTTCGCGCTCTCGACCATCGGCGGCGACTGGCTCGCCGGAACCGGATTCGGGCTCTGGTGGCAGGGCCTGCCGCTCTGGTCCCGCTATGTCCTGGCGCTCGCCATCGGCCCGGTCCTCGCCGGGGCTGCCGGCATGCTGCTCGAGCTCTGCCTCCGCCCGGCTTATGGGAAAGCGCCGCTCTACGGCCTCCTCCTCACCTTCGGTGCGGCGCTGGTCATCGAGGAGCTCATCCGTGTCGGCTGGGGCACCGGCGAGCAGCATCTCGAGGTCCCCCAGGCGATCAACGGCGCCTTCTTCCTGGGCGGGCTCATCTTCTCGAAGTACAAGTTCTTCGCCGCCGGTTTCGCCATCCTCGCGATCCTCGCGGTCTGGCTCCTGCTCGAGCGCACGCCCTATGGCGCCGTGATCAAGGCGGGTGCGCACGACAGCGAGATGGTGCGGGCACTCGGCTATGACCTCGCGACGCTCCGGCTCCTCGTCTTCGGCTTCGGCGCGGCGCTCGCCGGCCTCGCCGGTGTGGTCATGGTGCCCATCTGGGGCCTCAGGCCGCATGTCGGCATCGACGTGGTCATCCCGGCCTTCCTGATCATCGCCATCGGCGGCGTCGGCAGCTTCTGGGGTGCCGTCCTCGCCTCGCTGCTGGTCGGGCTCGCCGTCGGCGTCACAGGTGCCTACGCCCCGGCCTGGGCAACCATGTCGATGTACATCCTGCTCATCCTCATCCTCGGCTTCCGTGCCCGCGGGCTCCTCGGCCGGAAGAGCGCCCTGGAGAGCTGAGCTTGATCACCCTCTCCGATCTCCCGGCCAGGGGCGGCTCGCCCTTCACCTGGCCCATGGGCATCTTCCTCCTCGGCCTTGTCACGGCCCCCTTCTGGCTCGGGCCGATCGGGCTCTACCAGTATCTCGGGATCGAGATCGCGATCTGGATCCTCTACGCCATGGGTTTCAACCTGCTCTTCGGCTACATGGGCCTGCATTCCTTCGGCCATGGCGCCTATCTCGGCGTCGGCGCCTACGCCTTCGGCCTCTTCCAGCTGCATGTCGGAACGAGCCTCTGGGGCGGGCTCCTCGCGGCGGTCCTGGCGGCGACGGTCGCAGGTGCCCTGGTCGGGCTCTTCCTCTCGCACCGCCGCGGCATCTACTTCGCGCTCCTG
>CAZGUW010000192.1:1486-8480 GCA_964528705.1 uncultured Geminicoccaceae bacterium
CGCCTTCGGCCAGGTTTTCTGGTTCTCGGCAATCAAGCTGCATTCGGTGACCGGCGGCGAGGACGGCCTCCTCGGCATTCCGCGGCCACCGCTCGAGCTCGGCTTTGCCAGCGTCAACCTCAATGACAATGCCGCCTTTTACTGGTTCGTCGCCGCCCTCGTCGCCCTGGTGGTACCCCTCCTCTGGCGCCTGGTGAACGCGCCTTTCGGCCGGGTGCTGCAGGCCATCCGCCAGAACGAGCTGCGCGCCCGCTTCGTCGGCTACGAAGTCTGGCGGTTCAAGTGGGCCACCTTCACCATCTCGGCGGCGACGGCCGGGCTCGCCGGCGGGCTCTTCGCCATGGCCCAGGAAAGCGCTTATCCGGATGTGATGAGCCTGCACCAGTCCGGGCTCATCGTCATGATGGTGCTGGTCGGCGGCGGGCTCGTCAGCTTCTGGGGGCCGGTGCTCGGTGTCATCCTCTACTTCATCGCCCGCGACGTGCTGGGCGGGCTCACCGAGACGTGGCTTCTCTGGTACGGGCTCATGTTCGTCGTCATGGTGATGGTCCGCCCGGAGGGCCTCGCAGGGCTCGTCCATGTGCTGCGCCCCGGCAGGGGCAGGGCCTGATGGCCCTCTTCGCAGCCGAGTCCATCCACAAGCGCTTCGGTGCCCGGGTCGTGCTCGAGGACATCTCGCTCTCGTTCGAGCGGGACCGCGTGCACGGCATCATGGGGCCGAACGGGGCCGGCAAGACCACCTGCTTCAACGTCCTGACCGGGCGCCATACGCCGGACCGCGGCCGCATCACCTTCGACGGGCGGGACATCACCGGCCTGCCGCCGCAGCGCATCGCCCGGCTCGGCATCGCCCGCTCCTTCCAGATCATGAACCTCTTCGACGACACCCTGGTCATCGAGAACGTGCTCCTGGCGCTGCCGGCCTTCCACAGCCGGCGCACGAGCGTGCTGGGCGAGGTCTTCGAGGATGCGAGCCTGACCGACGCGGCGCTCGCCGTGCTCGACCTCGTCGGGCTCGCCGACCGCGCCCGGGAGAAGGCGGCCGCCCTGCCCTATGGCGACCGGCGCGCCCTCGAGATCGCCGTGGCGCTGGCGGCGGAGCCGCGCATCCTCTTCCTCGACGAGCCGACCTCGGGGCTCGGGGCCGAGGCGACGCAGAACCTTGCCCGGCTGCTCGACCGGCTGCGCCTGCGCTACACCATCGTCATCATCGAGCACGACATGCGCTTCCTCTTCGGCCTCGCCGACCGGATCTCGGTGATCCACTGGGGCCAGGTCATCGCCGAGGGCACGCCGGCGGAGCTCATGGCCGACAAGTGGGTGAAGCGCTCGGCGCTCGGCGAGGTCGCCTGATGCTGGACGTCAGGGGCATCGAGACCTTCTACGGCGAGACCCAGGCGCTCTTCGGGCCATCGCTCTCGGTCGGCGAGGCGGAGGTCGTGGCACTCCTCGGCCCCAACGGCGCCGGCAAGACGACGACCATCCGCTCGATCCTCGGCCTCTCGCCGGCGCGGCGCGGGGAGATCTGGTTCGACGGGCAGGAGATCACGCACCGCCCGACCCACGAGATCGCCCGCATGGGCATCTCCTGGGTCCCCGACGACCGCCGCGTCTTTCCGACCCTCACCGTCGCGCGCAACCTGCAGATCGGCACGCGGCAAACCCGGTTCCGGCCCTGGCGTGTCGCCGAGGTGGTCGAGATCTTCTCGGCCCTTGAGCTACTCATGAACCGCGAATGCGAGAATCTTTCGGGCGGCGAGCTGCAGATGGTGGCGATCTCGCGGGCGCTCCTCGGCTCGCCCGGCATCGTGCTGCTCGACGAGCCGAGCCAGGGCCTCGCACCCCGGATCGTCCAGGACGTGCTGGCGACGGTGCGGCGGCTGAAGGCCGAGGGCATCGCCGTCCTGATGGTCGAGCAGAACGCGCTGGCCGCCCTCGAGGTGGCGGATCGGGTCTATGTCATGGACCGGGGCCTCATCATCCACGAGGGCCCGGCGGCCGGGCTCCTCGCCGACACGGCGCTTCGCCAGCGTCTGCTGGGGCTCTAGTCATGACGATGCTCGAGGTTGACCGGCTCGAGAAGGTCTATCGCAAGGGCTGGCTGGATCGGACACCCACTTTTCGCCTCGCCGCCGACTTCCGGATCGAGGGACCGGCGATCGTCGGCATGATGGGGCCGAACGGTTCCGGCAAGACCACGCTCTTCGAGCTGATCACCGGCTCCAACCGGCCGAGCGCCGGCCGGGTGACGGTGCAGGGCCAGAACATCCACAAGGTCCGCACCGACGAGCGCGACCGGCTCGCCATCCACTACCACCAGTCCTACCAGGTCCGGCATTTCCGCTCCCTCGTGCCGAACCTGCTGCTGCGCAAGGCCGCCTCGGACTACCCGATGGTGCATCTCTTCGACGAGCCGCAGTTCAACACCCAGGACGGCTATATCGGCTTCATGCTGGCCTTCTTCCGTCGCCTGCGCGCCGAGGGCCGGCTGGTCTTCCTCTGCGTCCACCCCAACGAGCGCTTCCACCTGGAGATCCTCCACGAGATCTGCGAACGGTTCATCTTCGTCCACAAGGGCACGGTGACCCAGGTGCCGGACTATCCGGCCCTCCTGGCCCACCCGCCGGCGCGCGCCTATCTGGGCGACCTCATCGAACGGGGACCGGATCATTCATAGGAATATTAGCGTAAATCGACCTCAGATGCAAGCCGCGTCCAGGTCTGTTCGGCAAAAGAGCACTTCCTTGGGATACGAGCCACCTTTGGAGCGACATGAAGTCGAAAAAAGACTTTTGTTTCAACTACCTGACGGTTGCCGGGTTCGTTCGCTGAAGCTTGGGTTCGATCGTCGATCCGGTGGGTTCGTTGGTCGATTCGGCGGGTTCGTTGGTCGGCAGGTGTCGCGGAATACGCGACATAACGATCGCTAATGTCGCGTATAACGCGACAGTTCGGGCGTCGCTGTCGCGGAATATGCGACAATCCCAGCCGAACTGTCGCGCTATACGCGACAACCTGAGCGCAAATGACCGTGAATCGGCCACCCGGAACGCGCGGGCGGCCCGCGGCACCGCAACGCCATAAGGAATCGTGATGAGCACCGAAGGAGCAGCCATGACCGAGACCCCGATCCGTGCGGCACTCGTCGGTGCCGGCATGATCAGCCTCTACCACCTGCGGGCCTGGGCGAAGGCGGGCGTCGAGATCGTCGCCGTCTGCGACCTCGACCGTGGCAAGGCCGAGGCGCGGGCGGCCGAGTTCGGCATCGGCCGCGTCTATGACGACCCGGCACGGCTCTTCGCGGATGGCGGGTTCGAGGCGGTCGACATCGCCGCCTCGGTCGGCGCCCATGCGCCGGTAACGCGCATGGCGGCCGATCACGGCGTCCATGTCCTCCTGCAGAAGCCGATGTGCGAGACCGTGGCGGAGGCCGAGGATCTCGTCGCACATGTGGGCGAGCGGGTGCGCTTCATGGTGCATGAGAACTACCGCTTCCGCCCGCACTACCTGACCGTGCGCAAGTGGCTCGACGAGGGGCGGATCGGCCGGCCGCGCCACGCGGCCATCGCCTGCCGCGGCTCCGGGCTCTGCCCGCGGGAGGGCACGGTGCCCTTCCTGATCGAGCGCCAGCCCTATCTCACCGGCTTTCGCCGCAACCTCGTCTTCGAGACGATGATCCACCACCTGGACGTGCTGCGCTGCCTCACGGGCCCGCTCACCGTGGTGGCCGCCCGGCTCAACCGGCTCGCCGACGGCCTGCCGGGCGAGGACACGGCGTCCATCCTGATGGAAGGCGAGGACGGCCTGATCGCCACGGCCGACGGCTGCATCTGCGCCCCCGGCTACCCGCCGCTCCACGGCGACCGGCTCGAGGTCATCGGCACGAAGGGCACCGTGGTCATGGACTACAACCGGGTCTTCATGGTCGGGAACGAGGACGAGGCGGAGGAGGTCGACCTCGTCGGCCGCTACCAGGAGTGCTTCGACACCACCATCGCGGCCTTCGTGACCGCACTCCGAGAGGGCACCCCCTTCGAGACCGACCGGCTCGACAACCTCGAGACGCTGCGCCTGATGGAGAGCGTCTACCGCGCCGCCGGTGTGCCGGTCTGAGACCGCACGAGGTCGCGCATCTTGATGGTTTCGCTCAGCACGTCGTCGTGGAGCGTGTCCATATAGTCCTGGTGGACATATTCGATGGCGAGCCGGCCCCGGTAGCCATGGCCCGCCAGCGTCGCCAGCATGGCCGGGAAATTGAGCGTGCCGTGCTCCAGCTTGCACTGCAGCGCACCCGGCCGTGCCTGCCGGAGATGGACGTGTGCCGCATGGGGAGCGAGCGGGTCGATCTCGCCTTGCGTGAAGCCGAGGCAGGCGAAATGCGCGTAGTCCAACGTCAGCTTAAGGCCCGGCACGGCCTCGAGAAGCGCCAGCGACAGCTCGGGCGATTCGAGGAAGCCGCCGACATGGGGCTCGACGGTGAGCGTCACCCCGGCATCGCTCGCCATGGCGACGAGCGGCCGAAGCGAGGCGGCGGACCGCTCGAGCGCCGCCTCGCGGCCGATGCCCCGGCCGCAGACGCCCGGCAACACGAAGATCGTCGGGATCGAGGCGGCGGCGCAGAAGGCCAGCACCCGGCGGAAGTCGGCCTCGTTGGCGCTTCGCGCCTCCGAGTCGGCGAGGTTGCGGTCGACGAGCCCGTCGCCGAAGAGCCAGTAGAAGTTGGGGCAGGTGATACCGAGCTTCTGGATCTCTTCCGCCAGCGCCTCGGGCTCGGCGAGCACGCGGTCCTTCGCCAAAGCCGGGCCGTGCAGCAGCCCGAGGTCGAGCCCCTCGATGCCGAGCGCCCGGCCGATGGCGGCCGCCTCCCCGAGCGTGCAGTGCGTGAGGGACCAGGAGGTGAGTGACAGCGACCCGAATTCCTGCAACTTCTTCCTGCCTCCCCGCTCTTCGACCTTCCGGAAACGGTAGCGGCCAACGACCCGCTTGCCAATCGGACCCGTGCTTGACAGGGGCCGGGCGCCCTCCTACCGCTCGATGACCCCGTGTCGGTAACGCCGGGGATACAGATAAGCGTGGCTGGGGAGGCCCCGATGAAGACTGCAGGAATGTGCTGCCTGGCGGCAACGGCGCTGCTCATGGGCTCGACACTCATGGGTACGACAGCGCTCGCCGAACCGGTGACGGCGACCAAGGGCGAGAGCGTCAACATGGTGCTCCGGCCCAAGTTCCTCGGCATCCTGCCCTTCGACCAGGCGCATCGCGGTGCCCAGGAGGCGCACGAGGAGCTCGAGAACAAGGGCGAGCTGCTCTACGTGGGTCCGACGCCCGAGAACAGCGTGGCGGGCCAGATCGAGATCATGACCACGGCGGCGACCCAGGGCCAGGACGTCGTGATGCTCTCGAACAACTCGGGCGACCAGATCGTGCCCTCGGCGCAGGCGGCGCAGGAGGCCGGCACCAAGGTGGTGACCTGGGATTCGCCGATCCCGTCCGCCGAGGGCGAGACCGTCTTCGTGGCGCAGGTCGACTTCAACGACATCGGCGTCGTCATGGCCGACATGGCGCACAGCATCATGGGCGGCGAGGGCGAGTTCGCGATCCTCTCGGCGACCCCCGACGCCGCCAACCAGAACGCCTGGATCGCCGCCATGGAGCGGGCGCTCGAGGACGACAAGTACGCCAACATGACCCTGGTCGACACGGTCTATGGCGACGACCAGTCCGAGCTCTCCTACAACCGCGCCCTGGCGCTGGTCGACAAGCACGCCAACCTGAAGCTGATCATGGCGCCGACCTCGGTCGGCATCGTCGCCGCGGCCAAGGCCATGCAGGACGAGGGCCTGTGCGACGAGATCAAGGTTTCGGGCCTCGGCGTACCGGCGGAGATGGTGAGCTACACCATGAACGGTTGTGCGCCGGAGTTCGCGCTCTGGAGCTTCGTCGATCTCGGCTACCTCACCTACTACACGAGCTACCTGATCGCGACGGGTTCCATTCCGGGCAATGTCGGCGACGAGTTCGAGGCGGGCCGCATGGGCACCTTCACGATCGAGGAGGACCCGACCCGGGATGCCGGCAACCGCGTGCTGATGGGACCCTTCACGGTCTACAACGCGGACAACGTCGAAGCCGCCGCCCAGTGACCCTGGGCATGGTTCGGCCGGCTCGGGCAGCGCCAGTTGCCTGAGCCGGTGCTGGCGCCACCCATCCTGGCACTGGAGGGCATCGCCAAGAGCTTCGCGCTCACGGCGGCGCTCGCCGACGTCTCGCTCGAGCTCTTGCCGGGCGAGATCCATGCGCTGGTCGGCGAGAACGGTGCCGGCAAGTCGACGCTGATCAAGATCATGACCGGCGTGCACCAGCCGGACGAGGGCACCATCCGCCTCGCCGGCGCACCGGTCACCATCGCCGACACACAGGCGGCGCAGCGCCACGGCATCGCCGCCATCTACCAGGAGCCGATGGTCTTTCCCGATCTGGACGTGGCCGAGAACATCTTCATCAGCCACCGCGACCAGGGCCTCCTCATGGACTGGCGCCGGCTGCACGCGGCGGCCAGCAGCGAGATCGGGCGGCTCGGCGTCACGCTCGACGTGCGCCGGGCAGCGAGCGGGCTGACGCTGGCCGAGCAGCAGACGGTGGAGATCGCCCGGGCCATCTCGCTCGACGTCAAGGTGCTCATCATGGACGAGCCCACGGCGTCGCTCTCGGTGCACGAGGTGGCCCGGCTCATGGCGATCGCCCGCACGCTCAAGGACCAGGGTGTCGCCGTGCTCTACATCACCCACCGGCTGGAGGAGGTGTTCGAGCTGGCCGACCGGGTGACGGTGCTGCGCGACGGCCGGCACATCTCGACGAAACCCATCGGCGAAGTGACGCCCGACGCCCTGGTGCGCGACATGGTGGGGCGTGCCGTCGACCATTTCGTGCCGAAGGCCGCCGCCGGGCCGCACGGCGACAAGGTGCTGAGTGTTCGGGATCTCGCCCGCGAGGG
>CAZGUW010000192.1:8490-9360 GCA_964528705.1 uncultured Geminicoccaceae bacterium
TCGACCTGCACGCCGGCGAGATCCTCTGCTTCTCGGGCCTCGTCGGCTCGAGGCGGACCGATATCGGCCTCGCCCTCTTCGGCATCCAGCCGGCCACATCCGGCACGATCGAGCTGGACGGCCGGGCGGTGACGATCGAGAGCCCCGAGGCCGCCATGGCCCACGGCATCGCCTATGTCTCGGAGGACCGGCGCAAGCTCGGCCTCGCCATGGCGCTGCCGATCACCGCCAACATCTCGCTGGCGAGCCTGCGCCGGCTGCTGGGCAAGCTCGGCCTGATCGACCGGCGGGCCGAGCTGGCGATGGCCGAGAAGCACAAGGAGCGGCTCAACATCCGCACGCACAGCGTGGCACTCGAGGTGGGCAAGCTCTCCGGCGGCAACCAGCAGAAGGTGATGCTGGCGAAGTGGCTGGAGACGGAGCCGCGCCTCCTGATCTTCGACGAACCGACGCGCGGCATAGATGTCGGCGCCAAGACCGAGGTCCATGCGATCATCAACGACCTCGCCGCCCAGGGGGTCGCCATCATCGTCATCTCTTCCGACCTGCCGGAGGTCATGGCGCTGGCCGACCGGGTGCTGGTGATGCGCGAGGGCCGGCAGATGGGCATCTTCGCCATCGAGGATGCCACGCCGGAAGGCATCATGTCGCTCGCCACCGGCGAGCAATCGGCCGACGCCGCATGACCGGCTGGCTGCAGAGCGTCCACCCGCAGACGCTGCGCGTGACGGCGCTGGCCCTGGTGCTGGCGCTCGTCATCCTCTTCTTCGGCTCGCAGATCGACAACTACTACACCGCACGGATGTTCAACCGGATCTCGACCAGCGTCGCGATCATCATGCTCATCGCGATCGGTCAGGCGCTGGTCGT
>CAZGUW010000193.1:0-8588 GCA_964528705.1 uncultured Geminicoccaceae bacterium
CGCCTGGGTGCCGAGGTTCGGATCGAGCTGCCGAACATTGAGGCCACCTGGTTCGACACCGAATGGCTGCCCTTGCTGCGGCTGATCGAGCGCTATCCATTCTTCGTCGTGCAGAACCTCGGGTGGGGGCTGCGCGACGTCATCTTCGGGACGCTCACGGCGGACCCGAGGCCGGCTTACGGTCACTATGTCTACCAGTCGCTGCAGCTGCAGATGATGGGCATCACCGAATGAGCCGCCCGGTCTGGCTGCTCGAGATCGACCTCGACTTCTGCCCGCTGGGCCACCCGGCCGGCGGCCTGCCCGGGCTCGAGGTCTGCGCCGCGACCGGCAGCGTGCCCTGCTACAACACCTGGGCGACCTGCCAGGACCCGGACAGCTTCGTGCGCGGGGTCAAGACCTATCGCTTCGTCGAGCCGCTCGCCGACCTGCCGCCCTGGCTCGAGGCCTGGCCCTATCTCGAGAGCGTCTCGCTCAGAGGCGGGATCATCGATCCCGGCCGCTCGCTCGGCCAGCGGGCGCAGTTCACCGCCCGGCTGAAGGGCGGGCGGCATCATGACCGGGGCGTCGACCCCTATGCCGCGCTGCGGTCCTACGATCCGGCGGCGCAGGGGACGATGCTCGGCAAGCTCCGGGCGCGGAACCCCTATTACGGGCTCCGGCCGGCGCGGGTGCTGCGCGGCGATCTCGACCGGATCGAGGCCGACGGCAATCTCGGCTCCTGCGAGGTGCGGCGCTTCGTGCTTGCCGGGTTCGCCCGGGCGGGCGACGGGTGGACGATCACCGGCAAAGACCCGCTCAAGCTCGCGGACGGTGACCGGGCCGTCTGGCCGCGGCACAGCACGGGCGAGTTGGGCTCGGACATTACCGCCTCCGACACCAGCTTCGTGCTGGCCCCGGAAGGCATCGGCGAAGACTATGGTGCGGCCGGCTATGTCCGGGTCGGCGACGAGATCATGGCGTTCACGCGGGACGGCGACACGCTGACGGTCACCCGCACGGCGAACATCGCCGGTATCTGGGTGACCGAGCCGGACGACCACAAGGCCGGCGATGCGGTGCAGCTCTGCGTCACCTACATCAACGTGCCGGCCTGGGAGATTGCCCGCGAGGTGCTCGTCGAGGCGGCCGGGCTCGATCCGGCCTTCATCGACGATGCCGCGTGGCAGGCCGAGTTCGAGGCCTATCTGCCGACGCAGAACCTGTCGGCGCTGATCGCGAAGCCGGAGAAGGCCGACAAGCTGCTGAACGAGCTGCAGCGGGATGCGAACTTCTACCTGTACTGGTCCGAGCGGACGAACCTGGTGGTCCTCAAGGCCCTGCGTTTTCCGCTGACGAGCGAGGCGATCCCGCGGCTCGACGATGCGTCCTCGGCGATCGCCGGCTCGATCTCGGTCGACGACCGGCCCGAGGACAGGATCAGCCGGGCCGTGGTCTTCTACGGCCAGCGCGACCCGACCGTTTCCCTCGAGGAGAACGGCAACTACCGGCGGGTGCTGATCGACACCGACGAGGAATCGGCCGGCGCCAACGAGTATCAGAGCCCGAAGGTGGAAACGATCTACAGCCGCTGGCATCCATCGGGCGCCAAGCCCAACGTGCTCAGCTTCGCCCGCCGCCTGGTCGTGACGTTCGCGCGGGTGCGGCGCTCGATCGAGGTCGAGCTGGCGATCAAGGATGTCGGGCTCGAGCTCGGTGATCTCGTCGACATCGCCACCCGCCAGGCCGAGGGGGTGACCGGCGAGGCGGAGACCGTGCGGGCGCGCGTCTACAGCGAGGCGCCGACGAAATACGGGGTAAAGATCGAGCTGCGCGAAAGCGTTTTCATTTCGCGCCGCCTCGTCATCTGGGCGCCCGACGAGCTTCTTGGCCTGCACTGGAACGACGCGACGGAGGAGCAGCGGGAGATGTTCATGTTCTGGGCCGACAACGACGGGCTGATGCCCGACGGCTCGGTCGGCTTCGCCTGGGCCTGACGGATGACCGGCTACCGGGAGATCGCCGACGTCGAGGTCCAGCAGGGGCGGATCGCGACGTCGCAGACGGCGACCGCCTTCAGGGACAACCCCAAGGCCATCGCCGAAGGCGCGCCGACAGCGCCGCGGATCGACATCCACGCCCTGACCGAGCTGACGGTCGGCGACGTGGTCCGCTTCGACCGGCCCGACCTGGTAACGACGCAGTCCGGCAGCTACGAGGAAGCCTTCTCCATTACCCTGGCACAGCGGGGCGCCTGCCGGGTCAAATGGGAGCACAGCCGGAGCGGCGGCTCGCAGGGCTCCAACTCGAGCGCACGGGTGATGCTGAACGGCGTCCAGGTCGGCGACGTGACGACACAGGGCGGCTCCTGGGCGGCAGAGTCGCAGGACGTGACCGACATCGTCGCCGGTGACGTGGTCACGATCGAGCACCGGATCGGCAATGCCGCCGACACCTCGGGCGTCCGCAACGTCCAGGTCTGCACCGGCGGGCCGAACATCTGGCCCTGCTCGCGCGGCTACGTCTTCTCGGATGCGCCCGAGTGAGCGCCCGGCACGAGCTGGTCCGCGTCGTCCGCGGTGCCGACGGGCTGCCGGTCGCCGGCGCCGAGCTGCGGTTCTACCAGCCCGGCACGAGCACGCCGGTCGCCGTGTATGCCAGCATGGGGGCGGGCTCGGCCGCCGACCAGCCGCTCGTCTCGGACAGCGACGGGCGGATCACCGCCTATCTCGATCCCGGCTATTACAAGGTCGTCACGACCTTCGGCGAGACCACCGACACGATCGAGCACTATGCCGCCGCCGACCCGATCCCGGCCGGGGCCCTGGTGTCGGCCGCCCGCAACGCCGCGGGCGAGCTGATCGCCCGGGCCTTCGCCGACGGGCGGGCGATCTTCGAGGCCGACCCGGTGACGGACGCGGCGACGCAGTTCCTGCCCGGCGGCACGTTCAATGTCTCACCGACCAATCCGAGGCATCGCTGGATCAAGGTCGGTGACACGTCGGGCGGCGGGGCGCTGACGCAGAACTGCACGGTCGCCGTCGACCGCAATGCCGGCTGGCTGCCCGGCGACATCGTCGGCATCGCCAAGGGCGACACCTCGATCAGGACGGTGACCGTCAGCGGCCTCGACGCCGACGGCAGCGGCACCGCGACGCTGAAGCGGCACCGGGATTTCATCCTGCTGATCTGCCAGTCGACCGACGCCGAGGGTCTGAAGTTCGAGCGGGGGCCGCTGGCCCGCCCCAATCCTTCGACAGATGACGTCACCCATGACAGCGGCACGCTCGCGGAGTGGATCGACGCCATCAACACGGCGCTCGCCTCATTCCCCCAGAGCCCGGCTCTCTTCACAGCCGACACGCCTGGCGCGGTCGCGGCACCGGGCCCGCCAACGGGCCGCGTGCTGACGGACTCTGGTGCCTGGGCCCATCTCGATCCCGAGGGGACGCCGGATCCGGAGTGGATGCCCGAGGATGTTACGGCGGCCAAGGTTCGCGTGATCTCGCAGGCCGACTTCAACTCGCTCACTACGGAGCAGCAGCAGGACCCGGACTTTCTCTGGGTCGTGCAGCAGCCGGCCACACTCGAGATCAGCTACCTGGGCGGCGACGGCATCAGCGCCACGGCGTCGTCCTTCGTCATATCCGGCCTCAGCTCGGCGTCGATCAGCGCCGGCGATAGGCTTCTGATCTGCGCCGGTTCCAAGCACAGCAGCGGGCCTCTCATCGATACAGCCGCCGCGTCGGCGATGATCACGCTCGGCACGGTCGAGCTCCTCGAGACTTCGGTGCAGGGTGGTGGCGGCAGCGGCGATCGAAGGGCAAGGGTGCAGATCCTGTCGATCCCGGTTTCGGCGAAGTCTGCCGACGGATCGTTCGATCTCACGCTCTACTACGCCGGATCGGCCGACAGCTGGATCCACGCGGCGGATGTCTACCTGATCAAGGGCGAGTTCGAGGTCGTCGGCTCCGACACGGACGGGGCGGCGACGACGCCGATGGCGTTGCAGGCCGTAGAGGAATCGGAGATCACCTTTGCGGCGTCGGACGTCCTAGTCGTGACGACGGCCCTGGTCGACAGCGGCTCGATGACAGTGCCGGGCGCGCCCCTGGCCGACAACGATCATCAGGCGAGCTACGGCTCGACGCTCGATTTCTTCTCCGGGTTCGTCACCGACGATGCAGACGACGTTGGCGATACCTACTCGTTCTCCTACACCGAGAGCGGGAACGACAATATCGCCGGTGCGGCCGTTGTCCTGCGGCGGACTGCATAGTGTCTCTCTACCTGCCTGACGGCGTGATCCACTACGGCGACGGCTCGTTCGAGATGTGGCACGCCGGGGTGAAGCTCTGGCCGCTCGACGGGGGCTCCCCTCCGGTCGAGCCGCCGCCGCCTGATCTTGGCGATCATTCCCTGCCGTCGCCGACGGCCGAGATCGACGTGACCCCGGCCACCCTCCAGTCAGTCGGGCAGGCAGGCAGCACGCCGGCCGGGGCGCATTTGCTGCTGACGGGCGGCCCCTACAACGGGATCTTCAATCTCACGCGTGGCAACCAGGCGCTGCCCTTGATCCTGAAGCCCAAGGTGAAGACCGACAACATCACCTTCAATGGGACGACGCGGCTCCTGGGTCACGACATCGCCCTGTGCGGCGTGACCATCAACAACAAGGGGAGCAGTGCGCTGCAGGCGGTCCGGCTCGAGGGGCCGCGCATGAGGGTCATGTATTGCGACCTGAAAACCTCAAGGATTGCCATCGAGCTCCGGGCCGAGAGCGCCGTCGATTGCGAGGTCGTCCGTTGCCACGACTACGACTCCGACACGAACAGCGGCAATGGTGGCGAGTTCATCAAGGGCGGCCTGTCGACCATGCAGGACATGCCATCGCGCATGGTCATTCGTGAGTGTCTGGTCGAGGATCGCAGGATCGAACGCGAGGTCATCTCAGCGAAGTCCGCCGAGATGCTCATAGTCGATGTCGTCCTGCGCCGATCCAATCAGCTGGCTCTGCGGCATGCCAATCGTTGCCGGGTGGAGCGCTGCCGGACGGACGACATCATCAAGATGTTCGGCCGCGGCCACACCATCCGCAATGTCGTCACGCCGACCCTTGAAGTCCCGAAGGGCAACCATCCCGGGACGGCTGTCGTTTCCGGCAATGCCTCGCCTTCGCCCTTCGTCGCCGGCCTCGAGTACATCATCCAGAACATCACCGGCAATCTCAGGGTCAACGAGGCGCCGTTCACGCAAGGCACCTACACCTATTCGCCGAGCGACATCCAGTACCGGAGCGTGAGCGGGACGATCACCAACCCGGGCGGCATCGCGACGAACACGGCCCCGGTCTACCCGGTCGAAAGCCCGCCGAACTGGAGCGCTGCCGACGTTGGTGTCGCTTTCTACCGAACCTCAGTGACGGGAGCCTGACATGGCCACCGTGCCCCGCGGCCGACGCGTTCGCGGCGATCCTGATGGCTGTCGGGGCCCGGTGGCTCGACAAGCTGAACGATTGATGGAGGCGCCCGCAACTTCGCAAGTTCGAAGTCTTCGCGTGGATCGACCCAATGTCGGAGCTGACCGTTGTCGGTCTCGCCGGCCTGTTGTCGTTCAACATTGCGTGGCGGCTCGAGAGACGAGGAGATCAGTTGCCGAAGGGGGAGCATGATGCAGAAGAGCGAACTCCCGAATGACCCTGCCGGGTACATCGTGATGCCGCGCCGCCTCGGGCTCGGTATCATGTGGACGCTGTTCATCCTCGTTGCCGGTGGCGCCATCACATGGACCAAAACGCAGGGCGAGACCCAGGCTCAGATCGACGCCATGGCCCAGGTGCTGAACGCCACGCGCGAAGACTTCGACGCCGACATCAGCGGGTTCGTGGACCGGCAGTCGTCCCTCGAGGAGCGGATGTCTGTCAATCGCGAGCGGTTGGCCTCGCTCGAGGCGAATGTCGAGGTCGTGGTCCGGATCACCCAGAACATCGACGCCAAGATGGATCGTCAAACCGAGTACACGCGAGCGATCCTTCAGGAGATGCGCGGCGAGATGCGGGAAGATCGCGCCCGCCCGCGGCCCGGGACCGCCTACGTCCCTTTCGGTCGTATCCCGGCGCTCCAGCTCCCCGATTGACGCCTGCCTTCTGACATCGAGCGCCAATGCGATCGGGAGTGCTGTAGATGGAGGCGGATCAGGAGCATCGAGGACCTCGAGGCCATCAGGACGAACATCGAGTGGCTGGTGCGACGGGGTGGCGGGCGACCTGTGCAGTCCGGCCCCGAGGATTGACCACCAGCGGCGATCCGCTCTGTCGAAACGAACCCCAATCCGTGAACGCAGGAGAGGCCCTTCGGCCTCGGCTGGCGTCGACGCTTCGCCGCCGGCGAGCATGTTCTTCACGCCGGCTGGGCCACGCCCGGCCGCTCATCAAGGAGCCAGGCGATGGCCGTCCATCTGACAATCATCAAGAACTTGAGGCCCATGCCGGCGACAGGGGCGCCGGTCAACAACGACTCGGTCGGGCAGATCGCCGACATCACGACGGCGATCCCGCTCGATGTGACGATCGGCGCCGCCGCCGTCCAGTTCCCACTTGGGACCGTGGCGGTGACCATGCACGAGACCGAGGGCACGGCTTTCCGCTACGCGACGGGGGACTCCAATGTCACCGTGCCGGCCGCGCCAAACGCGCATCGGTGGACACAGTATATGGGCCGGCTGACGGTGGGCGTGAACGCCGGCGACTGGTTCCGCACCGCCGCGGCATCGTGACGACGGCGCTCGAGGCGAAGGGGTAGGGCGATGGACTTCGGGACGCTCGAGCTCGGCTGGGGGGCGGGGCAGTTACCTCCCGGCCCCTGGCTGATCCCGGCCTCGGACGGCAGCTATGTGAGCTGCTACGAGCCGACCGAGGCGGTTTACCGGGCGGCGGCGACGGCGCTCGGGATCGCCGAGGCGGTGCAGGACGTGGCATGGACCGAGGCGCTGCTCGGCGGGTCGCGGCTGTTCGTCCCGCAGTCGCTGGCGACGTCGGTCGTCGAGGGTGTCGCCCGGTGCGAGCTGGGCATGGACCCGGCGGCGGTCATCAACTTCGACAACAGCCTCGCCGCCTGCGAGGCCATGGGTGCCGGCTGGACGCTGATGACCCAGGCGCAGTGGCATGTGCTGATGGTGATCAGCCAGGCGGCCTGGGCAGGCAAGGGCAAGGCGAACCCGACCGGCAACAGCCAGCATGGTCGCAGCGACCAGGTGGCGAGCGAGGTCGGCATCCGCAGTGACGCCCTGCCGGTGACCGGTTCCGATCAGGGCAGCTACGGGCGCACGCTGACCAGCCGGCGGGCTGTCGCCGATGGCGGCGGGCAGCTGCTGGCCTGGTCGCACGACGGCACCGCCGGCGGGGTCTTCGACCTGGTCGGCAATGTCTGGGAGTGGTCGAGCCGGGCGCGGATCGTCGACTGGGAGATCCAGGTCATCCCTGCCTCGGCCGGCGTCCATGCCGACCACAGCGTCAGTTCGACCGCCTGGCGGGCGATGCTCGCCGACGGCACGTTGGTCGATCCGGGGACGTCCGACACGCTCAAGTATTCGACCGACAGCGGGGTCTACCTCAGCACGACGCAGGCCGGTTCGGGCGCGACATCGTGGTTCCGCAGCATCGGTGCCGGCGCCATCTCGCCGGTGCCGCCGATGCTGATCGGCGTGGGGCTCTTCCCCTGGTCGTCGAGCGTCCCGACGGTCGGTCATAGCTGGTTCAGCAACTCTGGCGAGCGCCTGCCGATCCGCGGCGGGCACTGGCTCAACGGGTCGAGCGCGGGCGTCGCTGCCCTGTACCTGAGCACCTCGCGGGGCCTCGCGAACACGAGCCTCGGCTTCCGCCCCGCTTTCGTGATCTGATCATCTGCAGCGTGGCCATCTGCCTAGTGAGCGACAGCGAACGGTGTCCGACGATCTCAAGATCAAGGCCAAGGTCGAGGACTGCCTCGCCTGGAGCTATGTGGCGCTGCGGCAGTTCCCGAAGCATGAGCGGCATGTCCTGGCGGCGGAGATCCGCACCGCGCTCTGGCGGCTGCTCCGCCTGGTCGTCACCTGCAACCGGCGGTACTACAAGAAGACGACGCTGCAGGACCTGGACGTCGAGCTCGACCTTCTCCGTTCACAGGTGCGCCTGGCGCATGGCCTGCGCTACATCGACATCGCAAAATACGAGACGTGGTCGCGCCAGCTCGACGAGATCGGCCGCATGGTCGGCGGCTGGCTGCGATCGCAACGAGGGGGTGCCGGCATACCGGCTGAAGCGCCTGCCGATCCGCGGCGGGAACTGGAACAACGGGTCGAACGCGGGCGTCGCTGCCCTGAACCTGAACAACTCGCGGGGCAACGCGAACACGAACATCGGCTTCCGCCCCGCTCTCGGGGACCGTCGGAAGGCGCCGGCTCAAGGGCCGGCGTCCAGCACACCCTCGAAAGGGCCGGCACTCCACGGCCAGGTGCCGAAACATGAAGAGGCCGGGTCGGGCCAGTACCTGCGGGGACCGTCCGGCCCGGCCGCCTCATGAGGGCGTGCTCCGGCCTCTTCGACCAGGTCACGCCCTTCCCGGCCTTGCATG
>CAZGUW010000193.1:8598-9350 GCA_964528705.1 uncultured Geminicoccaceae bacterium
CGATGAACCAGATCATCGCGCCGAGGCTCGACGCCTTCGAGGCGGATCTCGAGCCGAACCTCTTCGCCATCCAGGAGAGCCTTCTCCAGCGGACCTATCGCACCGGCCCCTATCGCCTCTTCGAGGTTTTCGAGCCGAAGCGGCGCGTCGTCGCGGCGCTGCCGATCAAGGATCGCATCGTCCAGCACGCGCTCGTCGCCGTGCTCGAGCCGATCTGGGAAGCCCGCTTCGACCGGCACAGCTATGCCTGCAGGGTCGGCAAGGGCACCCATGCCGGCGCCGACCAGGCGCAGGTGATGATGCGCCGGGTGCTCCGCCAGCACGGCCGCGTCTGCGCGCTGAAGGGCGACATCGCCAGGTGTTTCCCGAGCATCTGTCACGACGTGCTCAAGCGCCTGGTGCGACGGCACGTCGCCTGCCGGGACACGCTCTGGCTGGTCGACGAGATCATCGACAGCGCCGCCGAGCCCGGCGCGCTGCTGCCGCGCGGGATCCCGATCGGCAACCTCTCGAGCCAGCTCTTCGCCAACATCGATCTCGACCACCTGGACCGCTTCGTGCGCCAGGAGCTGCGCTGGCGGCACTATGCCCGCTACATGGACGACTTCGTGCTGCTCGGGCCGGACAAGGGCGAGCTGCACGAGGCGCGCAGGGCGATCGAGGGGTTCGCGCATGGCGAGCTGGGGCTCCGGCTCAACGGCAAGACGCAGGTCTTCCCGATCGGCGCGCCGCATGGCCGCTGCCTCGACTTC
>CAZGUW010000194.1:0-9336 GCA_964528705.1 uncultured Geminicoccaceae bacterium
ATGGGATAGATCATCATCTCCATGACGCGGTCTCCGCCGGCGAAGTAGATCGAGGCAAGGACCATGGTGGCGACGACGGTCACCACATAGGTCTCGAACAGGTCGGCGGCCATGCCGGCGCAGTCGCCGACATTGTCGCCCACATTGTCGGCGATGACGGCCGGGTTCCTGGGATCGTCCTCGGGAATGCCGGCCTCGACCTTGCCGACGAGGTCGGCGCCGACATCGGCACCCTTGGTGAAGATGCCGCCGCCGAGCCGGGCGAAGATCGAGATGAGCGAGGCGCCGAAGCTGAGGCCGACCAGGGCCTCGAGGATCGTGCGGGTCTCGACGCCGATGACCATCAGGATGCCGTAGTAGACGGCGACCGCGAGCAGGCCGAGCGCCACCACCAGCATGCCGGTGACGGCACCGGCCTTGAAGGCGACGTCGAGGCCAGCGGCGAGGCCGTTGGTGCCCGAGGCCGCCTGGGCGGTGCGGACGTTGGCCTGGACCGACACGTTCATGCCGATATAGCCGGTCAGGCCCGAGAGCACGGCGCCGATCAGGTAGCCGATGCCGACGGAGAAGCCGAGGAAGACGGTGAGCAGGATGAAGACGACGACGCCGACCATGGCGATCGTCCGGTACTGGCGGTTCAGGTAGGCTTGGGCGCCCTCCTGCACGGCGGCGGCGATCTCCTGCATCCGCGGCGTGCCGGTCGGCAAGGCCAGAATGATCTGTCGTGTCATTATCCCGTATGCGACACCGGCCGCGCCGCAGCCGATGATCAGGATCAGCAAGAACCACTCGAAACCCGACATATGTCGCCGTCCCCGCACCAATCGCCCGATCCGTCGATCGGGCATGCCCAGACAAAACGGCCCGATCCGTCGATCGGGCATTGGTCGCCACGTCCGCAACGCCTGGTGCATTGCAGCCACGTCCTCTTAACGGCGCGGCCATGGGCTGTCCATGTGCATCCCCGCGGCTGCGGCGCCGGGCCACTGCCGGCGCGACTGTCGACGAAGCGGAAACAAAGCGTTTGCGGACGTGGCCTGTCGCCCTCCCGGTCGGTGAACCAGATGAGGCTCGAGCAAAGCCCCTTCCCCTGACCGGAGTCACAGATATGCAGTTCGGTTTCACTCCCGCCCGCGGCGCCCTCCCGCTCGCTGTCCTCCTGCTGGCCGCGGGCCCGGCCGCGGCCGAGGAGGTCTTCACCTTCGACCCCGGCCACACGGAGATCCAGTTCGCCTACAGCCATCTCGGCAACAGCCGCGCCTTCGGCGCCTTCGAAGGCTTCACCGGCGAGCTGGCGCTCGATACCGAGGATCCGGCGAGGAGCCGCGTCGAGGTGGTGATCGATGCTGCGAGCCTGCACACCGGCGTCGAGGCGCTCGACGGGCACCTGAAGGGCGACGACTTCTTCGCCGTCGAGAGCGCGCCCGAGATCCGCTTCGTCAGCACCGAGGTCGTGCCGACCTCCGACACCACGGCCGAGGTGACCGGCGACCTGACGATTCGCGAGACCACGGTGCCGGTCGTGCTCGACGTCACCCTCAACTATCTTGGCGACCATCAGCTCGGCGCGTTCGTGCCCGACTACGCGGACACGGAGGTGGCCGGCTTCTCGGCGCGCGGCACGGTCCTGCGCTCCGCCTTCGGTATGGACATGCTGGTGCCGATGATCAGCGACGAGGTCGAGCTCGTGATCGAGGCGGAGCTCCTGCGGCCGAAGCCGCTCGTCGACTGAACGACACTCCAGCGGACGGGGACCGACCATGCGCCTGACCAACTCGCCGGATGGCTACGGCCTCGTCCACTGGGCCCTGCACTGGGGCATGGCGGTGCTGATCTTCTGGCTCTTCTGGCTCGGCCTCACCATGGTCGAGCTGCCGCTCAGCCCGGCGATGTTCGAGGCCTATGCGCTGCACAAGTCGCTCGGGCTCACCGTGCTGGTGCTGGTCCTCGCCCGGCTCGCCTGGCGCCGCCTCAACGGCGTGCCGGCTCTGCCGGAAGGCATGGGCCGGCTCGAGAGCGTGGTCGCCACCGCGGTGCATCACGGCATCTACGTGCTCCTGGTGGTGATCCCGCTCAGCGGCTGGCTCTATGCCGGGGCCGCCGCGAGCCCGGCCAACTGGTTCGGCTACTTCACCGTGCCGGACCTGGTCGGCGCCAACGAGATGCTGGCGAAGGTGCTGCGCGCGGTGCACGACATCGCCGGCAAGCTCCTGATGCTCTGCCTCGCCCTCCACGTCCTGGGTGCCCTCAAGCACCATTTCATCAGCCGCGATTCCGTCCTCAAACGCATGCTGCTGCCACGAAGGAGTTGAAGAGATGCGCCTGCCCGTCGCCCTCCTGATCTGCCTGACGGCCTGGCCGGCCGCCGCCCGGGACTGGCGGATGATCGAGGCGGAGAGCAGCCTCGCCTTCACCTTCCGCCAGATGGGCTCGGCCGTGACCGGCAGCTTCGAGACATTCACGGCCACGATCAGCTTCGATCCGGCGGCCCTGGACACGGCCTCGGTCGAGGCGGTGATCGAGATTTCGAGCGTCGACACCGGCAACGCCGAGCGCGACGCGGGGATCGAGGGCGCGGACTGGTTCGATTCCGCCACCTACCCGACGGCCCGCTTCGTCAGCACCGGTTTCACCGCCACCGGCGGCGAAGGCTACGACGTCGCGGGCGAGCTCACCATCCGCGACCTGACCGAGCCCGTCGTGCTGCCGATGACGATCACCATCGACGGCGACCGGGCGGTGGCCACAGGGACGCTCGAGCTCGACCGCACCACCTTCGGCGTCGGCCGCGGCGACTGGGCGAGCGCCACCGCGGTCGGTCACGAGGTTCAGCTCGAGCTTGAGGTGGTGGCCGAGGCCGACTGACCGCTGCTGGGTGATACCGGTGCCGCGAGGAAAGGCGTCGGATCGAGCCCGAGCGAGCGACTCAGCCCCTCGCCGCCGGCGGGCGTCAGCCGGACGGCCCGGGTCTCCGGCAGGCGTTCGACCCAGCCAAGCGCGAAGAAACGACGTTTCATCGCCGTGCCGACGGCACCGCCCAGGTGGTGCCGTCGCTCGCTCCAGTCGAGGCAGGCCCGGCAGGCGGTGGAACGGCCGAGATCGACACCGAGCTCCTCCAGCAGCCGCCGGCCGCTCGGTTGCAGCACGGCCGCCCCGTCGCCGAGCGTGAGGTGACCGGCCGCGACGAGGCCGTCGGCGATGGCCACGCCCAACCGCCCGGCGAGATGGTCGTAGCAGGTGCGCGCCTGGCGCAGCGCCGCGTCGCGCGGTGATTCCGGCCGGTGGCGTGGCGCCGCCTGTGTCGCCGCGACCGCCAGCATCGTCTCCAGCAGCCGGGCGACATCCGGCGTCGCCAGCCGATAGTAGCGGTGCCGGCCCTGGCTCAGCACGGCAAGCAGACCGGCGCGCACCAGCTGCGCCAGATGGCCGCTCGCGGTCGACGGGCTGACCCCGGCCTGCCAGGCGAGCTCGCCGGCCGGCAGCGCCTCACCGCCCAGCAGGGCCACCAGCATGCGGGCGCGGCCGGGGTCGCCGATGACGGCGCCGATCTCGGCCAGCGATGCCTCGCCCGGAAAGCTGCTCATCGCCCCAACATAGCCTCGCCATCGCCTGCAGTCAGCCGGTGACACTTCGGCATCGGCCGAAGCGTTGCGGCACGACTCGGCCGCACGATCGCCCGATGTTCCGGCGGACGGGCGGTGCGGGGCAGCACCGCGATCTCGAGCGGACGAGGAGACGGCGATGAGCGTGGAAGCGGCGAACTGGCCGACAGGCGTGCGGCCGCAGGGGCTCGCCTCGCTGGCGGGACGGCTCCGGGCCTGGCTCGTGAAGGCGCGCAGCCGGCGGCAGCTGGCGGCGCTCGACGACCGCCTGCTGCGCGACATCGGGGTCACGCCCGACGCGGCCCGGCGGGAGATCGAAAAGCCGTTCTGGCGCTGAGGCAACTTGCGGGTTTGTGGCAATAGTCACTGCTCCCCGCCGGGCGGCGGCGCAGTAGAGGCGCGTCATTGCCGCGGGGTGTCGGCTGGAGCCGGTGCCCGTCGATGCGGCTTATGGGGATTCGCCATGAAGAGCGTGCAGTTCGTCTCGATCGGTCACCGTTTCGTCCTGGAGATGGGCAAGCGGCCGGCCGGGCTCGCCGGCCTCCTGGCCTGGCTCGGCCGCACGATGCTGCGGTCGCGCGGACGGAGCAGCCTCGCCGAGCTCGACGATCACCTGCTGCGCGATATCGGCGTTTCCCGGGCGGAAGCGCGCCGGGAGACCAACAAGCCCTTCTGGCGCTGACACCGCGTCCGGCCCGCGCTGCCTGCAGGGCCGGCGAAGCCCGGGCCTGACCGGGCGGCTGGCCCCGGTGCCGGCGCCCGGCTAGGAAAGGCCTCCCTTCGCTGCCCGGAGCCGGCCCATGTTCTCCCTCGACGCGCTGCACGAGGCAGCCGACCTCGTTCATGCGGCGGTGCTGCCGACGCCGCAATATGCCTGGCCCCTGCTCGCCGAGCGGGCCGGCGCCGAGGTCTGGGTCAAGCACGAGAACCACACTCCGACCGGCGCCTTCAAGGTGCGCGGCGGCCTGATCTATCTCGACTGGCTGCGGCGGGCGCATCCCGATGTCCGGGCGGTGGTCTCGGCGACCCGTGGCAATCATGGCCAGAGCGTGGCCTTCGCCGCCACACGGCACGGCATCCGGGCCACGATCGTCGTGCCCGAAGGCAACAGCCGGGAGAAGAACGCGGCGATGCGGGCCTTCGGCGCCGAGCTGATCGAGCACGGCGCCGACTTCGATGCGGCGCGCGCGAAGGCGGAGCAACTCGCCCTGGCCACCGGCGCCTGGCTGCTGCCGTCCTTTCACCCGGCTCTGGTCAAGGGGGTGGCCACCTACGCGCTCGAGCTGTTCACCGCCGTTGCCGACCTCGATGCGGTTTACGTGCCGATCGGGCTGGGCTCCGGGATCGCGGGGCTGATCCGCACCCGCGACCTGCTCGGCCTCGAGACCGAGATCGTCGGCGTGGTGAGCGAGCGGTTCCCGGCCTATGCGCTCTCGTTCGCCGAGGGGCGGCCGGTCACCACGCCGCCGGCCACGACCATCGCCGATGGCATGGCGGTGCGCGCACCCGCGGCCGAGGCCCTGGCCGTGATCCGGGCCGGGGCGGCGCGCATCCTGCAGCTCGGCGAGGCGGAGATCGTGGACGCGATCCGCGCCTACTGGACGGACACGCACAACCTCGCCGAGGGCGCCGGTGCCGCCCCGCTCGCCGGCCTCCTGCAGGAGCGCGAACGGCAGCGCGGCCGGCGTGTCGCCGTCATCCTCTGCGGCGGCAATATCGATCTCGCCTGGTTTCGGGGCGCCGTCGCCGGCTGAGCGGCCGGTCAGACCGCCAGCGAATGCCGGGCCTGGCCCGGTGCCAGATAGCTGTCGAAGCAGGCGGCGACGAGGCGCAGCAGCGGCCGGTAACGGGCCGGCACCAGGATCAGGTCACCCTCGCGGCGGGCGATGCCGAGCTCGACGAGCCGGGCGAAACGCACCGGCTCCGGCTCGACGACGGCCGCACCATGCGCATCGGCGATCACCCCGAGATCGGCCCGCCCCTCGCACATCAGGCGGTTGATGATCGCCCGGCGATGCCGGTCGTCGTCACTCAGCCGACGGCCGCGGGCGATCGGCAGGCGGCCTTCGGCGATCGCCGCCCGCCAGGCCTTCAGGTCGACATGGTTCTGCAGGTAGCCCTGCCTGAAGCTGCCTATGGCCGAGGCGCCGACGCCGATGAGCGTCGTCGCCCGGTCGGTGGTGTAGCCCTGGAAGTTCCGCTCCAGCCGGCCCGCCCCGAGGGCGCGCGCCATCGGATCGTCCGGGCGGGCGAAGTGGTCGAGGCCGATCGCCACGTAGCCATGCGCCTCGAGCCGCTCGGTGAGCGCCGCGAACTGGGCGAGGCGCTGGGCCGCATCCGGCAGGAGCTCGCCCGGGATCATGGCCTGGTGCTTCTTCAGCGTCGGCAGGTGGGCATAGCCGAAGACGGCGACCCGCCCGGGCGCCAGTTCCGCCACGCTGTCGACCGTATCGAGCACGCTCGCGACGTCCTGGCGCGGCAGGCCGTAGAGAATGTCGAAGGAGACCGCACCGATCCCGGCGCCGCGCAGCCGCTCGAGGGCGAGGCGCGTCGTGTCGACGCTCTGGATGCGGTTGATGGCGCGCTGCACTGCCGGGTCGAAGGACTGGATGCCGAAGCTCGCCCGGTTGATGCCGATGCTGGCCAGGCACTCGGCGAGCTCGCTCGAGACGAAGCGCGGATCGAGCTCGATGGCGCGCTCGGCATCGGCGGTGAAGCCGAAGCGCTCGTCGATCCGCCGCATCAGCATGGTGAGATCGGCGGTGCCGAGGCTCGAGGGCGTGCCGCCGCCCCAGTGCAGATGGGCGAGCGGGACGGGCTCCGGCAGATGGCCGGCCACGAGGTCGAGCTCGTGCGCCAGGGTCTGCGCATAGGCGTTGATCCGGCCGGCATGCCGGGTGATGTGGGTGGTGCAGCCGCAATACCAGCAGAGCTGGCGGCAGAACGGCACGTGCAGATAGAGCGAGGCCGCCTCGTCCATGGGCACCGACGCGAGCCAGTCCGCCGCCGCCCCGGGCCCGATGTCGGGCCGAAAATGCGGGGCCGTCGGATAGCTCGTGTAACGCGGCACGCGGTCGGCCTCGAACAGCCGGCCGAGCTGGTCGATCGGCAGTTCGGCCGGCGGTTCGGCCAGCAGGTCGGGCGGCCCGTCGACTGGCCGGACGGACATCGGGGCGGGCGCGGCCATGGGCATCCCCCAGCCGGCGAGGCTCGCCGGCGCAACGTTGCTTCAGGGGAGCGAGGCTAGCGGCACCTGGCGCGGCCGGTCTTGATGCAGGTCAAAATCGGCCGGGACGGAGAACCGGTCAGAGTGGCTTGGGCTCGTTGACCTTGTCCGCGTCGGGCAGCGCCGGTGGCGTGATCACGCCGTCGCCGGTGGTCGTGGCGGTCGCCGCAGGAGCTGGATCTGGCGCCTTCGGCAGTTCCGGGCTGGGCCGCGCCGCCGGCACGGCGATCGCCTGGATCGGCCCGCCCTCGGTCGGCGTCGCCGCCGGCGCCGGCGCCGGCTCGGCCGTCTCGCGCGGCTGCGCCTGCGCCACACCCTTGCCGACCAGCTCGACGATCGACGAGAGCTGGGGGCTGTCGGTCGGTGCCACGAGCGCGAAGATCATCGGCCCGCGGCGCCACTGCAGGGAGAGATGCCCCTCGGGCACGAGGCGGAAGACGTGGTCGGCATTGGAGCGGGCGACGCCCGCATAGAGCACCACCCGGCTGCCGACCTCGTCGGCGTAGATCAGGCGGATCGCCGGCGCCCGGTTGGCGTCGAGAGTCTCGCCGCGGACGAGATGCAGGCCGATCCCGTCGAGCTCCGGAGCGCTCAGCTGGAGGCCCGGCACCTGGCCGGCGAGCCAGGTGATGGACGCGAGATCGGTCGGCGTGGCGTCGGCCTGGGTGGCTAGGCCGGAGGGCTCGCCCGACGCCAGCTGCGTCGTCCCGAACGGGAAGTAGATCTCCGGCGCACCCGACGACGCCTGCAGGCCGAGGCCCGCGCCGCTGCCCGCCAGACGATCGAGCGTCAGCGCCGTGCCGCCGGCGAGCACGGTCAGCGCCACCGCCGCGGCGGCGGCATAGCGGAAAGCCGTGATACGGGTCCGCCGGCCGGCCAGCCGGCGCACGATCTCGGCCTGCAGGTCCGGCCGGAAGGTGCGGCTGTCGTGCATCGGCAGATGCTGCCCGAGCGCCCGCAGGCGCGCGTTCTGGTGCAGGTAGGCCTCGACCTTCGCCACAGCCTCCGGGCGCGAGGCCAGCGCCGTCAGCACCTGCACGCGCTGGTCGTCGTCGAGCGCACCATCGACGAAGCGTAACAGGCGGTCATTGTCGAGCGCGTCATCGACGCGCATCTGATCTTGCGTCATTTCACCACTCGAAGCTTGCGCGAGGTGTCACGGCTGGTCATCGAGCGCAGCACTTCCCGGCCGCGCGACAGCCGCGACATCACGGTTCCCACAGGTATGCCCAGGGCTTCCGCCGCCTCCATATAACTCAGCCCCTCCAGACCGACGAGCAACACCACCTCGCGCTGCTCGTTCGGCAGCTTCGCCAGGGCCACGACGGTGTCCCGCAGCTCCACACGCTGCTGCTGGCTGGGTGGCGTGATGAGTGAAGCCAGGACGTCCTCGGAAAGGAAGTCCGTGGCCATGCGTTTCTCGCGCCGCGTCGAATCGACGAAGACGTTGTGCAGCGTCGAGAAGAGATAAGGTCGCAGGTCGCCGATCGTGTGCCAGCTCTTGGCCCGGGCGAGCACCCGCGTGAGCGTCTCCTGGACCGCATCGTCGGCATCCGCCGAGTCGCCGAGCAGGAGGAGCGCATAACGGCGCAGCGCCGCCACATGCACCACCAGATCCTCGGCGATCGCCTGACTCGCCGCCTCCGACCGCATCTTGCCACGCTGCCAGATCATGCGCATTCCAGTTGAAACTCTGTCCCATCCCCATTAGTCCATCTTGCGACGGAAGCGAAGTTAATACCGGAGTGCTGGCTCGAGTCGGAATTTTCTGGCCGCCGGGTAGCACGGCGGAGGAAGAAAATGTCCGTCGGCCGGAGGCCGACGGACCAATCGTGGGCGGTAAAAGCCATTGACCGGGATCGGACCGGCGTGAGGGCCGGCTCGATGTCGGTCAAGACACGTGCAATGGACGCCAGTCCGTCAGGATTATTCCAAGAATTCGCCGCCGCGCGACGAAAGTCGTCGGCTCAATCGATGCTTCGCACACGCACATAGCGACCTGGCGCCGGCTCGATCAACTTGAGGTTGCCGGTCGCCGGATCACGCGCGGCCACCGTCCCGCCCCCGTGCCGTTCCAGCCAGCGCCGCCAGGCCGGCCACCAGGACCCCTCGTGGTGCTCGGCGCGCGCCAGCCAGGTGTCGGGGTCGGCGCTCCGGCTGGTGCTCGTCCAGTAGCCGTACTTGGTCGAATCGGCGGGATTGACGATGCCGGCGATGTGACCCGAGCCGCCGAGCACGAAGCGCACCGGCCCGCCGAGCAGGCGGCTGCCGCGGAAGGTCGAGCGCCAGGGGGCGATGTGGTCGTCCCTGGTCGAGACGAAGAAGGCCGGCTGGCGCACCTGCCCGAGATCGATCGGCACGCCGTCGAGGGTGATGCCGCCAGGCCTGGTCAGCAGGTTCTCCTGGTACATGCAGCGCAGGTAGAAGCTGTGCATCATGTACGGCATCGCCGTGCTGTCGGCGTTCCAGTAGAGCAGGTCGAAGGCCAGGGGTGCGCGCCCCATCAGG
>CAZGUW010000195.1:0-9270 GCA_964528705.1 uncultured Geminicoccaceae bacterium
AACATCGCCCGCGGCTTCGAGGCGGGGCTCGCCATCGTCATCCTGGCGATCATCCTGGACCGGGTCTGCAAGCAGCCGGAGCGGGGGCGCGGGCGTGGTTGAGCAGGAACTTCCAGTCGTCGCCTTCGAGGCGGTCGACATCGTCTTCGGTGACGCGCCGGAACGGGCACTGCCGGCGCTCGAGGCGGGCGGCAGCCGCGAGGAGATCCTGGAAGCGACCGGCCAGGTGCTCGGTGTGGCCGGCTGCACGCTCAGCGTGGCGAAAGGCGAGATCTGCGTGCTCATGGGCCTCTCGGGCTCGGGCAAATCGACCCTGCTGCGCGCCGTCAACGGCCTGAACAAGGTGACGCGGGGGCGGGTGCTGGTGGCCGATGGCGGGCGGCAGATCGACGTGCCGAGCTGCGACGCCCGCACCCTCTGCCGGCTGCGCACCGAGCGGATCGCCATGGTCTTCCAGCAGTTCGCGCTCCTGCCCTGGCGGACGGTCGCGGAGAATGTCGGTTTCGGCCTCGAGCTGCGCGGCACGGGCCGCGCCGAGCGGCAGCGCATCGTCGCCGAGAAGCTCGAGATGGTGAACCTCTCCGCCTGGGCGACCAAGCACGCGCACGAGCTCTCGGGCGGCATGCAGCAGCGGGTCGGCCTCGCCCGGGCCTTCGCGACCGATGCCGACATCCTCCTCATGGACGAGCCGTTCTCGGCGCTCGATCCGCTGATCCGCGACCGCCTGCAGGACGAGCTCCTGGAGCTGCAGCAGCGGCTGCACAAGACCATCCTCTTTGTCAGCCACGACCTCGACGAGGCGCTGAAGCTCGGCAACCAGATCGCCATCATGGAGGGTGGACGGATCGTCCAGGCGGACCCGCCCGAGGCCATCGTGACCCGGCCGGCGACGGGCTATGTCAAGGACTTCGTGGCGAACGTGAATCCGCTGCGCGTGCTCACCGCCGGCACGGTCATGCGACCGATCGGCGAGTTGCCGGTGACGCTCGAGACCGGCCGCGGCGAGCTCCGCCTCGAGGGCGGGGCGGGCGGGCTCCGGGCAGAGCTGGATGGTGCGCCCCTGCCGGTCGGCGCCCTCGACGACGCGGTCACGCGCGGCCTCTGGTGCTGCCCGCGCGAGACGCCGCTCAGGCGGCTGGTGGAGGCGGCGGAAAGTGCGGCCGGGCCGTTCCTCGTGACGGCGGCCGACGGCGCGCCGCTCGGCCTCGTCGGCGAGCGCGAGCTGTTCGCGGCCTTCCTGCGGTAGCGGCGGGTCGTGCGATAAGCGATGGACAGGCTAGTATTCAACCAATAGTTTAGTCGCAGGGACAACTCGTCAGCGGCATGTCGGTCTCGGCCCCAAGGCCCGGGGACCTCGTCATGCGCGTGATCGGCACTTGCCTCACCAGCCTCCTGTCGCTGACCGCCTGCCTCGGCGGTGGTGGCGGGGCGGGCGGTGGTGGCGGGGCAGGCGGCCCGGCACCTCTCGCCGGGCTGAACCTGCCGCTCGTCGCCGATCCGGCGAGCTTCGACACCGCCGAGTACCGGGCGAGCGGCGCCCTGCCGCGCATCGGTGCGGCGACGCTCTACGCGGCGGGCGGCACCGGCAACGGTGTCACGGTCGGGCTGATCGACACCGGCATCGACACGGGCCACGCCGACCTCGCAGGGGCGCTTGACCCGGCGAGCATCGACCTCGTCCGCGGCGGTCCCCTGAGCGACGGGTCGGGCCATGGCACGGCGGTGGCCGGACTGATCGCGGCACGCAAGAACGGCCAGGGGACGCATGGCGTCGCCTTCGATTCGACCCTGCTCGTGGTACGCGCGGACAGCGCCGGGAGCTGCCCGGACGCCTGCCTCTTCAGCCAGGCCGATCTGGCCACGGCCACCGACTACGCCGTCGCCAACGGGGCCAGGGTCCTCAACTTCAGCCTCGGCGATGCGCCGAGCCTCGCCACCGACCTGCGCCGGTCGCTGGCCGAGGCGGCTGCCGCCGACACGGTCCTCGTCCTCGCCGCCGGCAACCTCGGCCTCAACAGCCCGCGTGATCCGGGCCGCTTCGCGCTCCGCGACGACGCGCGCGGCCGGGCCCTGATCGTCGGCTCCGTCGACGCCGACAACGTCATCAGCGACTTCAGCAACCGCGCCGGCAGCGCCGCCGAGGTCTTCATCGTGGCGCCCGGCGAGAACCTGCAGACCACGGGTGCCGGCGGCGGCACCGTGCTGGCCTCCGGCACCTCGGTCGCCACACCGCTGGTGAGCGGGGCCGCAGCCGCGGTGCTCGATGCGGCGCCCTATCTCGCCGCGGACGAGGTGGTCGATATCCTGCTTGGCACCGCCCGGGACCTGGGCGCCCCCGGCACCGACGCCATCTACGGCCGCGGCCTGCTCGATCTCGACCGGGCGCTGGCACCGGTGGGCGCGCTCAGCGTGCCGGTGGCGGCCGGCGGCGGGGCGGCCGCACCCGTGGCCACATCCGGCCTCGCACTGGGCACGGCCTTCGGCGAAGGGCGACTGGCGGTCGGGCCGGTGCTGGCGCTCGATGCCTACGGGCGCGGCTATACGGTCGACATGGGTGGCGACGGTGACGGAACGGGGCAGAGGGCGGGCCCGGCGCTTGGCGGCTTCGTCGATCGCCAGCGACCGAACGAGATGGAGCGGACCGAGACGGGCGGGCTCTCGGTCGACTTCGCCCGGCTGGCGCCCGGCAGCGAGGCGTCGACGGTCCTGGCGGGCAGCGATCTCTCGAGCGTCAGGGCGCAGATGCAGCTCGGCGACCGGTTCCGGGTGCGCAGCTTTGCCGGCCCCACGGCGGCCCTCGACGCCACGGAAACCCGAGTGCTGCCGGCGGGGCATGGCTTCGGCGGCCTCGCCGATGACGCGGGCCTGGCGCTCGAGACCTCGTTCGGCGAAGCCTGGGCGGCCACGATCGAGCTGCAGGCGGGCCAGGTCGAGAGCGGCGAGCTCAGCGCCGGCGCGCGGCTCGCCGAGCTCGGCCTCGAGCACCGGCTGGGCGAGGCGCTGAGCCTGCGGCTGGGCTTCGGCGTGCTCGACGAGGCCACCGGCCCGCTCGGCAGCAGCGGCAGCGGGGCGCTGGCGCTGGACGGTGCGGTGACGCAATACGTCAACCTGACCGGCCGGCTGGCGCTCACCGAGCAGCTCGGGCTCTTCGGCCGGGCGGAGCTCGGGACGACCGGCGGGGTCGACGGCAGCGGCATGCTGACCCGCACAGGCACCCTGCGCAGCAGCGCCTTCGCTCTCGGGCTCACCGCCGGCGACGTGCTGCAGGAGACGGACCGGCTGGGCTTCTCGATCCTGCAACCGCTGCGGGTCGACTCCGGCACGGCCGAGCTCGACGTCCCGGTCGCCCAGGACGCAACGGGGGCCGTGCACTTTGCCCGGCAGGAGGCCGAGCTCGCGCCGGACGGCCGCGAGATCGACCTCGAGTTGACCTATGGCTGGGAGATCGGCCAGGCGCGCCTGCAGACGGCGGCGATGCTGCGCCTCGAGCCGGATCACGATGCATCGGCCGAGCCGGAGCTGCTGCTGGGCTTCGCCTGGCACCTGCCCTTCTGAGCCGGCCCCGGCGCCACCTCAGCCGGCCCTAGTCCGGTGGCGGGCAGTCGGCGGCATTCCGGTCGAGGGTGAAGCTGCCATCGGCGCTGCGCCAGTGCAGCGCCTGGACCACCATCAGCGTCGGTGACCAGGGCTGGAACATCGGGCAGCCACTGTCGTCCGCACCGGCCGGCACCATGTAGAGCTCGGAACTCACCTGCACGGCGCCCGCCGGTGGCCGCGCCGGCTCGAGCGGCCCGTCCGCCCCGGGCGTGCAGGCGCCGCACGCCATGATCAGGGCCAGTCCGGGCGCGGTCGGCACCCCTGGCGCCAGTCGTCCTGAAAACGTGTAAATCCTTTTGAACCAGTCCATTGCCGTTCGTTCCTCAGCTCCGAGCCTAAAATCTCTGGTTAAGCATTTATCAATTAACGTTCTACTATAGGATGAGAGATTTCCAAAAAAACCTTTGAAATTAGTCGGTTAGCTGGCTATGGTCCGCGTCAAGGGAAAGCACCGTCTGACTTCTTCAACCGCCGGGTCCCATCGGCTCGTCATCGAGTGACACCAACGCCCGAGAAAAGTCGGGGTGGGAGCACCGAATGATGATGTTGAACCAGCATGGTGGCGGCAGCAAGCCGTTCGCAGCTCTGCCGCGGCGAACCGATACCGGCGAGCCGGCGCCTGTCGACCGGCGCTCGAACGCCCGGACACTGGCGCTCGGTGCGCCGCTCTCGGCGAGCTTCATGGGGCTCCTGGTGCTGCGCGGCGATGCCGCGGCGGCCGGCGAGAGCGGGGACGAGCCGCTTGCCGGGTCGCTGCCAGCCGGTCGCGACGTGACACCCGGCGGCACCGGCAGCGATGCCGGCACCGGGGCGCTGTCGCTGGCGGCCATGGGGCTCGGCATCTCGTCGGCTGCCGCGGCGACGCTGGTCGGCGACGGCGGCGTCATCGATGCGGCGGCGCTCACCGCCCTGGGCGAGGCCTCCGCGGTGGATGCCGGGGCAGCGCACCCGTCGTCGGACATGCAGCCGGCTGAGAGCGGCGCAGAACCGGAATCGGTGCCGCCGGCACCACCGGAGATCGGCGACGTCTCCATCGCCTTCGGCAGCGAGGCGCCCTTCGAGCTCCCTACCTACGCCACGGACGAGCTGGTCGACGGTGAGGAGAACCTGGGCGATCTCGGGGATCCTCGCCTCATCGACACTGCGCCGATCTACGCGGATGACGGCGAAGGCCCGGACGGCCAGGCGGAGGCCGGCGGTGACGGCGGCTCGTCGAGCGGGCAGGGTGGCGCGCTCGACGAGGGCGTGGTCGGGCTGCGGATCACCGGGACGAGCGCCAACGACTATCTCGTCGGCAGCGACGGGAACGACGTGATCGACGCCGTGGGCGGGCGGAACACCGTCTTCGCCGGTGCCGGCGACGACCACGTGCTCGGCGGCACCGGCAACGACACCTTGCACGGCGGTACGGGCAACGATACAATCGAAGGTAGAGCTGGGCAGAACATCATCTACGGTGACGAGGGTGATGACAGGCTTTTCGGCGGTACCGGCAACGATTCCCTCTATGGCGGCAGCGGCGATGACCGGCTCGACGGCGTGGCTGGCGCCAACCGTCTCGAGGGCGGGACGGGGGACGATACCCTGGTGATCAACGACCCGCGCGACATCGCCAGCGAGTCGAGCACCGGCCTCAACGGCGGCGGCAACGACACGCTCGAGGTCGCTTCGGGTTTCGGGGCGGCCCTGCGCGGTCGCTTCGGCACGCTGGCCCCGGACGGGGCCGGGACGTTCGTCATGGGCAGCGAGCCGGGCCGGACGTTCTCGCCGGAGCTCAACGCCTATCGCCAGCAGGTCGATCCCGACATCGAGAACGTCCGGCTGATGGGCACCGAGGGCCACGACGTGCTGGGCGACAGCAAGGCCAACGTCATCGCCGGCAATGACGGCGACAACCTGCTGTATGGCGGGGGCGGCGACGACATCCTCTATGCTGGCGGCGGCAACGACGTGCTTCGCGGCGGCACCGGGAACGATACGCTCTATGCCGGGGCGGGGCATGACGCGCTCTTCGGCGAGGCCGGCGACGACGTGCTCTATGGCGGCGCCGGCGAGAGCTATCTGCATGGCGGCGAGGGCGACGACCTCTACGTCTTCGGGCTCGCCGAAGGGGGCCAGGCCACGATCTTCGATCACGAGGGCAGCAACCGCCTTCGGTATGACGGGCCGGGCGATGCAACGGCGCTGGGCGCGCGGCTGGAAGGTGAGGACCTGGTCCTCGACGACGGCGGGGCCGACGTCGTGCGGATCGCCGACTACGCCGGCAATCGCGACGCCTTCGCCGGCCTCGAGGTGGGCGGCGAGACGGTCTCGCTCGATCGGTTCCTCGAGGCGACGGCGGCCCGGTCGGCGGCAGCGCCGGCCGGCGACGACCTGCTCGCCATCTATCTCGGCCCGCAATCGGTGGAGGCCGACGGCGACATCCTCGACCCGGCGCGGCTCGGCGAGGAGGGCCCGGCCCACGATGCGCCCTTCGCGCTCTACGAGGGCGAGAGCCAAAGCGATTTCACCGCCGCTGCCGCGCCGGCCGATGCGGGCGGGGCCGCGGCGGACGACATGATCGGCAGCTTCATGCGGGCCGAGCCGCTCTGGGTCGGCCCGGAAGAAGGCGTCTTCCTGCCGGACGCCGACGACCTGCGGGGTGCCACGGGCGACGAGGCGCAGCAGGGCCGGGCCTGACTTTACGGCGGCGGGCGGCTTCTCTATAGCGTCGGGCGCTGCGCCCCACCGGGCACGGCGCCCGATCTGCTGTCCGACCCCGTGCGACCCCGTCCGACAAGGCCCGTCATCCCGTGAGCTCGAGTTCCGCCGGCCCAGCCGCCCTCGTCCATCTCGCCCTGCCCAAGGGGCGCATGCAGGAGGCGGTCGTCCGGCTGCTCGGCGATGCCGGCATCCGCCTCACCTATGACCGCCGCGGCTACCGGCCGTCCCTCTCGCTGCCGGAGTTCGAGGCCAAGATCCTCAAGCCGCAGAACATCGTCGAGATGCTCGATGTCGGCAGCCGCGACCTCGGCTTCGCCGGCGCCGACTGGGTGGCGGAGAAGTCGGTCGACCTGGTCGAGCTGGTCGACACGGGCCTGGATCCGGTCCGGATCGTCGCCGCCGCCGATCACCGCTTCCTGGTCGACGGCCAGCCGCCGAAGCAGCGCTTCATCGTCGCCACCGAGTACGAGAAGCTGACCACCGAGTGGCTGGTGACGCACGGCCACGACGCAAGGATCGTCCGCTCCTATGGCGCCACCGAGGTGTTTCCGCCGGAGGATGCCGACTGCATCGTCGACAACACGGCGACCGGGGCGACGCTGAAGGCCAACGGTCTCGCCATCTTCGACGAGCTCCTGCGCTCCTCGACCCGGCTCTACGCCCACCCGCGCTCGCTCGACGACCCGGCGAAGCGGCCGGTAATCGAGCATTTCGCCCTGCTCATCCGCTCGGTGCTCGACGCGCGGCAGCGCGTGATGCTCGAGGTCAACGTCGCGACCGAGGCGCTCGAGCCCGTGGTCGACGTTCTCCCCTGCATGCGCGAACCGACCATCTCGCCGCTGCACGGCGAGGGCGGCTTTGCGGTCAAGGCCGCGGTGCCGCGCGCCGACCTGCCGTCGCTGATCCGGCGCATCAAGGAGCGGGGCGGGACCGATATCGTGGTCTCCGAGATCGCCCAGATCGTGCCATGAGCGATGCTGCCATGACGGATGCGCCGACCGAACGCCGTGCCCAGGTCGAGCGGCACACCTCGGAGACCGAGATCCGGCTCACCCTCACGCTCGACGGCAGCGGGGCCACGAGCATCGATACCGGGCTCGGCTTCTTCGACCACATGCTGACGGCGCTGATCAAGCACAGCCGCTTCGATCTCGAGCTCGCCTGCTCGGGCGATCTGCATGTCGACGACCACCACACGGTCGAGGATTGCGCCCTGGCGCTGGGCCAGGCGCTCGACCAGGCGCTGGGCGAGCGGCGCGGCATCCGCCGGTTCGCCCATGCCTATGCGCCGCTCGACGAGGCCCTGGCGCGGGTCGTGGTCGACCTCTCCGGCCGGCCCTCGCCGCATGTCGATCTCGGCCTCGTCCGCCCCCGGATCGGCGACGTGGCGACCGAGAACCTCGTTCATTTCTTCCAGTCGCTGGCGATCGCCGGGCGCATGGCTTGCCATGTCGACGTGCTGAAGGGCACGAACGACCACCACCGCGCCGAGGCCGCCTTCAAGGCCCTGGCGCTGGCGCTCCGTGACGCCGTGGCGCCGACCGAGCACAAGGACGTGCCCAGCACCAAGGGGCTGCTTTGAGCCGCGAGGTCGCCATCGTCCCGACCGGCACCGCCAATCTGGCGTCGGTCATGGCCGCCTTCCGCCGGCTCGGCGCCACGCCGGTCGTGGTGGAGGACGCGGCAGCGCTGGCGCGCGCCAGCCATGTCATGCTGCCGGGTGTCGGCGCCTTTGGCGCGTCGCTGGAGCGGCTCGAGGCGCTGGGCCTGGGTGTCGCCATTCGGGAGCGGGTCGCCGCCGATCTGCCGACCATCGCCATCTGCGTCGGCCATCAGCTGCTCTTCGAGGCGAGCGAGGAGAGCCCGGGCGCCAGGGGCCTCGGCGTCGTTCCGGAAATCGTGGGGCGATTCCCCGCCGGGGTGCGCGTGCCGCAGTTCGGCTGGAACGAGGTCCGCGCGGGCGAGGGCTGCCGGTTGCTCGAGAGCGGCTACGCCTATTTCGCCAACTCCTACCGGGCGACGGCCGCCCCCGGCTGGCAGGTGGCGCTGGCCGAGCATGGCGGGCGCTTCGTCGCCGCCATGGAGCGGGGCAGGGTGATCGGCTGTCAGTTCCACCCGGAGCTCTCGGGCGATTACGGCGCGGCCCTGCTGTCGCGCTTCCTGGAGCTCGGCTGATGCTCACCAAGCGGATCATCCCCTGCCTCGACGTCAGCCACGGCCGGGTGGTCAAGGGCGTGCGCTTCCAGGGGTTGCGGGATGCCGGCGACCCGGTCGAGCTGGCGCTTGCCTACCAGCGGCAGGGTGCCGACGAGATCGTCATCCTCGACATCTCGGCGACGCCCGAGGGCCGCGGCCACCAGCATGCCACGGTCGAGCGGGTGCGCGAGGGCCTCGCCATTCCGCTCACCATCGGCGGCGGGGTGCGGACGGCGGCGGACGCGCAGGACCTGCTCGAGGCGGGTGCGGACAAGGTCTCGATCAACAGCGCCGCCGTCGCCGAGCCGGCGCTGATCGACGCCATCGCCAGCCGTTTCGGCAGCCAGTGCTGCGTCGTCGCCATCGATGCCGCGTTGCGCGAGGGCCGCTTCGAGGTGCTGGTCAAGGGCGGTCGCGAGGGGACCGGCAGGGACGCCATCGCATGGGCCAGGGAGGCGCAGGACCGGGGTGCCGGCGAGATCCTCCTCACCTCCTGGGACCGGGACGGCACGCGGCAGGGTTACGACCTGCCGCTGACCCGGGCGGTGGCGGATGCGGTGCATCTGCCGGTGATCGCCTCGGGCGGGGCCGACCATGCCGGCCATGTGGCCGAGGCCTTCGCTGCCGGTGCCGACGCGGTGCTGGCAGCCTCCATCTTCCACGACGGGGATCTGACCGTGGGCGACGTGAAGCTGCACCTGATGGAAGCCGGGGTGGTGGTGCGGCCATGATCATCCCTTCCATCGACCTCATGGGCGGCCAGGCCGTCCAGCT
>CAZGUW010000196.1:0-9242 GCA_964528705.1 uncultured Geminicoccaceae bacterium
TACCAGGCGTAGAGCGGCATCAGGTGGATGCGCATACCGGGCGGCCGGCACTTGAGTGCGCCGACGATCAGCTCGACGGCGGCGGCGATGGAGGCCACTTCGATGAACGAGAGCCCGAGCAGCCAGATGTCGGCGCCGATCCCTTCGCTCTTGGTGGCGAGCGGCGGGTACATGAACCAGCCGGAGCTCGGCGCCACGCCGAACAGCACCGAACCCATGACGAACACGCCGCCGATGAGGAAGCACCAGTAGCCGTATGCCGAGAGCCTGGGGAAGGGCATGTCCCGGGCGCCGAGCAGGGCGGGCAGGATGAGGATCGAGATCGCCTCGAAGAGCGGTACGGCGAAGAGGAACATCATCGCCGAGCCGTGCATCGTGAAGAACTGGTTGAAGCGGTCGGCGGAGAGGAAGTCGTTGTCCGGCACGGCGAGTTGCACGCGCATGAGCAGAGCGAGCACGCCGGCGCAGAGCATGAAGAAGAAGGCGGTCAGCGTGTACCAGACGCCCACTTCCGTGTTGTTGACCGCCGACCAGTAGCGCCAGCCCTCCGGCGTTTTCCAGACCCGGCGCAGCCGCTCGGCCGACTGCCGTTGCCAATCAGCTGGCAGCGGCTCGGCCAGCATGGCCTCGGTCGGCGGGTAGACGCCTTCGGGCTCGACCGGCCCGGACTTACCCCTTGCGGTGTCGCTCCGCATCAGTGCAGCCCGTCCAAGTAGTGGGCGAGGTCGGCGAGGGTCGCCTGGTCGAGGTGGTGGTAGGTCGGCATGGTGACGCCCGGCTTGATCTGCTCCGTTCGGCTGAGCCACTCGGTGAAGGCTTCCGGCGTGTTCGGCAGGGTCCCGGCGGCCAGGGTGGCGCGCCCGCCGACATGGGTGAGATCCGGCCCCACCTTGCCCTTGGCCGGCGTGCCGCGGATCGCATGGCAGGCAGCGCAGCCCTCGGCCATGAAGACCTCCTGCCCGCGCGCCGCCTGGTCATCCGGCGGCCGGGCCGCCGGCCCGCTTTCGTGCGCCAGCCAGGCGGCGAAGTCGGCCGGCTCCTGGACGATGACCTGGAACGCCATGAGCGCGTGGCTCATGCCGCAGAACTCGGCGCACTGTCCGCGGAACGTGCCGGTGCGGGTCGGCTCGAGCGCCATCCGGGTGGCGCGCCCCGGGATCATGTCCATCTTGCCGGCGAGGTTCGGAATCCAGAACGAGTGGATCACCTTCGCCGCAGCGAGCTCGATCTCCGTCCGCCGGCCCTTGGGCAGGCGCAGTTCGTTGGCCGAGACGACGGGCGGGCCGCCGCCATCGGGCAGGTACTCGACCCGCCACCACCACTGCTCGCCCGTGACGCGGACGGTGAGCCCGCCGCCGACCGCCCGCTGCTCGGGCATGACGGAGAGGGCGTAGCCCAGAAGAATACCGAGCAGCACGGTCGGGAAGACCACGCCGCCGCCGATGATCAGCGTTTCGGCCAGCCGGCGGGAGAGCGGCCGCGGGTTGATCCGGGTGACGTAGTGGAAGAGCGCGTTGACCAGCAGCCAAAGCACGATGGCGCCGCAGAGCAGGATCCAGAAGAGATCGGCGAGGACGAGGGCCTCGCGGCCGGCCGGGTCGAGGGCGGATTGCTGACCGGTGCAGCCGGCGAGGAGCGCCATGGCACAGACGGCGGCCGTGTAGCGGCAACGGAGCGGTCGCCTCCCGGTCACTCGGCGGCGCCCTCCCGGGCCTGTTGCGAGGCCGGCTTTCCGTTGCGCGCCTTGAACGTGACGACCCGCCAGACATAGATCACAACGAGGCCGGCGACGATGACGTTGCCGACGGGGCCGAGATAGTCAGCGATCAGCCGCTGCTCGCTGCCGAACCAATAGCCGGCAAGGGTGAGCGCCGTCACCCAGAGGAACGAGCCGATGCCGGAGAAGACCAGAAAGGTCGTCCAGCGCATCCGGCTGAGGCCGGCCGGTACCGAGATCAACGTCCGGATCGCCGGCACAAGGCGGCCGAACAGCACGGCTGCCCGTCCCCAGCGATCAAACCATGCCTGCGCCTGGTCGATGTCGGCGGGGCCGACCGTCAGCCACCGCCCGTGGGTGCGTGCCAGCCGGCAGAGGCGCTCGATGCTGATCGCGCGGCCGATCACGAACCAGACCGTGGCGCCGGCGAGCGAGCCGAGCGTGCCGCCGAGGATCATGAGCGGCAGCGAGGCGCCGCCCTGCGCCGCCACGAGGCCCGCCATTGGCATGACAAGCTCGGAAGGGATCGGCGGAAAAACGTTCTCGAGCAGCATCAGGAAGGCGACGCCCATAGCCCCCCAGTCGTTGATCAGCGCTTCGATGAAGCCGATCATCGAGACATCCTGAACGGGACGACGGCGGGGTTCGTTCCCTGGCTCCGGACCGATGACGGGGCGGGGCGCATCCGCAATTCTCCCTCGACTTCAAGCACCCGCCACAGTGGCCGGATCGCGCCGGCTAAACGGCGGCGCGGCATCTTTCGTTCCATCGGGCGGGAGAACCGGCCCGTCCACGATCCCGGCCCTCCTTGAAGTCCGGTCGAGGGTGATGCACGAATGCGGCCGGATTCGAGCAGGAGGAAGACCATGAAGATCGCGGTTGCAGGCGACAGCGTCGGCGCCGAGCTCGCCCACACGCTGGCCGAGCATCTGAAGGGGCGGCACGAGGTGGCCGAACTCAGCACGCCCGAGAACGAGGACGAGAAGCTCTACGCCCATCTCACCGACCGGGTGGCAAGCCAGGTCAGGGACGGCGTCTATGACAAGGGCATCCTCGTTTGCGGAACCGGCATCGGCGTCTGCATCTCGGCCAACAAGGTGGCGGGCATCCGCGCCGCCCTGACCCACGACACCTACTCGGCCGAGCGGGCGGCGCTCTCCAACAACGCGCACATCATCACCATGGGGGCCAGGGTCATCGGCCCGGAGCTCGCCAAGGCGATCGCCGACGCATTTCTCGCCCAGACCTTCGACGAGGCCGGCCGCTCGGCGCCGAACGTGAAGGCCATCAACGCGGTCGAGGCGAAATACGCGAGGGGCTGATGGCCGCGTCGGAGATCAGGGTCACCTATCGCCTGGAGACGGCGGGCGATCCGGCAGCGATGGCGGCGAAGATCGCCTCCGACCAGTCGACGGGGACCTTCACCGAGCTGCCGGGCGAGACCGAGGCCGTCCGAGCGCGATGCGCGGCGCGGGTGGTCGGCCTGACGCCACTCGAGCCGCTCGCCACGCCCTCGATTCCGGGCGGTGAGAGCAGGGGGCCCTACAAGCGCGCAGATGCGGTCATCGCCTATCCGCTCGAGGCCATCGGGACGGATGTCGCGGCGCTGATGACGATCGCCATCGGCGGAGTCTACGCGGCCAAGGGGTTGACCGGCATCCGCGTCATGGACATCGACCTGCTGGACGAGTGGCGCTGTCACCCGGGCCCGCAGTTCGGCATCGCCGGCTCCCGCCGGCTGACCGGCGTCGAAAAAGGGCCGATCGTCGCCTCGATCATCAAGCCGTCGCTCGGCCTTCTGCCTGAGGAAACGGCCGAGGTGGTGCGCATCCTGTGCGAGGCGGGGGTCGACTTCATCAAGGACGACGAGAAGCTGATGAGCCCCGGCTACTCGTCGCTCGAGGCGCGCGTCGCGGCGATCATGCCGGTGATCCTCGACCACGAGCAGAAGACCGGCAAGAAGGTGATGTACGCCTTCGGCATCTCGTCGGCCGATCCCGACATCATGCTGCGCAACCATGACGTGGTGCACGCGGCCGGGGGCAACGCCGCGGTCGTCAACATCAACTCCATCGGCCATGGGGGGATGACGTTCCTCCGCCGTCGCTCGGCCTTGTGTCTGCACGCGCACCGCAATGGCTGGGACATCCTCACCCGCCATCCGGGCCTCGGCATGGAGTTCCGCCCCTACCAGAAGATCTGGCGGCTGCTGGGCGTCGACCAGTTCCAGATCAACGGCATCCGCGCCAAGTACTGGGAGCCGGACGAGAGCTTCGTGCGCTCCTTCCAGGACTGCATGACGCCGATCTTCAGCGAAGCCGACCGACCGCTGCCGGTGGTGTGCTCCGGCCAGTGGGGCGGGCAGGCGGTCGAGACCTTCGAGCGCACCGGGCGCACGCTGGACCTCATGTATCTGGGCGGCGGCGGCATCCACGGCCATCCCATGGGGCCGGCCGCGGGCGTGGCCGCCACCCGCCAGGCCTGGGCGGCGGCAGCCGCCGGCATCTCGCTCGAGCAGCAGGCGAAGCGTCATCCCGAGCTCGCCGCGGCACTCAGGAAGTTCGGCTAGGGGGTCAGCTCAGCCGTCGCGCGACCCGCCGCCGTCGCGGATCCAGCCGAAATAATCGGGGCTGCCCATCTGCCCGCCCTTGAGCGCCAGCTCGAGGCCGTCATGGGCACCGTCGCTGTGGGCACGAAGCAGGGCCGCACCGGGGAGGGTCGGTGCCAGGGCGGTGAGGGCATGGATGCCGAGCTGGTGCGTGGCGTAGCCCGAGGTGTCGCCGCCCGAGATGACGGCCCGGCGCAGGTTCGCTTGGCGGATGATCCGGTCGATGATCCGCCCGAGCGCCGTGCCGATGCGCTCGTTGGCCGTCTCGGTGGCGAGCCCGCTCCGGGCGAGGGACTCGCGCAGCGCTGGCACGGCCGGGTCGTCCGGGCCGCGGGCGGTGAAGACCAGCGGGTCCTGGCCCCGGTCGATCGCCTCGAGTGCGGCCGCGACGGCGGTTTCCTCGGCCCGGGCCAGAGATGTCTCGTCCACCACCGCGCGGGCGTCGAAGGCGATGCCGGCGAAGCCGTTGGCCAGCGACCAGTCGATCTGCGCTGCCGTCACCGGCGAGACCGATCCCGACACCACCGCCATGCGTCCGGCCCGGCCGATGCCTGCCGGCGGTGCGCGGCGGGGCAGCAGGCCGGAGTCCTGCCAGTGGCGGATGAGCGCGTACTCGATGCCCTGCGAGCCGACGACGAACTGGTGGGCGCCGCGCGCCTCCCAGATCAGGCGCCCGCACATGCCGAGCGTCGCCTCGTCGATGCAGTCGAGCGTCAGCAGGCGGGTGCCGTCCGCCACCTGGCGGCGGCGTGCCTCGAGCGCCAGATCGATGGACGCGAGTTCCTCGAGGCCGATCAGGCCGAGCGCGCTCTCGGTCTGTCGGGCGAGATGGCGGGCGACATCGGCCTCGTCCATCGGCGTCACCGGATGGCGGGCCATGACGGGGTGCCGGTCGAGGCGGAAGACGCCGCCGGGGCCCGAGGCGAAGAGATGGCCGAAGGCCTGGTAGCGGCGCAGCGCCGGTGCCGCCACCATGATGGGCACCCAGTCGCTGCCGAAGACGGGTGCCGCGAGGTCGATCGCCCGGCCGATCGAGCCGACCTCCGGTGCCGAATCGAGGGTCGAGCAGACCTTGTAGTGGTTGATGGGCGCACCCAGGTCGCGGAGCGTCTCGAACAGCGCCGGCAGGCTCGCGTCCATCCAGCCCGGCCCCCGGGCGCGGGCAGTGCTGGCGATGCCGATCCCCCGCAGGCCCTCGAACGGTGCCAGCTGCGCCGGCGTCGGCGGCTCGAGGAAGAGGACAGAGGGCAGGCCGGCGAAGGTCAGCACCTCCATCACGGCGGCGGAGCCGGTGAAGTCGTCGCCATACCAGGCGACGAGCGGGCCTTCGGGGAGGGCGGACATGCTCATTCGCTGGCGCCGCGACCGCCCTGCAGCGGCGAGTATGACAGGTCGTCTTTGTCCGGTGCGTTCCTGCTCGTCATGTGGGGAGCCAATAGGTTGGCGGGTTGGCATTGGCAAGGCTCGGCGACGGCAGTGGACTGTGGCGGACCGGACCCATTCGGGCGGGAGAATCGGGATCGTGGGGCCATGCGGCTGGACGCTGCCACGAAACGATGAAGAAACTGCGGCAAGCCAAGTGTTGGGACCGGGCCATGAGATGCGTGCCGGGTATCAACCGAAGTGTCGCAGAGGAGGAAACCATGGCTTCGCGAGCGAGCATTCTCGGCAGTCTCGCGATCGCGGTCGCGGCATTCAGCTCCGACGGGCTGCCGGCGGCAGCGCAGGTCGGCAAGCCGCCCTTGACCATGGTGTCCTTTGGCGGGGCGTTCACGCGAAGCCAGATGCTGGCCTATGTGGTGCCCTACCGCGAGGCGGCGGACCGGTGGGTCGACGTGCAGGACTACACCGGTGGCCTCGACGAGATTCGGCGGCAGGTGCGCTCGGCCAATCCGCGGTGGGACGTTGTCAGTCTCGAGCTGCCGGACGCCGTCGCGGGATGCGCCGAGGGCCTGCTCGAACCCATCGACCAAGCGATCCTGGCACCCGCTCCGGACGGCACGCCGGCGAGTGCCGACTTCTACGACGTGGCGCTGCAGGATTGCGCTGTCGGCTTCGATGTCTTTGCCACCGTCATTGCCTACGGCGAGGGCCGTTTCGCCCAGCCCCCGACGGCGCTCGCCGACTTCTTCGATCTCGAGCGATTCCCCGGCCGGCGCGCCCTGGAGGCGCGGCCGCAGGTCAATCTCGAGTGGGCCCTGATCGCCGACGGGGTTGCCCCGGACGATGTCTACGACGTGCTCGGCACACCGGAGGGGCTCGCCCGTGCCTTCAGTGTCCTCGACCGGATCCGCCGCGACGTCGTCTGGTGGCAGCGCGGCGACGAGCCGGCGGACCTTCTGGCTTCGGGCCAAGTGGCGATGGCGTCGGCCTGGAACGGCCGGATCTTCGACGAGGTCGAAAGGCGCGGCAGCCAGCTGACGATCCTGTGGGACAAGCCGGTCTGGAACATGGATGTCTGGGCCGTCGTCAAGGACGCGGTCAACGGCGCCGAAGCCCGGGAATTCATCGCCTTCGCGACGACCGCCGAGCGCATGGCCGCCCAGGCCGACCTGATCGCCTACGGTCCGACGCGCCGCTCCGCGGGGCCGCTGGTCGATCCCGCGGTCCAGCCTTTCCTGCCGACCGCCGAAGGACGGGCGGAGGGCGCCATCCGCGTCGATTACGCCTGGTGGGCGGAGCGGCAGGCTTCGATCGGGCGGCAGTTCGATGCGTGGCTCAGGGACAGCGACCAGCCCGTCTACGATTTCAATCGTGAGGACGGCAATTGAGCGCCCCCATACAGCGTCGACACGTCCGGGAACAGGAAGGGCGAACGCCATGACCAACAAGGGAAGCCGTGTTCCGTCCCCGTTGCCGGCGCGCGCGCTGACGCTGGCGCCGGCCATGCTGGTCGCCGGGTTCGCCGTGGCGGGAGGGGCCGCAGCCCAGGACAGCGCTTCGGTCGAGGCGTTGCAACGGCAGAACGAGGAGCTGCAGCGGCAGCTCGACGAGCTGCGGGCCGAGATGCAGGAGATCAGGCAGATGCTCCCGGCGGCGACCGCTGCGGCGACCGACCGGCCGGAGGCGCCGCCGGCAGGTGGCCTGGCGCTGCCGCCGTCCGGCCCGACCGAGCTGCCGCCACCGGTGCTCGTCGACGGCAACCCGGTCGTCACCTCGGGCAACGAGCGCGTCACGCTCGCCATCTCGGGGCAGATCAACCGGGCGATGAACCTCGCCAATGACGGCAGCAGCACCCAGACCTACTATGTCGACAACGATGCGAGCAACTCGCGCATCCGCTTCGTCGGCACCGGGCGGGTCACCGAGGATGTCACGCTCGGCTCGAAGATCGAGGTGGCGATCGCCCCGAACGAATCGTCGGAGGTGAGCCAGAACAACGAGGACAGCGGCAATTTCTTCGACGAGCGCTTCGTCGAGATCTGGGGCGAGAGCGAGGAGTTCGGCAAGCTCTCCCTCGGCAAGGGCAGCACGGCGTCGGACAACACCGCCGAGGTGGATCTCTCCGGCACCGGCGTCGTCATGTATGCGAGCATCGCCGACCCGGTGGGCGGGCTGCAGTTCCGCACCAAGGAGGGCGATCTGACCGGGATCGCGGTCAACAACGCCTTCACCGATTTCGACGGCCTGGGGCGGAAGAACCGGCTGCGCTACGACACGCCCGACTTCGGCGGATTCTCGCTGGCGGTTTCGACGATTTCGAACGGCCAGTACGACGCCGGTCTCTTCTGGGCGGCCGAACTCGGCGGCTTCGAGGCGGCCGCGGCCGCGGCCATCGCCAAGCCCGATGCCGACGACGTCGACTATCGCGCCGATGGCTCGGCTTCGATCCTGCACGTGCCGAGCGGCCTCAACCTGACCCTCTCCACCGGCTTCGACGAGTCGAGCGATGGCGGCAATCCCAGCAGCTACTACCTGAAGGGCGGCTGGATCGCCGACTTCTTCGACTTCGGTTCGACCAACTTCGGCGTCGACATCAACCGCTCGGTCAACAACCCGACACCCAGCGACAAGGGCTGGTCGACGGGCTTCGCCGTCGTTCAGGACGTCAACGATTTCGGCCTGCAGCTCTACAGTCAGGTCCGCTATTACGAGCTCGACCGCAACAACAACCCGTCCGTCGACGGGATCACCGCCTTCACCGTCGGCACGCGGATCAAGTTTTGAGGCGCCATCTGGCCATGCTCGCCCTGGTCCTGCTGCTGGGCGCCTGCGCCGACTAAAAGCCGATGGCGATGCCTGACGCCCGCGAGAACCCGCCGATCGACGGTCTCTTCTCCGGCCCGACGGGCGAGTGGGTGATCTTCCGCGAGGGCGATTGACCGCCGGAAGTCCCGAGCTTAATCGTTCGAATCCCGGAAGAGGCAGTCTTTCCGGTCAACTGGCCCTGTCTTCGATGCACCCTATCGGAGGTCGCGAGATGATCGGCAGGTTCACAGCGAGTTTGGCGCTTTTCGGGCTGCTGGGATTGATCTTGACGCTCCAGCCGGTCGCCGGTTCGGTGGCGCAGCAGCAGCCCTACGTGGTGGCGGACAGCCCGGTGGCGGCGGGCGAGTACCTGACCAGCATCGGTGCCTGCAACGACTGTCACACCGATGGCTGGGACGAGCAGGGCACGGCCGTGCCCCGCGAGGATCGGCTGATGGGCTCGGCCTTCGGCTGGCACGGGCCCTGGGGTACCAGCTACGCCAAGAACCTTCGGCTGGCCGCGGCGGAGCTCAGCGAACCGGAGTGGCTCGAGCTCTTCGAGCGGGGAATCGGCCTGCCGCCGATGCCGTGGGTCAACCTGCATGCAATGAGCGGCCGCGACGCCGCGGCGATCTACGCTTTCCTCAAGGATCTCGGCCCGCGGGGCGACCCGGCGCCGCTGCCGCTGCCGCCCGGCATCCGGCCGACGCCGCCCTATTTCGCGCTGGT
>CAZGUW010000197.1:0-9235 GCA_964528705.1 uncultured Geminicoccaceae bacterium
CCAGCCGATTGCCGGCAGTTTCACAGCCGCTGCCGGGCAAGATCCGCAGCCGCTGTGCATCGGTTTCGCCACCTCGCTGCCGAACGGCACGCCGGTCGAAGGGGCTTGCATTGCGGCGACCGAGGCGGCTGCCCGAAAGCTCGAGGAGCTTGGGCATCGGATCGAAGGCCTCTCCCTGCCGTTCGACGCAGAGCTCCTGCGGCGGACGATGGAGACGATCGTCGCCGTGAACCTCGCTCGCGACCTCGACTTCTGGGCGGAGAGGCTCGGCAGGCCGGCGGACCGCACGGCAGTCGAGACCTGCACCTGGCTCCTCGCCGAGCGCGGCCGCGAAGTCCGGGCCACCGAGTACAGTCGGTCGATCGCCACGCTGCACCAGATGTCGCGCCAGCTCGGCCAGACCTTCGTCCGCTATGACCTGATCCTCACCCCGACACTCGGCACGTTGCCGCCACCGCTCGGCCTGATCGACCAGGACATGGACGACCTCGACCGGTTCCTGGACCTGAACGCCGCGTTCATTCCCTTCACGCCGCTCTACAACATGACCGGGTGCCCGGCGATCAGCCTGCCACTCGAGCAGTCACCGGACGGGCTGCCGGTCGGCGTCATGCTCGGCGCCGCCCTCGGGCGGGAGGATCTGCTGCTGGCCGTTGCGGGCCAGCTCGAGCGCGCCCACCCGTGGTTCGACCGCGTGCCGCCCGAGCACGCTCCCTGAGTGCTCTGCGGTGTCCGGCATGCGCGCCCGTGACCTCGCCCGCGTCTTGCCTTGAAAGCGTCATGCGGCTGGTCTAGCACTGTCTCTGCTAAGTCGATCTGGTGGTCCCGCGACGACGGAGCGTCGAGATGTCACTCGGAGAACATCGACAACCCAAGACCAGGCAGGCCTGATGCGCGGGCCGGGCACGTCGTCTCTGTCGCTGTCCGCCTGCCCGGCACTGGTGTTGAACGCCGACTACCAGCCACTCAGCTACTTCCCGCTCTCACTCTGGAACTGGCAGGAAACGGTCAAGGCGATCTTCCTCGATCGCGTCGCGGTGGTGCAGCACTACGACCGGTCGGTGCGCTCGCCCGGGTTCGAGATGCGGCTGCCGAGCGTGGTGGCGCTCAAGGAGTACATCCCGCAGAGCCGGCGCCCGCCCTTCACCCGCTTCAACGTCTTCCTCCGTGACCGCTTCACCTGCCAGTATTGCCAGACCGGCCTGCCGGCACCGGAGCTGACCTTCGACCACGTGATCCCGCGCTCGCGCGGCGGCGTGACGAGCTGGAACAACATCGTCACCGCCTGCAATCGCTGCAACCTGCGCAAGGGGAGCCGGCTGCCGCGGGAATGCAGCATGCATCCCATCCAGAAGCCGCTGGTCCCGTCGACCCACCAGCTGCAGCGCAATGGCCGGGCCTTCCCGCCCAACTATCTGCACGAGAGCTGGCGCGACTATCTCTATTGGGATACCGAGCTGGAGCCGTGAGCGGCGGCAGATCGGGCTAGCGCTAGAGGCGAATTTCCCCTAGCTTCACTCAATGAATGCGCTATCCGAGCGTCTCGAGATCGAGCGCCTGCGTGCGGAGCTCGACGTCCTTCTCTATGCCGCGAGCCACGATCTCGCCGAGCCTGCGCGCACCATCCGCGGCTTTCTCGACCTGCTGCAACGGCGCCATGCCACGGCCCTGGACGAGGATGCCAGGGAATTCATCGGCTTCGCCGTCGACGCGGCGGCTCGGCTCGAGGTCATGCTCGCCGGCCTGCTCGATCTCGGTCGCATCGGCAGGCAGGAGCCGGCGCACGTCACCTTCGAGCTGGCAGCGATTGCCGAGGCCGCCGCCGCGAGCTTCAGGCCGGTGGTGGCGGAAGCAGGCGGCACGCTGGAGATCGGGCCGCTGCCGATCTGCGAGGGCGACCCCGACCTCTGGCGACGACTGCTCGGCATCCTCATCGACAATGCGCTGACCTATCGGGGCGCGGCGCCACCGGACATCCGCATCTACAGCGAGACCGGACGCGTCATCGTCGCCGACAACGGCATCGGCATCGCTACCGATTTCCACGAGCGGATCTTCGAACCCTTCCAGCGCCTGCACACGCGCGACGCCATTGCGGGCAGCGGGATGGGGCTGGCAATTGCGCGCAAGATCGCCGAACGCCAGGGCCGGCGGATCGAGCTTGATTCCAGCCCCGGCAACGGCAGCCGCTTCGCCATCGCTGGCTGACGTCCCGGGATCGGCTCGGATCCGGGGTTGTCCATTCGTGTATCATCCTGATTGAACGTCGTGGAAAAACCGTTAACAATCGTGCGGCGGTCTAGCGATTGTAATGAAACCTGCCGCACGAGCAGATAGGGAGGCTCGATTGATGAATGGAATGAGGACGCTGCTTGCGGGCGCGTCGACCCTGGCGCTGCTGGCCGGCCCGGCCCTCGCCGGCGAGTTCGTCGAATGGCAGGATGATGGCGGTGCCATCATCAAGCTCTCACCGGAATACGATTCGGCGGAGATCAGGCTCTCGGCCGAGGACCTCGGCGGGCTCTTCGGCCCCGACGAGCTGCCCTTCGAAGGCGACGAGGTCACCGTCCTTACCCTCGATTCCGGCCCCAAGGGCGGCATCTCCGGTCCGATCTACGCTTTCCGGCCGGTCTTCGAGGAGCTTTCCGGCGCCTCGCTGGACATTGCCCTGGTTCCGATCAGCGAGCTCTACACCAAGATCTTCCTCGATCTGCGCAACGGCACCGGCGAATATGACGGGATGATCGTCGGCGCCTTCATGTATGGCGACCTGATCGACGGCAACTACATCCTGCCGGTGGACGACTGGCGCGAGAGCGGCGACTTCCCGGCCTGGTCCTACGACGTGATGCCGGACTCGCTGCGCAACATCTACACTTGGGACGGCGTCGGCTATGGCGTGCTGAACGACGCCGACGGCCAGGTGCTCTACTACCGCCGCGACCTGCTCACCGACCCGGAGCACCAGGCGGCGTTCAAGGAAGAGCACGGCTACGACATGCCCGTGCCGCCCGAGACGCTGCAGCAGCTGAGGGACATCGCGGCATACTTCGACGGCAAGAACTTCGACGACAACGATGCCGAGCCCGACTCTGGCGTCGTCCTGCACCTCAAGGTCCGCGAGCAGGGCCTCTATCACTTCACGACGCTCGCCACGTCGTTCGCCGTCACGCCCGGCGAGCTCAGCGAGACCCAGGGCGTCTACTGGTTCAACCCGACCGACATGACCCCGCTGATCAACAGCCCGGGCCATGTGAAGGCGCTGGAGTATCTCAAGGATCTGGCACAGTTCGGGCCGGATGCGCAGGTCAGCTGGAGCCTTGGCGAGGCTTGGGACTACTTCCTGCGCGGCAAGGCGGTCTTCAACTTCTCCTACGGTGACGTGGCACCCCTCGCCCAGGACGAGACCCGCTCGAACATCCGCGGGAAGATCGGCTCGACGATCTTGCCGGCGTCCGACACCTACTGGGACATGAACGAGCAGGAGTTCGTGACCACGGATGAGCCGCGCAAGGTCGGCAACGTCACCGGTGGCTCCTGGCACGGGGTCGTCTCGGTGCTCGGCGATGCGCCGGAAGCGACCTACGCGTTCTGGTCGCTGATGGCGACCAAGCCGGTCTCCAAGTGGCTCGCCACCTTCGGCTGGAACGGCGTCGATCCCGGCTACGACTACCAGTTCCTGGAGCCGGTCGGCGAGGCGAAGCTCGAGGACTACCTGGCGGCCGGCTGGGACGAGACGGACGTGCAGGAGTATCTCACCGCCTACTACGAGAACTTCAACGCGGAGACGATGCTGCCCTATCTGCGCATCACCGGCACCCAGGAGTACTACGACATCCTGGATTCGAACCTGTCGGCGGCGATGAGCGGTGCCAAGACCCCGCAAGAGGCGCTCGACGACACGGCTGCCGGCTGGGAGCAGGTCACCGACCGGCTCGGTCGCGACGAGCAGCTCCAGGCCTACCAGAAGGCCATCGGCTGGCAGGGCTGACCAGCCCCGCCAGCTTCTGAGAATCGCCCGGCTTCGGCCGGGCGATTCCGCCTGCCTTCCAGACCTACCCGGAGCGGTGACCGCTGATGCGCTGGACCAGTTCCGTCCGCAATCTCTTCCTGATGCCGGCAGTCGTCTGGGTGCTGGTCTTCACGATATTCCCGCTTGGCTACTCGCTCTACGCGGCGTTCCACACCGTCACGAGCGAAACGGTCGTCAACCGCATGGAGGTGCCCCGTCTCGACAAGGAGGGCAACCCGGTGCTGCGCTCCGACGGCACGCCGCGGATGAAGACCGAGGTGGTGCGCGAGACGGTTACCAGCTGGGAGTTCGTCGGGCTCGGCAACTTCGCCCGGCTCTTCACGGACAAGGTGCTGCACGAAGCGATCAAGGTGACCGCCATCTTCGTGGGCGTCGGCCTCGTCATCCAGATGAGTCTGGGGCTGGCCCTGGCGCTGCTCTTCAACCGGAACATGCCGGGCCGGTCGCTCCTTAGAACGATCATGATCCTGCCGATCTTCGCCACGCCGGTGGCGGCCGGTTATCTCTTCTTCACCATCTTCTACGAGGAAGGCGGCCCGTTGGGCTGGACCGGGATTCCCTGGCTCTCCAGCCCGCACTGGGCGCTCGTCTCGGTCATCGTCGTCGATATCTGGCAGTGGACGCCTTTCTGCTTCCTCGTCTTCCTGGCGGCCCTGCAGGGCATCCCGGACGAGCTCATGGAAGCCGCGAAGCTCGACACCAACTCGTCCTGGTCGACGTTCAGGAACATCGTCCTGCCGCTGATGATGCCGACCATCGTCATCGTCCTGCTGCTGCGCTTCGCCGAGGCGATGAAGGTGTTCGACATCGTGGCGTCGCTCACCGTCGGCGGCCCGGGTAATGCCACGCAGTCGCTATCCTACCTCGCGTTTCGAACGGGCCTGAGATTTTTCGATGTCGGCTATGCCTCGGCGATCGCCTACACGCTGCTCGCCCTGGTGATGGTCGTCGTCACGATCCTCTTCAAGCGCATACGGACGATCTATGCCTGAGCAAAGCACCTCCGGGCCGCCGGCGACCCCGCGGCAGAAGATGTCCATGACCGACAGCCTCTGCTGGCTGCTCGCGATCGCCGTCACGCTCATCTTCTTCTTCCCGCTCTACTGGGCGGTCTCGACCTCGCTGCGCAACCCGGCCGATACCTTCACGGTCGCCGGCATCGGCATTCCCTTCATCAACTTCACGCCGACCCTCGACAATTTCCGCACCGAACTCTCGACCCCGGAGGGTTTCCGGGCGCTTCGGACCAGCCTCTTGGTATCGATCAGCGCCACGCTCCTGGCGCTCGGGCTCGGCATGCCCGCGGCCTATGCGCTTGCCCGCTTCCGCTTCTGGTCGAATGCGGACATCACCGTCTGGTTCCTGTCGCAGCGCGTCCTGCCGCCGGTGGCGACGCTGATCCCCTTCTACATCGTCTTCCGCAATATCGGGCTCCTGGACACGCCCTGGGCGCTGATCCTGATCAACACGACCTTCGTGCTGCCTTTCGTCGTCGTCATCATGCGGCAGACCTTCCTCGACCTGCCGGTCGAGCTCGAGGAATCGGCGATGGTCGACGGTGCGAGCTATTTCGGCGCCTTCCTCAGGATCGCCCTGCCGCTCGCCGCACCGGCCGCGGCTGCCACGGCGATGATCATCTTCGCCTTCACCTGGAACGAGTTCCTCTTCTCGTCCTCGCTCGGCATCACCCAGACGAAGATGATGCCGGCCCACATGGCGGGTGCGGTCGACACGCGCGGCATCCAGTTCTGGTTCATGGCGACACGCGCCCTCATCGCCATGGTCCCGCCGGTGCTGCTGGCGCTGCTGGCGCAGCGCTACATCGTCCGCGGCCTGACGCTGGGTGCCGTCAAAGGCTAGGCACGCCGGGCATGTCGCCCGCCGCCGGGTAGCCCTCGAAGGCGCGCATATCGGGCGGGATCATCACGTAGGCCGACTTGCCGGCGGTGAAGATGTGGGTGCCCAGAACGAGGCCGGTCGTGTCGTCAAGCGTGCCGGCGAAGATGCTGGTCGTGCCGCTGGCCGGCAGGCTTTCGAAGAAGAGGTGGCCGCCGCAATGGCCGCAGAAGCCGCGCCGGGCCGCATCGCTCGCCTGGTACCAGCAAAGCGTGCCCGTATCCTCGACCTCGACCTCGAGATCGGCGGTGCGGCAGGCGGTGGCGGCGGCATGATGGCCGCTGGTGCGCCGGCAGGTGCCGCAATGGCAGGCGACGATCTCGCGCAAGGGGCCCGCCACCCGATAGCGCACGCCGCCGCAGGCGCAGCCGCCGCTCCAGCTTCGAGTTTCCGCCATGCCGCCTCTCCTTCACCGGTTGTTAAGCTTAACGCGCGATAACCGAACCATGCTCCAGGTCCGCCCCGTCTTCGTGCGCGAAGCCGCCCTGCTCCTGGCCGAGCTCGCCGGCCAGGCGACGGCGGATGACGGGTTCGCGCGGGCGCTGGACGAGCGCCGGGGCAAGGCCGGACGGCCCCTGGAGCGGCGGCCGCAGCCGGAGCGCGCCTCGGGCTTCGAGGTTCACGCCTTCCTGCCGGAAGGCCCCGAACGCGCCGGCCGGCCCTTCGCCTTTGCCGCCTATGCCGCCCGCCTCGCCGACCGCATGATCTTCGAGGGGCCGGTGGCGGCACTCCGGCTCAGCGCCTGAGCTCGCCCCAGGCATCGACGAAGGCGCGGGCACGGGCACCGACCTCGGCTGGCTCGAACGCCGGCTTGAAGAGGGCGGAGCCGAGGCCGAAGCCGGCGGCCCCGGCAGCGACGTAGCCCGCCATGGTGGCGGGCTCGATGCCGCCGACCGGCAGGAGGCGCGTACCCTTCGGCAGCACGGCCAGCATGGCCTTTACCGCCTTCGGTGGCAGGATCTCGGCCGGGAAGATCTTGAGTCCGTCGGCGCCGGCGGCAAGTGCCGCGAAGGCCTCGGTCGGGGTGGCGATGCCGGGCACGCAGACGAGGCCCCGGGCCTTGGCCTCGGCGATGACCTTGACGTCGGCATGCGGCATGACGACGAGCTCGCCTCCGGCATCCTTCAGGCGGCCGACGGCAGTGGTCTCGAGCACGGTGCCGGCGCCGATCACGGCCGTATCGCCGAAGCGCCGGGCGAGCTTCTCGATGCTTCTGAAGGGCTCGGGCGAGTTGAGCGGCACCTCGATCAGGCGAAAGCCGGCCTCGACCAGGGCGGCGCCGATGGCCTCGGCATCGTCGGGCCGGAGACCGCGAAGGATGGCGACGAGCGGCAGGGCCGACATGGCCGCATCGAGGCGCTGACGGGAGGCGGCGCTCATCGGACCAGCCCTGCGGCGCGGGCGATGCGCCACTGGCCCCGGGCCGCGGCCTGCGACCGGCCCAGGCGATGGGCAAGGCCGGCGATGTCGAGCGCCTGACCATAGCGCCTCGCGAGCGCGTCGCTGCCGACCACGACGACGCCCGTGGGCCGCTCGGCGGCCATTGCCTCGGCAATCTCTGTGCCGATCAGGAGGCCGGAGAGATAGTCGGCAACGGCGGTGTCGGCGAGGCGGCCGGTGAGCGGCAGGGTGCGGGCGCTGAAGAGCCGGCCGAGCAGGCCCTGCCCCTCGAGCCCGGCAGAGACGCCGCGTTCGAAGCCGGCCGGATCTGGCGGTGCTTCCCGCATCAGCCGGCCGAGGATCGAGTGGCCCTTGAGCACGGCGAAGACCTCGCCGGTCATCCAGGTGCGAAAGCGCATGATGCGGCCTTCCTCGACGGCGACCCACTTGCTGTGCGTGCCGGGCAGGACGACGATCTCGCCCGGGGCCAGGTCGTCCTGGCCGATGATCTGGGTCTCCTCGCCGCGCATCACGTCGGGCAGGCCGTCCGGGCTCGTGTATTCGAGGCCGGTGACGAAATGGAGGGGGCCGAGCCCGGGCTCCTCGACGCGCTGCAGGGCGCCGGCGAGGGCGGCGGCATCGGCCGGGCAGGCGAGATAGGGGCATTCGTGCCAGCCCTGGCGGCTGGTGATCATGCCGGAAAGGACGACGGGCAGGCCGGCAGGGGCCTCGAGGGCGGCGAGCTCGCGCTCGAGCACAGGGCCGAAGGCCCCGCCCTCGACCTTGAGGATGCCATCCTCGGACTGGCGCTCGGCGAGGACGGCGCCATCCGGGCCGAGCACACAGGCGCGCAGGCTCGAGGTACCCCAGTCCACCCCGACGATCGACGGCTCCGCCATTGCATTCCTCCCCGCTGCCGGCGGGACTTGTCGCAGGTCGGAGAGCCCGGATCAATCCGCCGTTGGCACCGGGTCGCGGCATCCCCAGATCTCGGCCATGCAGAGGATCCTCAGAGCACCGCCGCCCCGCCGACTCGTCTTCGATGCCGCCGCCAGGTCGAGCCACAAGCGGCGCAACATGCTGCATTCGGCGCTGCTGCTCGGCGGCATGGCGGCCATCGTCTGGGTCTCGGCCTGGAGCCTCTGGGGCACGGCGGTGGCCTTCTGGGCGATGGCCGGCGGGCTGCTGGGCTTCCTCCTGACACCAGGCGTGGCGCCCGGCTGGGTGATGCGGGCCTACCGGGCGCAGCCGCTCGACCGGGGGAGCTTCCCGGAAGGCATCGCCATGCTCGAGGAGCTGGCCGGACGCGCCGGCCTCGACCATGTGCCGAGGCTCCATCTCCTGCCGTCCGCCACGCTCAACGCCTTTGCCGTGGGCAGCGCCCGCGAGGCGGCGATCGGCATCACGACGGGGCTGCTGCGCGCCCTGGATGCGCGTGAGCTCGCCGGCGTGCTGGCCCACGAGCTGAGCCACGTCCGCAACAACGACCTCTGGCTCATGGCGCTCGCCGACACGATGAGCCGGCTGACCAGCCTCATGGCGACCATGGGCATCTTCCTCGCCGTCCTGAGCCTGCCCCTCCTGCTGCTCGGCATGGCACCGGTGCCGCTCCTCACGCTCGTGATCCTGATCCTGGCGCCGACCATCGGCAGCCTGCTGCAGCTGGCGCTCTCGCGGGCGCGCGAGTTCGACGCCGATCTCGAGGCCGCGACGCTGACCCGGGATCCCGCCGGGCTCGCCTCGGCGCTTCGGAAGCTCGACCGCTACCAGGGCGCCTACTGGGAGGAGATCATCCTGCCCGGCAGACGCATGCCCGAGCCGTCGCTGCTGCGCACCCACCCGCCGACGGCGGAGCGCATCGAGCGCCTGCTCTCCCTTTACGTCGATGCAGCCGAGCCGATCACGGCCGGCCCCTTGCGCCATGCC
>CAZGUW010000198.1:0-5616 GCA_964528705.1 uncultured Geminicoccaceae bacterium
TGCTCTTCATCCTGTTCGGCGCCTTCGTCGAACGCTCGGGTGCGGGACAGCTCTTCATGGACTTCGCCCTCGCCCTAGCCGGCCACACCTCGGGCGGGCCGGCCAAGGTGGCGATCATCACGAGCTCGCTCTTCGGCACGGTCTCCGGCAGCGCCGTCGCCAACGTCATGACCACCGGCACCTTCACCATCCCGCTGATGGGCCGCGCCGGCTACCGCCCGGCCTTCTCCGGGGCCGTGGAGGCCGTGGCCTCGACCGGCGGCCAGCTCATGCCGCCGATCATGGGGGCGGCCGCCTTCGTCATGGCCGAGTTCCTCGGCACGAGCTACCTCACGGTGGCGGCCTTCGCCCTGCTGCCGGCACTGCTCTACTATGTCGCCGTCTTCATGGCAGTGCATTTCGAGGCCCGGCGCGTCGGCCTTGTCGGCCTGCCGCGTGCCGACCTGCCGCGACTGAAGGAGGTGCTGGTCGAGCGCGGCCATCTCTTCCTGCCGCTCGCGATCATCATCGGCGTGCTGCTCTCGGGCTACAGCGCCGCCTACGCCGCCATCTGCGGCATCGCCTCGGTGGTGCCGACCACCTGGCTTCGGGCCAGCACCCGCCGCACCTTCACGCCTGCCCTGATCATCGAGGCGCTCGAGGCCGGGGCCCGCAACACCATCGTCGTGGCCCTCGCCTGCGCCTGCGCCGGCATCGTCATCGGCACCATCACGCTGACCGGCCTCGGCCTCGCCTTCACCAACATCGTCCTGGCGCTCTCCCAGAACATGCTGCTGCCGGCCCTGGTGCTCACCATGGCCGCCGGCATCGTGCTCGGCATGGGGCTGCCGACGACGCCGGCCTACATCGTCCAGGTGGCGCTCCTGGTTCCGGCCCTGGTCCGGCTCGGCGTGCAGGTCGAGGCGGCGCACCTCTTCGTCCTCTACTTCGCCGTGCTCTCGGCGATCACCCCACCGGTCGCCATGGCCGTCTATGCCGCCAACGCCATCAGCCGCGCCGGGCTCATGGAAAGCTCCTGGGCGGCGATCAAGCTCGGCCTCACCGGCTACATCATCCCCTTCATGTTCGTCTTCGGCCCGTCGCTGCTGCTGATGGGCGAGTGGCACCTGATAGCCCTCACCGTGGTCACCGCCACCATCGGCGTCACCTGCCTCGCCGCCGCCCTGCACCAGTACTTCTTCTTCGGGCCGGCGCGGATCTGGGAGCGCGCTCTTCTGCTCGCCGCTGCCCTGGTGCTGATCAAGCCCGGACTCTGGACGGATGCGATTGGTGCCGCCCTCGTGGCGCTGACCATCGCCAGCCAGATCCTGATCAGGCCGGCCCTGGTCGGCGAGCCGACGGTCGAGCGCAATCCGGGCGAATGAGCGGCGGGTCCGCCGCGTCGGTCGGACTCGCGCGGCGCCTCCTCTCCGGCGCCCTGATGGCCGTTGGCGGCGCCTTCCTCGCCTTCGTTGCCGGCACGGCCTTCGCGGCACGTTTCCTTGTGCCGCCGGGCGCCGGCCTCGCCGGGCCGGCGGAGGCGGTGGGCTACGGCCTGCTCGGGGTCGCCGGCGCCGTGCTGCTCGCCGTCCTCATCGCGATCTTCGCCGGGCGTCGTCTGCTCTTCGCCGCTACCATCCTTGTCACGGCTCTGGCGCTGGCGTCGGCCGGCGGAATGGCTTTCCTGGCGCGGCAGGCGGCAACGCCGGAGGATGCGCCGATGCCGCCGCGGGCGACCACGGCACCAGCAGCCGGCACCGGCACCAATTGACGAAAGCCCGCCTCGGTGGTGTTCAGCCGAGGTGGCCGAGCTCGACCGCCGGCCGGCCCGAGGGTTCCGCCGCGGCACCACCCGTGCGGGGCAGGAATTGGCCGCTGCCGGGGGCGGCCCGCAGCTCGCCGCCCTCGACGATCACCGCGCCCCGGCGCAGCACCCGGCTCGGCCAGCCCTTGATCTCGCGGCCGGCATAGGCGCTGTAACCGGACCCGTCATGGGTGGTCTCGTGGCTGACGGTCGTGGTCGCCTCCGGGTCCCAGATCACGAGGTCGGCGTCGCTGCCGATGGCGATCGTGCCCTTCTTCGGGTGCAGGTTGTAGATTTTCGCAGGCTCGGTCGCGGTCAGCCGGACGAACTCGGCAAGGCCCATGCGGCCCTGGCTCACCATGGCGTCGAACAATACCGGCAGGCGTAGCTCGATGCCGGCGAGGCCGTTGGCCATCTCCTTGAAGCTCGGATTCGGGCCCTTGGCGAGCTTGCCGCTCTCGTCCATGCGGTACGGAGCATGGTCCGACGAGACGGTGGCGAGCGTGCCGAGACCGAGCGCCTGCCAGAGGGCCTCCTGGTCATCGGGCTCGCGCAAGGGCGGACTGCAGATCCACATGCCGCCCTCGACGCCCGGCCGGTCGAGGTCGGCGGCGCCGAGCGTCAGGTACTGCGTGCAGGTCTCGCCGAAGACCTTGGTTCCCTCGCTTTGCCAGCGCCGGAGGGTGGCAGCCCCCTCGCGCGTGCTGACGTGGAAGATCATCAGTGGCTGGTCCATGAAGGCCGCCATGGCGGCCGCCCGGTTGATCGCCTCGGCCTCGGCGAGGCGCGGGTGCGACGGCACGTGGAACTTGGGCGCAGTCAGGCCCTGGGCCACCAGCCGCTTGCCCATCCAGGAGATCATCCCATGGTTCTCGGCATGGACGCAGACCATGCAGCCATGCTCGCGCGCCGCCCAGAGCACGTCGAGGAATTGCTCGTCCTCGACCCTGAGGCGGTCATAGGTGAGGAAGACCTTGAGCGAGGAATGGCCATCGCGCACGAGGCCGGGCAGCTCGTCACGCAGGATCTCGGGGCGCGGGTCGGCGAGGATCATGTGGAACGCGTAGTCGACTACCGCCCCCTTGGCAGCGCGCTCGTGGTAGTCGGCGACGACCTCGGCGAGGCCCATGCCGACATGCTGGGCGGCGAAGGGGACGACCGTGGTCGTGCCGCCCATCGCCGCCGATATGGTCGCGGTCTCGAAGGTGTCGGCGTTCATCAGCCCGGAAGCGGCGAGCTGCTCGATGTGGCAGTGGCTGTCGACACCGCCGGGCGTCACGATCTTGCCCCGCGCGTCGATCTCGAGCCGGCCCGTCGGCAGCTCCTTCGCGATCGCCACGACGGTCTCGCCCGTGATGCCGATATCCGCCTCGAACACGTCCGTGGCGGTGGCGACCCTGCCGCCCTTGATGACCAGATCGCAGTGCACCATGGCGCTCGTCTCCCCCTTTGGCTCCGGCCCATCGGTAGCATGGGCAGGCGTGGGCGGCCATGGGGCGCCCGGCCGGTCCGGCGCCTACTCTTTGCCCGTACGATGCCGCCACTGGGCGTAGTTCTCGCGTACCAGCTCGAAGGTGTCGCGGGTCCGGCAGTAGAGGTTGGCGAAGAGCCGGCCGACCGGGCGATAGGCGGTGAAGTCGATGCGCAGGCTGTCGGGATCGACGAGGCCGTCCCGGACATGGATAGCGAGCACCTCGCCGACGACGAGCCGGTGGTCGGGGCCGATGACCAGCGTCGTGTGGTTTCGGCACTCGAGCGCCGCCGGAGCCTCGGCGATGCGCGGCGGGCGGACCAGTGCCGACGCGGCGAGCGTGAGGCCCGCTGGGCCCGGCTCGCTCGTCTCCGGCGGGAAGTCGACGGCGGCGACGTTCATGGCGGGGGCCAGCTCTTCGTCGACCAGATTGACCACGAACTCGCCCCGGGCCTCGATGTTGCGGGCGGTGTCCTTCAAAGCACCGCCGGCACGCCGGCCGATGCCAATGACGATGAGTGGTGGCTCGTCGCTGAAGACGTTGAAGAAGGAGAACGGCGCCGCGTTGACGATACCATCCGCATCCTCGGAGGTGACGAATGCGATCGGCCGCGGCACCACGAGCGAGGTGAGCAGCTTGTAGCGGTCGCGCGGGGCGAGCGAAGCCAGGCGGAGCTCCATCAGACGGTGTCCAATCCGGTGTCGGTGATGCGGATGGTGCGTATTTTTTGGTGGGACATGGGCGGCTCCGGCTGGGCGTTGGTGCGAGGCTAGCCGGATCTGCCGCGACCGGCGACCATCAGTCCCGCCCGCAACCTGTTTCCCGCCCTTCGGAGGGGGTGTATACGGATAGGTGCTCGGCACTCCAGAGTCGCAATATTGGGGAGGATGGTTCGTTGACGATCACGAAGAATGGTTCGGGCCTGTTGCTGGCAGGCGTGGTTCTGGCGATCTCCGCACCGGCGGTGGCCCAGGATGCCGAGGCAGGCAAGAAGCTGTTCCGGCAGTGCCAGGCCTGTCACGTGGTCGACGCGGAGCAGAATCGCGTGGGGCCGCATCTCGTCGGCATCATCGGCCGACCGGCCGGTGCGGTCGCGGACTTCAAGTATTCCGATGCGATGGCGAACAGCGGCATCGTCTGGGACGAGACGACGATCGCGGAATATCTCGCCAACCCGAAGGATTACATCCCGGGCAACAAGATGGTTTTCGCGGGCTTGCGCAAGCCCGAGCAGATCCAGGACGTGATCGCCTATCTGGCCAACCCGGGCAGCTAGCGGGCAGCCGGCTCAGGCGGCGCTCAGCGTCGCCCAGAGCTCGGTCACGTACTTGCGGAACCAGACCGTGTAGCGGTTGGGGTGGGCGTCGATGTCGCGGCGCAGCTCCTGAGGCGCGATCCAGCGTATCGCATCGGCCTCCGCGGGATCCGGCTGGACCGCCCCGGCATGACGGCCGGCATAGACGCTCACCAGCTCGTGCTCGGTCATGCCGTGATCGAGCGGTGAGTGATAGTAGACCTTGGTGAGGTAGGCGAGTGGACAGGCGAAGCCGAGTTCCTCCTCGAGCCGGCGACCGGCGGCCGCGTCGGTCGCTTCGCCGGGGCGGGGATGGCCGCAGGCGGCATTGGTCCAGAGCCCGGCCGAGTGATACTTGCCGGGGCTGCGCCGCTGCAGCAGCCAGTTCCCGGCGGGATCGCGGATCAGGACCGAGAAGGCCCGGTGCAAGGCACCCGAGCGGTGCGCCGCGTACTTTTCCGCGGTGCCGATGACACGATCCGCCGTATCGACCAGCATCACCATCTCGGTGCCGCTCATGGGCCTCGACCGAATCACCGGTGTGGCTGGCAACTTCCGTGTGTCTCCTCCGCAAGACATCCAAACCGACACTGGCCATGGCGCAAAGTCAAGCTGAGGGCGGGCCTGTCGTCTTCCCGCGCCGGTCGCCAGATCGGGATTGTGCATTGCAACATCAACGTCGCTGTGTCAGCCTTGGTTCAAAGCTCGGCCAAACAGACCCAACTTCACCAAGGAGAAGCGCGTGGACACATCGCGTTCCCCGGCGGGAGTCGTCTTCAGGCTGGAAGACAGGCCGAGTTTCGGGATCAGCATGCTTGCCGCCTGGCAGCATGTGCTGGCGAGCATCGTCGGCATCGTCACGCCCACATTGATCATCGGCGGTGTGCTCGGCCTCGGCGAGCACATCCCCTACCTGATCAGCATGGCGCTGATCGTTTCCGGCGTCGCCACCTTCATTCAATGCCGGCGCATCGGCCCGGTCGGCTCCGGACTGCTGAGCCTGCAGGGAACCAGCTTCGCCTTTCTCGGTGCCATTCTGGCTGCCGGGCTGGCCATGAAGGCGCGGG
>CAZGUW010000198.1:5633-9131 GCA_964528705.1 uncultured Geminicoccaceae bacterium
CCTGACGAGATGCTCGCAATGATCTTCGGGCTCTGCCTCGTCGGTTGCGTGATCGAGATCGTGCTCAGCCAGTTCATCGACCAGTTGAAGCGGGTCATCACGCCGACGGTGACCGGCGTGGTCATCACGGTAATCGGGCTCAGCCTGGTCAAGGTCGGCTTCACCGACCTGGCCGGCGGCGTCGGGGCCGAGGACTTCGGCAGCCCGGTAAATCTCGCGATCGGCATGATCGTGATCTGCGTCGTGCTGTGGTGCAGCTTCGTCGCCAACCTGCAGGTGCGGATCAGTGCCCTGGTGATCGGGCTCGCCGTGGGCTTCGTCATCGCCGCCATCTTCGGCATGGTCGACTTCAGCCGGATCGGCGGCCAGCCCCTGCTCGCCGTGCCGGTGCCGTTCCGGTTCGGCATGGATTTCGATCTCGGTCTCTTCGCGCCTGTCGCGTTCATCTATCTCATCACGGCGATCGAGACGACGGGCGATCTCACCGCCAACTCCGTGATCTCGGGCGAGCCGGTCGAAGGGCCGTTCTATCTCCGCCGGATCAAGGGCGGCATCCTCGCCGATGGCGTGAACTCCGGGCTCGCCGCCATTCTCAACACCTTTCCCAACACGACCTTCAGCCAGAACAACGGCGTGATCCAGATGACCGGCGTGGCCAGCCGCTATATCGGCTTCTACATCGCCGGCCTGCTCGTCGTGCTCGGTCTCTTCCCGATCTTCGGTGCGGTGCTGGCGACGATCCCGAAGCCGGTGCTTGGCGGCGCCACGCTCGTTCTCTTCGGCTCGATCGCGGTCGCCGGCATTCGCATCATCGCCACGCAGCCGATCGACCGAAAGACGATCTACGTCCTTGCCGTCTCCCTGGGTTTCGGCCTCGGCACGGCGCTCGTGCCGAACGCGCTCGAGGGGTTGCCGGATATCGTGCAGAAGGTTCTGGGTGCGCCGATCACGGCGGCCGGCCTCAGTGCGATCGTGATGACCCTGGTGCTTCCGGATCAGGTGCGGGACCCGGCTCCGGAAGCGGTGGCGACACCTGCCGAGTAGCGCTCAGGCAGCTTTGCGGACGTCCATCTCGAAAATGCAGGCCGGCGCCCCGCCGGCCTGGCAGGCGATCTCCCTGACCGTGCTTTGTGGGCAGATCAGGCTGCGGCACAGCTGCTCGAAGGTGCCGGTCAGGAAGTCGCAGATCGGCGCCTCGTTCCGCTGTCCCGGATCGAATGGATTGCTGGTGAATCCAAGACGCATCGGCCGGCCGTAAACGGCGACGAAAGCACCGCTGCCGGCAAGCCGCCAGGGATCGCGCTGAAGGGTCGACAGCAGCAACCGCGCAACGAGTGGGCAGGGCAGATGCCGGGAGAGCCGGCGAAGGGGTTCCGGCACGTGCTGCGCCAGCAGGTCGTGGGCCGTGCGACGTCCGGCAGCGCGCGTGACGGCCCTCGCACAGGCGGGTCCGAGCTGATGGCGCAGGGTCCGGTGCAGCGCCGCGACCTCGCGTTCATCGACAAGCGCCGTGGGGCCGTCTGCAAGGTAGTGGCTGAGACCAGCGGTCTGGAACAGGCGACGCAGGGGAGCCTCACCGACACGTTCACCCAGCACCGCCGCCACCTGGGAAACGGCTCCCGAGCACATATGACCGGCCGGTCGGCCGACCGCACCGGTCGTCGGCGACGTGGCCGTGGCCAGGTCCGAAGCGGGTATCGGACCGCTCAAGCTGCCGACTCGACCGCTTGGGAATTGCCGGGCGCGGAGGCGTGGTCGTGGCATCCGACAAGGAAGGTCATCGTCACGTCTGCACGGGCTTCGACTTTCGGTTGCGACGGGCCACACGGCGATCCAGAGGCGGCGGACCCGCATGGGGTTCGCGCGACAAGGGCTCGTTGACGATTGGTCCAAAAACTCAAAGCTAGCTCTTCCTGGAGTGAGTTCAATCGGTTGCCCGGCATGTTTCCCGAGCGAATGTTGCCCGACGCGACAGCCACAGGCTTCCTATCGGTTCAGGCTCCCGGGGTAGAAGCGAGAGTGAGGTACACTGGCCGGCAAGTGCAATGCCGCCTCGGGCGCGAACCGGCTTTCCATCATGGGGACATTGTGCGAGTAGTCAGGGAGTTGGGCACGATCAGGCCGTCGGGGAATGTTCTGGTTCAATACGTGATCGCCTGCACTGCGAGACGTGATTCTTGAGGGTTCGGCGTGGACGGACGCCGTCAATTGGTATTGAGTGAGGGGAAGGCAGCTTGGCTTGCCCGAGCCAGAGTGAGCTGGTACGGGGTCCAGTCAATGCGGTCGGATCCGCGCAACAGAGCTTCCTTCTATGCATCAAACGAAGAGTCGGCAGGGCGCTTGGGCTCGGCGGCCGCTGACAGGCCTATAATCGTGGCGGGTTCGCCACGCGCCGATGTTCCGAGCGATGGGCCGGTGCTTGCGGGCCCACTGCGACGCAAAGGCGCATCGTCCGTTGCACGTGACGTTCGTTGATGGGACGGTCGTCGGCCCTGCGTGTCGCACTGGTGGCCGGATGCCCGTTCCCTTGGCCGCGGGGTACACCGGCGCGCATCCTCGGCATGGCGCAGGCGCTGCACCAGGCCGGGCATGATGTGCACGTGATCGCCTATCCGATCGGCGATCTGGACAAGAAGCTGCCTTTCTCGGTGCATCGCAGCCTGGGTCTGCCGTTCTACCGCCGCACCGCCCCCGGTGCCGATCCCTTGCGGCTCGCCTTCTTCCTCCCGGCGCTGGCGGCGACCGTGGCGCGGGTGGTCGTCCGCCAGCGCATCGATATCGTGCATGCGCATCATTACGAGGGGTTGCTCGCCGCCTGGCCGGCCAAGCGGCTGCACGGCGTGCCGGTTATCTACGACGCCCACACCACGCTCGCCGGTGAGCTGCCCTACTATCGACTGGGCCTGCCACGCGGCTGGACGACGGCGGTTGGCCGCACCCTCGATACGCGCCTCCCCAGGCTCGCCGACCATGTCGTGGCAACCAGCCAGCACATCGCCGGTGAGCTCGTCCGGGACGGCATGCCGGCCGAGCGTGTCACCGTGGTGGGCAATGGCATCGAGGACGCCTTCGTCGCCGGTCCGGCGCCCGATCGCCCGATCGAAGGAACGGGGGAGCGCATCGTCTATGCCGGCAACCTCGCCGGCTATCAGGGGATCGACAAGCTGCTCGAGGGGTTCAGCCAGGTGGCGGAAGCAAGGCCCGAAACCAGGTTGGTGCTCCTGACCAATTCGTCCTTCGAGCGATTTGCGCCGCTTGCCGAACGGTTGGGCATCCAGGACAGGATCGACATCGAGCAGGCGCCACCGCCACAGGCCCTTGGCGAGCGGCTCGCCACCGCTTCGCTGCTGGTCAATCCCCGCGCCGAATGTCCGGGCTATCCCTTGAAGCTGCTGAACTACATGGCTGCAGGTCGCCCGATCGTGTCGTTTCGGGATTCCGCCAGGGGGCTGACGCAGGACCAGGACGCCTGGCTCGTCGACGAGCCCACGCCGGCCG
>CAZGUW010000199.1:0-9125 GCA_964528705.1 uncultured Geminicoccaceae bacterium
GGCCGAATGGGCCGGCGCCACAATAGGTGCCTCGCCGGCCCATTCGGCCGATTTTACCGGTGGGCGCAATCTGACGCAAAGCCAGCTCGATCTTGTGATCGGCAACGACGAGACGATCCTGCCGCTGGATGCCAAGACCGGCGAACAGCTCTACGTCTGGACTTGCTGGGCGGAGCCACCGCCGACAATGGACGGGCTGCTTCGGCACTGGCACGAAAGTCTGCACGACAAACTGCGCTCCGAGTTGCTCTGCCCCGAAGGCGTCGAGCCCGAGCGCACCGGCCGCCCCGAGACCCCACCCGCCGACCGTTGAACGCTGGCACCGTTCGGCTACGGTGCGCACAAACCAACGGGAGGCCGCTTCACCATGCCTGACTACGTGATCATCGGCGGCGGGGCTTCGGGGGCGGTGATCGCGGCGCGGCTCTCGGCTGATCCGGATGTCTCGGTCGTGGTGCTGGAGGCGGGGCCGAGCGATACGAACCGGTACATCCACATGCCGGTGGGCTTCGCCAAGATGACTGGGGGGCCCTTGACCTGGGGGCTGGTGACGGCACCGCAGAAGCATTGCGAGAACCGCGAGATTCCTTACGCGCAGGCGCGGGTCTTGGGCGGCGGGTCGTCGATCAATGCGGAGGTGTTCACGCGCGGCGTGCCGCAGGACTACGACCGCTGGGTGAGCGAGCACGGCTGTGTGGGCTGGGCGTTCGAGGAGCTGCGGCCGCTCTTCGTGCGGTCGGAGGACAACGATCTTTTGGGCGGCGAGTGGCACGGCTCGGGGGGGCCGCTCGGCGTGACGACGCAGCGGGGGCAGAAGGTGACGATGGCCTTCGTCCGGGCCTGCCAGGAGCTGGGGATACCCTACAACCCGGACTTCAACGGGGCGGAGCAGGCGGGCTGCGGCGTCTACCAGACGACGACGCGGGGCGGGCGGCGCTGCTCGGCGGTGGTGGGGTATCTCAGGCCGGCGATGGCGCGGCGGAACCTCGTGGTCGAGACGGATTGCCTCGTCACGCGGATCCGGATCGAGAACGGCCGGGCGGTGGGGGTGGACTATCGGCAGGGCGGGGCCACGAAGACGCTTCGGGCGGAACGCGAGGTGATACTGACGGCGGGGGCGATCGGCTCGCCGAAGCTGCTCATGCTCTCCGGCATCGGGCCGGCGGACCATCTGAAGAGCGTCGGCATCGAGCCGGTGCACGATCTCAAGGGCGTGGGGCGAAACCTGCACGACCATTTCGGCATCGACATCGTCTACGAGCTGACCGGGCCCTGGAGCCTGGACAAGTACCAGAAGCCGCACTGGATGCTCTGGGCCGGGCTCGAATATCTGCTCTTCAAGCGCGGGCCGGTGACCTCCAACATCGTCGAGGGCGGGGCCTTCTGGTACGCGGACAAGGCAGCGGAAACGCCGGACCTGCAGTTCCACTTCCTCGCCGGGGCGGGGGTCGAGGCGGGCGTGCCGGTGATCGAATCGGGCTCGGGCGTCACGCTCAATTCCTACACGCTCCGGCCGGAGAGCCGGGGCTCGGTGACGCTCCGGAGCGCCGAGCCGGATGCCAAGCCCGTGGTCGACCCGAACTTCCTCGCGGAGCCCGAGGACGTCCGGACGTCCATCGAGGGGCTGCGTCTCAGCCGCGAGATCATGCACCAGAAGGCGCTTTCCCCCTTCATCCGGCGCGAGCATTTCCCGGGCGAGGAGGTGCGCACGAAGGCCGAGCTCGAGGCCTATGCGAGGCGCTACGGGCGGACGTCGTACCACCCGGTCGGCACCTGCAGGATGGGCGTGGACGAGATGGCGGTGGTCGACCCGGAGCTTCGGCTGCGCGGCATCGAGGGGCTGCGGGTCTGCGACAGCTCGATCATGCCGAGGCTCGTCAGCTCCAACACCAACGCCCCCTCCATCATGATCGGCGAGAAGGCATCCGACCTGATCCGCGGCAACCGGGTCTAAAAGGGCGGGACCTGGGTCCGGGATTTGAATTGCGCGCTCGCCGGCTTCGGCCTAGAAGTAACCGTTTAGTGCGTTAAAGGGCACATCCAGGGAGGCAGAAATGATCGACAAGAGGCTCGGTCCCATCGCCAGGCGGCAGCTCGTGCGCCGCGAAATTCTCAAGGGTGCGGCAGGCTTCGCCGGGGCGGGCGTCCTCGCCGGCACGTTCCCCAGGCGGGGTGCCGCCCAGTCCGACGAGTGGACGCTGGCGATCTCCATGCGCTCCCTCGCCAATCCCTACCACGCCACCTTCGCCGCTGGCGGCGAGGCTTATGCCGAATCGGTGGGGGCACCCTTCGAGGTGCTGGTGACCGAGGGCAATTCCGAGAAGGGCATGGCGGACATCCGCGCCCTCCTCGCCCGCACCGGCGGCAAGCTCGTGCTGAACGTCGACCCCAACGATTCGCCCGATGCGCGGGTGATCGTCGAGGAGTGCCAGCGCGCCGGTGCCTATGTGGTGACGCAGTGGAACAAGCCGGACGACCTGCACCCCTGGGACTTCGACCCGAACTACGTGGCGCACATGTCGTTCGACGGCGTGCCGACGGCGCAGGCGGTGGCCGAGGCGCTCTTCGAGGCGATGGGTGGCGAGGGCGGCATCGTGGCCTTGGGCGGCATCCTCTCCAACGTGCCGGCGATCGAGCGCAAGATCGGGCTCGACAACGCCATCGCGGCGACCAACGGCAAGGTGGAGCTCCTCGACTTCCAGCCGGCCGACTGGAACGAGACGCGCGCCTTCGAGATCATGCAGGCCTGGCTCACCCGCTTCGGCGACGGCATCAAGGGCGTCTTCGCCGCCAATGACGGCATGGCGATCGGCGCCCTCGAGGCGCTCCGCCAGGAAGGCAAGGCCGGGGCCGTGCCGGTGACCGGCATCGACGGCATCGAGGCGGCGCTCTTCGCCATCGAGGCGGGCGAGATGGCCGGCACGGTGGCCTGGGACCCGAACTGGACCGGCGGCATCGGTCTGGCGCTGGGCCATGCGGTGGCAACCGGCAAGCTCGACATCACGGCCGAGCCGCATTCGCATCGCGAGTTTTACGGCACCGGCATCGTCGTGACGCCGGCCAACCTCGCCGAGTACCGGGCCATGGACACTACCCTCGACTACGCCGATTTCTGGGGCAAGTCGCCGGGCCAGATCCAGTATCGCGGCTGAGCCTGCGGCGCGGGACGTGACCCGGCCCGCGCCGCCTGCCCCGCATCCCCGGAGGACGGGCTGATGGCGTCCGGTAGGCTTGCCGGCCAGCGCAACCGCCTCGCCCGCTGGCGCGCCCTGGCGCCGGTCGGCGTGCTCGTGCTGCTCTGCGTCGCCATCACGGTCATCAGCCCGAACTTCCTCTCCTTCTCGAACCTCGTCCGCCTCTTGAGCGCTGCCGCCATCCCGCTGGTCCTGGTGATGGGGGCGACCTTCGTCATCCTGATGGGCAGCATCGACCTCTCGGTCGAGGGTGTCGTGGCGCTCGCCGCCGTCATCACCAGCATGCTGGTGCTCAACGACTTCACCGGCGCCGATCTCGGCCTCCTCGCCGTGCCGGTGGCGGTCGCAGCCGGCGGTGCGGTCGGCTTCGTCAACGGCTTCGTCCATGTCCGGCTGCAGATCCCGAGCTTCATGGCGACGCTCGGCTTCGGTTTCGCCGGGGTGGGCGTGGCCACGGCGATCCTGGGTGGCTTCACCGTGCGGATCGCCGACCGTGGGTTTCGCGAGCTGGCGCTCGGCCGCTTCCTCGACGTGCCGTTCAGCGTCTGGCTCGCCGCGCTTGCCGTGCTGGTCGCCTGGGTGATCCAGGAGCGCACGCGGCTCGGCCGCTGGGTCTACGCCATCGGTACGGACGAGGTGACGGCGCGCCAGGCGGGCGTGCCGGTCGAGCGCACGCGAATTCTGGTTTTCACGCTCGCCGGGCTGTTCTACGGGCTCGGCGGGGCGCTCGCCGCGGCGCAGCTCGGCCAGGGCCATGCGCTGATGGGCACGGGCCGCCTCTTCACCACGATCACCGCCGTGGTAGTGGGCGGCACGGCGCTCTCGGGCGGGGTCGGCTCGGTGCTGAACTCGGTGATCGGGGTCGGCATCGTCATCGTGCTCACCAACGGCATGGTGCTGATGGGCATCCCGCCCTACGTGCAGCAGGGCGTGCAGGGGCTGATGATCATCGCCGCGGTGGCGCTCGCCCTCGACCGCTCCAGGCTCGTGGTGGTGAAGTAATGAGCGAGACCGCCAGCCTCGAGGTCGTCGGCGCCACCAAGCGCTTTCCGGGCGTGCTGGCGCTCGACGACGTCTCCATCGCGATCCGCCGGCGCGAGGTGGTGGGGCTCATCGGCGAGAACGGGGCGGGCAAGTCGACGCTGCTCAAGGTGCTGAACGGCATCTACCAGCTCGACCGGGGGGAGGTCCGGGTGGCCGGTAAGCCGCTGCGGATCGGGAATCCGCGCGACGCCTTCGACCACGGCATCGCCATGGTCTTCCAGGAGCAGTCGGTGCTCTCGACCCTGTCCGTGGCGGAGAACATCTTCCTCGCCCGCGAGGCGGAGTTCCTCAAAGGCGGGCTGATCGACCGGCGGCGGCTCAACGAGGCGGCCCGGGCCGAGCTCGCCAAGGTGCATCTCGACGTCGATCCGAGGCGGCGCTGCGCCGAGCTCTCCTTCGCCGAGCGGCAGATGGTCGAGATCGCGAAGGCGCTCTCGCTCGACACGCGGATCGAGGGCGACATCACCATCCTGCTCGACGAGCCGACCAGCATGCTGGAGCAGCGCGAGGTCGACCTGCTCTTCGAGATCGTCGCCGACCTCAAGGACCGTGCGTCCATCGTCTTCATCTCGCACCGGCTCGACGAGGTGCTGGAGGTGTCGGACCGGGTCTACGTGATGCGCGACGGCAAGGTGGTGCACGAGGTGGCGAGCCCTGACGCCACCATCCCCGAGCTGCACCGCCACATGGTCGGCCGCGCCCTGCACCACGAGTATTACCGGGAGGCCCGGCAGGCGCCGGCCGGCGGTGAGGCGGTGCTCGAGGTCGAGGGGCTGACCGGGCGGCAGGGCTTCAAGGACGTCTCCTTCACGCTCCATGCGGGCGAGGTGCTGGGCATTGCCGGCGTGGTTGGCTCGGGGCGGGAGGCGCTGGCGCGCTGCCTCGCCGGGCTGGCGCCGCCGGTGGCGGGCTCGGTCAGGGTCGCGGGCCGGCCGGTGGCGCTGGCGAGCCCGGCCGAGGCGGTGGCGCGGGGCATCGGCTTCATCCCGAGCGAGCGCAAGACCGAAGGGCTCGTGGCCGGGCTCAGCGTGGCCGAGAACATGACGCTGGCGGCGCTGCAGCGCTTCACCGCACGCGGGCTGATCCGGGTGGCGGAGGAGACGAAGGCGGCGAAGTCCTGGATCAAGCGGCTGACCATCAGGACGCCCTCGCCCGCCACACCCGTCGGCAGCCTCTCCGGTGGCAACCAGCAGAAGGTGGTGCTGGCGAAGTGGCGGATCGCCGGCTCGCGCGTCGTGATCCTCGACCACCCGACGCGCGGCATCGACGTGGGGGCGAAGGAGGACGTCTACACGCTGGTCCGCGACATGACCGGGGAGGGGCTGGCGGTGATCCTGCTCGGCGACACGCTCGAGGAGGTGATCGGCCTCTCCTCCCGGATCATCGTGATGCGCGACGGGCACATCGAGGCCGAGCTCGCGGCACCGCCGGGCGGGAAGCCCGAGCAGGTCGACCTCATCGCGCACATGGTCTGAGCGAAGCCATGGCCACCCCTCTCCTTACCCGTGCCCGTTTGCAGAACGCCCTGCCGGTCCTGGCGCTCGTCGTGCTGACCCTGCTCGTCGGTGCCATCGAGCCGACGTTCCTGGCCCCCGCCAATCTCCTCGTCGTCACCGCCGACACCATGACGCTCTTCCTGATGGCGTCCGGGGTGACGTTCGTCATCATGCTCGGCTGCATCGATCTCTCGATCCAGGCCGTGGCGTCGATGACGAGCTGCATCGTGGCGGCGATGCTGGCGCAGTACGGCTTTGCGGCGGTGCCGGTGGCGGTGCTCGCCGGGGCGCTATCGGGGCTGCTCTCGGGCTATGTCTACGTCGTGCTGCGCATCCCCTCCTTCATCGCCACGCTGGCGGTGAGCGGGGTGATGACCACCGTCGCCTACATCGCCTCGGACACGCGCTCGGTGCCGATCCCGGCGGAGGCGCGCGACGCCTGGCTCTTCTGGGCCACGGGTCGCAGCTTCGGCGTGCCGCACGAGATCATGGTCGGGCTGGCGGTGCTGGTGGTGCTGGGCGGGGTGCTGGCGCTCACGCCCTTTGGCCGCTACGTGCGCGCCATCGGCTCGCAGGAGCAGGCGGTGCACGCCTCGGGCATCGCGGTCGGCCGGGTCAAGATCCTGGCCTTCGTCGTCTCGGGCACCATGGCCGGGATCGCGGGCGTGGTCATGGGGGCGCGGCTCGGCTCGGGCTCGCCGACGCTCGCCAACGAATTCCTGCTGCCGGCCATTGCCTGCGTCATCGTCGGCGGCACGGCCATCACCGGCGGGGTCGGCAGTGTCTGGAAGACCTTCATCGGGGCGCTGACCATCGCCGTGGTGCGCATCGGCATGACGTTCCTCGGCGTTTCCGTCTTCGCCCAGCAGATTGTCTTCGGCCTGATCCTGGTGGCCGCGGTGGCGCTGACCATGGACCGGACGAAGGTCCTGGTGGTGAAGTAGGGATGCCGATGAGAATCAGCCGGCTCGACGTCTATCCCTTGAGCATCGCCTACAAGCACAACGAGACGAGTTCGATCATCAACCGGGGCGGTGTCTCGGACGTGGTGGTGAAGCTCACCGCCGATGACGGGCTGATCGGCTGGGGCGAGTGCGTGGCGCCTGGCGACACCGAAAGCGTCGTGGCGGCGGCCCGGGCTGCCGAGCCCTTCCTGCTCGGCCGCGATCCCTGGGACCAGGAGGCGATCTTCCGTGACTACCTGATCCGCGGCAACTGGCAGTTCCAGGCGATGACCGGCAATTTCGCCTTCGCCGGGATCGACATGGCACTCTGGGACATCTGCGGCAAGGCGGTGGGCCAGCCGCTCTGGCGGCTCTTCGGCGGGGCGCTCCGGCAGAGCGTCGACTATTTCTACTACCTCGAGTGGGGCGAGCCGGATGCCGTCGCGTTGCAGGGGGCGGAAGGTCGGCGGCTCGGCTATTCGGTCTTCTATCTGAAGGTGGGGATCGACGCGGTGCGCGAGGAGGCGATGCTCGTGGCCCTGCGCGACGCCATCGGGCCGGATGGCCGGATCCGCATCGACGCCAACCAGTCCTGGAGCCTGCCCGAGGCGGCCCGCCTCCTCGCCCGCTGGGACGGGCTGGTCGGGCTCGACTTCGCCGAGGCGCCGGTGCCGATCGATCCGGTGGAGGGGATGGTCGAGCTGAAGGGGCGGGTGGCGGTGCCGCTCTGCGCCAATGAAGGGCTCTGGCGGGAGGCGGATGCGGTTCGGGTCATCCAGAGCCGGGCGGCCGATTTTCTCTGTTTCAGCCCGTCCTGGGTGGGCTCGCTCCGGCGCTTCCAGTCCGTCGCTCGGGCGGCGCATCTCCAGGGGCAGCAGGTCTGCAAGCACACGCATGGCGAGTACGGCATCGCCGCTGCGGCGAGCCAGCATCTCCTGCTCACCCTGCCCAATGCCGGCCGGGGCCACCAGCAGACGGCGCAGATGATGCGGGACGACGTCCTGGTGGAGCGGATTCCCATCATGGACGGGCCCGAATGGGGGCTGATCGAGGGGCCGGGGCTCGGTATCGAGGTCGACCTCGACAAGCTGCATCGGTACCATGAGACCTATCTGCGCGCGGGCGAGTACGTGACCTGGGGAACGGGCTTCAAGCCGCGCCAGTCGAGCTGAAAACAGGGTCCGGGGAGGACAGCGAATGAGTGAAATTGAAATCGATCCCATAGCCGGATCGCTGGGTGCCGAGATCCGCGGTGTCGATCTCACGCAGCCGCTTGCCGACGCGGCAGCGGCCGACATCCGGAGCGCCCTCAATCAGCATTCGGTGGTCTTCCTGCGCGACCAGAATATCACGCCGGAGCAGCACATCGCCTTCGCCCGGAGCTTCGGGCCGATCGTTGTCAACCGCTTCTTCACCCCGGTCGATGGCTACCCGGAGATCGCCGAGGTGCGAAAGGAACCGGAGCAGAAGAGGAACATCGGCGACACCTGGCATACCGACCATTCCTACGACGAGAAGCCGGCCATGGGCTCGGTGCTTCTCGCCCGCGAGGTGCCGAGCCGCGGCGGCGACACGATGTTCGCCAGCATGCACCTCGCATACGAGGCGCTGTCGGACGGCTTCAAGCGGATGCTCGAGGGCCTGCGCGCCCGGCACAGCAGCCGCCACGTCTTCGGCCCCGAGGCGCCCTATCATGGCAACGACCTCGCCAGCCGGCTGCGCAACGCCGAGGCCGCGACCCAGGACGTCGTGCATCCCCTCGTGATCCGCCACCCGGACACCGGCCGCAAGGCGCTCTACGTCAACCGCAGTTTCACCACCGGCATCGAGGGCTGGAGCCCGGAGGAGAGCGCCGCGCTGCTGGGCTTCCTCTACGAGCACGGCTCCAGGCCGGAATTCACCTGCCGGTTCCGCTGGCAGCCGGGCTCGATCGCGGTCTGGGACAACCGCAGCACCTGGCACTATGCCGTCAACGATTACCAGGGCGAGCGCCGCCTCATGCACAGGATCACGATCGAGGGCGTGGCGCTGCAGTAGCGATCATACCGACGTCGCGGCGGAAGAGGCCGAGTGCGGCGAGGCAGCATGCCAGCATGACGGCGCCCAGGACGAAGGGTGCGGCGGCACTGCCGGTGCTGTCCGCCAACCAGCCGGCGAGCGTTGGTGCTAACATGAAGGCGACGTAGTAGATCGTGAAGAAGATGCCCATGCCGAGGGCCCGGGTTTCCGGTCGCAGCACCAGTGACGGCAGGCTCATGATCGGCCCGGCGGGCAGGCCGGCGATCAGGCCGAGGCAGGCGAAGAGCACCGGCACTGCCCAGGCGGGCACGTAGAGGGCGAAGACCAGCAGCAGGGCGAAGCCGAGGAGGCCCGTTGCGATGACGCCGTCCGGACGGCCGCGACGGTCGGCGAGGAGGCCGCCGATTGGGATCGTGACGGCCATGAAC
>CAZGUW010000200.1:0-9023 GCA_964528705.1 uncultured Geminicoccaceae bacterium
GGCGTAAGGCACGAGCTCGCCGCGGGCGAGACCGATGAAGAGGTCGTGGTGCTCGCGCGCCAGCCGGGCCGGATCGGCCGCACGGGCGAGGCCCGCCAGCTCGGCGAGCGTGGCACCCAGAGGCGACCCGTCGCCCTCGAGGCCGGCGATCAGCCGCAGCGTCGCCGCGTCGGGCGCCGCACGCAGGCAGAGGCCGAGCAGCTGCCAGAGCCGCGACCGCGCCAGCTCGACATCCCCTGCCGCCCCGTTCGCCGCCCTGTCCGGCCCGCTCATCGCCCCCCTGACCCGATACCCCGCCGGTCACCCGCCGGCAGGACAGCCTGAAACTATTCTACTTCCAAATTCTAGGCCGGGTTTTGGCAGTGACAAGCGCGAAACGCGCAGGTTCAGCGCGGCGTTGCGCCGCCATGCCGCCGCCCGACCGGCTCGGGCGCAGGGTCGGGTTCCGGCGCGTCCTCGGCTTCCGGCAGGGCCGCCAGTCGCTCGCCTGCCACCACCGGCGCGGGCTCCGGCGGCGTTGCCACCGGCTCCGGCAAAGGTTTCTCTTCCGCCGCAACCTCCGGCTGCCGCATCCGGGCGAACAGCCGCTCGGCCGCCGCTTTCGCATCATCGGTCGGCAGCAGCGCCCCGTAACCCGGCGCGTTGAAGTCCCAGTCGTAATCGGCGACCTCACGAAAGCCCTTGATCTTCGGATCGGCCGTCCAGATCCGCCGGAGCGCCGCCCGGCGGAGCGCCGCGGGCACGCCCTTCTTGAGGAAGGCCGCGATGTCGCTCCCCGGCCCCAGGCTCTCGACCGGCGGCAGGCTCGCCGGATCGAACGCCGCCTCCGGCTCCCCCGTTTCGGGCTCGACCGGCACCGGCGCAGCCTCGCCCGGCGCCTCCCGCACCCGGGCCTGCCGCTTACGCGCCGACCAGCGGGCGAGGAACGGCCGTTCCTCCTCAGCCATCGTCCCGCCTCCCGCGCCGCCCGGCCGCCAGTGCTTCCGGATCGGCCCGGTCGCGGCGCCGCTTGTAGCGCTGCCGCTCGACGTGGTGCCTGGCGACGAAGGGCTCGAGCCAGGCGCGCACCGCATCCGGCATCGCCACCATCTCGACCAGGTCGTCGCCGGTATCCGCATGGGCATGCGCCTCGCCGGCATCGACCGTCGCCAGCAGCAGCCGCCAGCCCGGCGCCGTGGCAGCACGCCGGAGCACCACCCAGACGCTCGGCACGGCGGCACCAAGATTGTGCACCAGGGGCTCCGTCTCGCCCGAATGGACGACGAGCTCGGCCACCCCGGCGAAGAAGCGTGTGGTCCCCTGGCCCTCGGCCAGCACCGTCCAGGGCGGCGTCGCCGGGGCGCCCGGCAGCACCTCGACCGCCCGCCAGACATGGCTCGCCCAGCGGGAGCTGGCCGGCCGCCGCTCGACGATCACCGCGACATTCATCCGCTCGCTGACCACGGCCCGCCCCTCAGCTCGCCCGGTCCTGCCGGAGCGGCAGGCCCAGCAGCAGGTTCTGCGGCTTCAGCCGCAGCCGCTTCTCAGGGGTCATCGCCATGGCGAGATAGACCGGCCGCCCGGCCACCCGCTCCAGCATCGCCGACGGGTCCAGGAATTCCAGCCGGAAGAGCCCGAGGATGCGGGCGAGGTCGGCCTGCGGCACCTCCTCTCCATCCCACATGGCATTGAGAATGCCCGTCGCCTCGACATCGAGCCCGACATGCCAGGCCCAGCTTTCGTCCCGGATCGTCTGCACGGGCTGCAGCCGGATGGCGAGCTTGAGGAAATGCGCCACCCAGCGCTCCAGCACCCTGGCCAGAGCATCCGATCCCGGCCGCGTGAAGGCCACGTCCAGCACCATGTCGAAACGCTCGCTGCGGGCCGCATAGCTCGCGACGTTGCCCTCGCCCAGCACGTCCAGCTCGACGCTCCGCGGCGCCGTGCCGGCCTGCGCCAGGAGCTGCCCGAGCCCGCCGAACCCGCCGGTCAGGGCGGCCTGCTCCACCGTCTCCTCGTCGGCGAGCAGGATGCCACCTTCCGCTATGCTCACCTTCTGCGGCCGGAACAGGCACTCGGCCGCCCGCCACTGATAGGCATCCGCCTCACCGTCGAGGAGATGGCGGAGGATGACGTGGACGAGCTGGTCGACGAAGAGCGTCGGCACCGCCGGCCCCTCGCCCTTTACGAGCGCCAGGTAGGCCGCCTCGAGGCTCGGCCGCTGGATCAGGAAATCGCGAAAGCCCAGCCAGACCCGCCAGTTCTGCGCAACATCCGGATCGGCGAGATCGGCCAGCGCCGCATCCTCCACGGCCGAGAACGGGTCGGCCAGCAGCCGCGCGTGCAGGGCCCGCTCGACCGCACACGACTCCATCACCGGCGCCAGCTCCGGTCGGGCCAGATAGGCCTTGAGGAAGCTCGCCGTCACCGCGAGCCCGCCCCCCGCCGCCGGATCGAGCAGCTCGTGCCCGGCACTGGCCCAGATCGCCCCGCTCATCCCTGATCCTCGTCCGGCACCACGTCCCAGACCCGGCCGTGCACCCCGGCCTTGCGGTCGATCACGCGAAAGCTCTCGCGAATGCCGCCCTCGGCATCGACGCTGCGGGTGATGGCGAAGAGCGTGCCCGGCGCATGATCGCGGCAGAGCCCGGCCATGAGTTCGACCTCCTGCCGCGCCACCGGCCGGGCGGCCTCCAGATTCGGGGCGCCATGCGCCGCGACGAAGAGCTGCGCCAGCCGCTCGACCATCTCCGCCTCGGCGGCGGCATCGGCCGTCGCCACCACGACGAAGGTCGACCAGCCACAACTCCCGGTCCCGAGGAAGCCCGAAACGAAGGCCTGCCGCCGCTTGCCGGCAAGCGTGGTCGGGTCGGCATCGAGAAAGGCGAACCCGCCGGCCACCGCCCATTCGCCGGGCTCGGCCGCGCGCTCGAAGACCGCCTCGTCCGAGGCATCGAGCCGGATGGTCCTGGGCAGCTTGAGCGTCATCGGACCAGCCCGGTCGTCAGGGGGTCCAGCCGCGCCCGCCAGTGCCGCAGCATCGAAGCGCTCCCCTCCTCCGTCCAGCGATGCGTCCAGTAGAGGAAATGCCGGGCGAAGCTCTCGGCCAGGTCCACGACGCCGACCTCGCCGAAGCCTTCCTCGTGCAGCGCCGTGCTCTCCGGCATGGCACCCGGCTCCCCCGCCGCCGGGGGCAGCATCAGGCGAACCTCCGGGCCGACGACGCACCACTCGGGCACCTCCTCCACAGCACTCGTTGCCGCCATCGCCAGCCGCACCCGCCCGAAGGCGGCGCCGTCGACCCTGAGCCCGTCGGGCGCGGCGAAGACGACCTCCTTCATGGGCGGCCCGAGGGCAGCGAGCGCATCCGCGACGGCCAGCATCGCCAGCTGCAGGACCGCCCCGCATTCCGCCGCCGGCCGGTCGGGTTCGAGCACGAGGGCGAGGTCGCAGGTGGCCTCGCCCTCGCCGATCAGCAGCAGGCCCGGCTCCTCACCCCGCTCCGCCGCCTGCCGCGCTGCCGCCATGACGTCGCCCGCCAGCCACCGCACCCGGAAGGGCGGCGGCAGGCCCGGTAGCGTTCGAGGATTGTCGGCCATGCGCATAGCGTTCATGTAATGCGTTCGGCTCTGGATCGAAACGGGAGTTGCCGGTGCGGGTAGGCGGGAAGCGGGTCGTGCTCTGCAATTGCGAGGCCACCATGCCGCTCAATGCCGAAGCATTGGCGCGGGCGCTCGGCACCGAGACACCTGCCATCGCCACCAGCCTCTGCCGCCGCCAGCAGGCGCAGCTCGCGGGAGAGACGCCCGACATCGTCGCCTGCGCTCAGGAGCGCGCCGTCTTCGAGGAGGTCCTGACCGAGGCCGCCGGCCACGCCGCGGCCGAGAGCCTGGTCACCGTCGACATCCGCGCCCGCGCCGCGTGGTCGATGGAGGCGGCGGACGCCACGCCGAAGATCGCGGCGCTGCTCGCCGAGGCCGCGCTGCCCGTCCCCGAGACCCATGTGGTGACGCTCGAATCGGGCGGCGTCACCCTGGTCTATGGCCAGGACGAGGTGGCGATCGAAGCCGCCGCCCAGCTCGGCGACCGGCTCGACGTCACCGTGCTCCTGACCCGCCCGGGCGACGTGACCCCTCCCGCACGGACCACCTTCCCGGTCCTCAAGGGCACGATCCGTCGCGCAAAGGGCCATCTCGGCACCTTCGAGCTCGTCGTCGACGACTACGCCGTGGCCAACCCCTCGTCCCGCCGGCAGCTTCGCTTCGGCGCCCCCCGCAATGAAGCCGTCTCCAACTGCGACATCATCCTTGATCTCAGCGGCGGCCAGCCGCTCTTCCCCTCGCCCCAAACGCGGCCCGGCTACGTCCATGCCGACCCCGCCGACCCGGTCGCCGTGCAGAAGGCGCTGCTCGCCGCCACCGACCTCGTCGGCACCTTCGACAAGCCCCGCCACGTCGCCTACCGGCCGGAATTATGCGCGCACAGCCGCAACCGCACGGTCGGCTGCAACCGCTGCCTCGAGGTCTGCCCGACGGGTGCCATCACCCCCAACGGCGACCATGTCGCGATCGACGCCGCCATCTGTGCCGGCTGCGGCGGCTGCCACGCCGTCTGCCCGACCGGGGCCGCCTCTTATGCGTACCCGCCCGCCGAGCACCTGCTCGAGCGCGTGCGCACGCTCCTTGCCACCTACCACGCCGCCGGCGGTACCGATGCCGTGCTGCTGCTCCACGACGTGGAGCACGGTGCCGCCCTCATCGACCTCCTCGCCCGCTTCGGCGACGGCCTGCCGGCCCGGGTGATCCCGCTCGCCGTCAACGAGATCACCCAGCTCGGCATCGAGCTTCTCGCCGGAGCCATGGCCATGGGGGCCGCCGACATCCGCATCCTCCAGACCGGCCGGCGACGCCCCGACCTCACCCCGCTCGCCCGTGTCATGGGCCTCGCCGAGGCCAGCCTCGCCGGCCTCGGCTACGGGACAGGCCGCGTCCAGCTCGTCGAGGCCGACGACCCCGACGTGCTGGGCGACGCCTTGTGGCAGCTCGAGCGCCGGCCCGGCACGGCCACCCCGGCAAGCTTCCTGCCGCTCGGCGACAAGCTCGGCCTGATGAAGCTGGCCCTTCGCCAGCTCCACGCCGCGGCACCCGAGCCCACCGATGTCATTCGCCTGCCGCCCGGCGCCCCCTTCGGCCGCGTCCGCATCGACACGGCCGGCTGCACCCTCTGCCTCGCCTGCACCGGCGTCTGCCCGACCGGGGCACTCGCTGCAGATCCCGACCACCCGCGCCTCAGCTTCATCGAGAACGCCTGCGTCCAGTGCGGCCTCTGCAAGCCCACCTGCCCCGAAAAGGTGATCGAGCTCGTGCCGCAGTTCGACTTCACCGAAGCCGCCTTCCGCCCCGAGACCATCAAGGAGGAGGAGCCCGCCCTCTGCACGCGCTGCGGCAAGCCCTTCGGCGTCAGGTCGACCATCGACCGCGTCGCGGCGAAGCTCGCCGGCCGCCACTGGATGTACCAGGGCGACAAGAGCCAGATCGAACGCCTCGGCATGTGCGCCGACTGCCGCGTCATCGCCCAGACCGAGAACGCCCTCGACCCCTACGCCGGCCCGGATCGGCCGAAAACCAAGGGAGCGGAGGACTATCGGGGGTGAGCGGTATCAACGGATGCTGACTCATCCTCTTCTGAACGCTGCGCGGCGCCAGCATCCGGATTACCCTTTTGGGGGAATCCGGATTGTGAATGCCCGTGTCGGGAAAGAAAAAATACATCATCAGCTACACGTCGGACGACCTGCGCGATCTGCCCTCTGAAACGAAATGGGCTGAGGTGGACGCGAAGACCGAAGCGGAGTTGGAGGCGGCTATCGCCAGTGATGCCAACTGGCGCGACGTTCCTCTCGACTGGCACAAGGCCGCGACGCCCGGCCTGCCGTTTCCGCGGCCAAAGGGAAAAGGCGCGGAACGCGATCAGGGCTGAAAGGTCGAATCCCCTACTCCCCGCCCATCGCCTCGCGCCTGAGAAACCCGATCAGCGCCGCCCGCTCGGCCGCGTCCGGGATCCTCTGGATCGGCATCTTGGTGCCCGGCGTCACCACATCGGGGCCAAGGGCGAAGAGCCGGGCGACCGTCTCCTCGGTCCAGACCAGGTCGCCATCCGCCAGGGCCGGCGAGTAGGGGTAGCCCGCGACAGTACCGATCCGCCGCCCGAAGATGCCGTGCAGGGTCGGCCCGGCCCGGTTGCCGCCATCCGGGGTCAGCGTGTGACAAGCGGCGCAACGCCGCCAGGCCAGCGCTCCCGCATCGCCGTTGGTGGCCGCGACCTCCATGGGCGGCAGGGCGGCGGGCGCCTCGATTTCCACTCCGTCCGCCACGTCGAACTGCCGGATGGTCCGGTCGTTGCCGCCGGCATAAAGGGTCCCGCCGTCGGGCGCGAAGGCCAGCGCCCAGAGCGGCTGCCGCTCGCCCGCCAGCACCGCCGCGATCCCGCCCGACTCGAGGTCGAAGAGCGTGATCGGGCCGGCCATGCCTGCGGCGGCCAGGAGACTGCCATCGGGGCTGATGGCCAATGCCATCAGCGGTGCCCGGCTGCCGGTCTCTAGTGCGGCACGCGGCTCGCCCGACGCCAGGTCCCAGACCGCGACCGCACCATCCGCACCGGCCGCATAGGCGAGCCCGTCCGGGCCCAGCACGAGGCCGTTCAGCCCCACCGGCCCGCCACCCAGGGCGGCGAGCGCCGTACCGTCCGTTGCCCGCCAGAGCCTGACGCTACCATCGGCCCCGGCCGTGACGACCATGGCGCCGTCGCGCGTGTAGCGGACAGCGTCGACATTCGCGCCACCTTCGAGCCGTTGAACCTCCACGCCCGTCGCGACGTCCCAGACCCGGGCCGTCCGGTCCCAGCCGGCTGTTGCGACATGCCTTCCATCTGGCGCCACGTCGACCGCCACCACCCGGCCGGTGTGGCCCAAGAGCCGGCGCACCGGCGCCCGCTCGCCGAAGCGCCAGACCAAGACCGCCGCATCGTCGCCGGCAGTGACGAAGCCCGAACCGTCCGGCAGCAGGGCGACCGCGTTGACCGCCGCGTCGTGGCCATGCAGCACCTCGGTCGCGGCTCCGTCGGCGAGCCGCCAGAGGATGACCGAATAGTCGAAGCTGGCGCTGACCAGCATCTCGCCATCGGCAGTGGCCGCCAGCCCCCTGACGGGACCGCCGTGCCCGACGAAGGCGGCGAATGCCGGCGCCGCCCCGGCCAGCAGGCCGATCAGGACGAGAACCGCGCGGGCGATGCCGCCCGTCACTGCAGGGCGATGTCGCTCGTGATCTCGTGCTCAAGCTCGAGCCCGCCGACCGTCAGCACCATCCTCGCCCTGAGCTTCTCGTCGCCCTTCAGCTTGCCCGCCGCCAGCGCGTCACGCACCGCCTGCTCGATCTCCCGCTGGCTGGTCACGCCCACATGCTTCAGGAACTTGCGCAGCTCCATGTTGAAGACGTCCTCGTTCACCGGCGCTCTCCCTCGTGATGCAAGCCTCGAAGATCGGTCGTGGCAACCCGGGGGTCAAGCGGGGCCGCAGGTCGCCCCGCGGCCCCAAGGCTCAGGCAGCGAGCGCCATGCCCCGGCTGCGCGCCATGAAGAGCCGGGTGAGCGGGCTCTCGTGGCGGCGCGCCGCCCGCTCGGCGATCAGCCCCTTCGCCAGCGCCTCCTCGCCCGACCGGAGTGCCGCCTCGATCAGCGTCAGGTCGATGACGTCGCGCTGCGCATGGCTGCCGCCGAAGCGATGCGCGATGCCGCGTATCGGGCGGATCAGCGCCGTCGCCTTGCGGTACTCGCCCCGGCCGAAGGCGGTGATCGCCCGGGCCAGCTTGAGGCCGACATCGGCCGAGAAGGTCGCGTTGTCGCCCGGCCTGAGGGTCGCCGCCTCGAGCGCCTCGACGATGCCCGTGGCCATGGCAGGACGGTCGGCGCCGACGGCGGCCATCACCGCATGGACGTCGTTGAAGGCGTAGAAGCCGGGCCGGAGCGCCGCCCATCTGTCGGCCAGCGCCTGCCAGCGCTCACCGACATCGACGCCACGCAGATGCAGCCGCCAGAGCAAAGCCGAGGCATCGACCATGTCGAGCGCCATGCCGGATGGCGTGCCGTAGATCGGCCCGTCGAAAAGTCCGAGCGCGGCTTCGGTGTCGCCCAGCTCCAGATGATAGAGCGCCACATGCCACCAGTTGTGCACGGCGAAGAAGCTGTCCCTGGACCAGGCGTCGGGCGTCGCCGTCATCCAGGCGATGCCGTCCACCTGCCGGCACTGCATCTCCATGACATGCGCCACCGCATGCTGCGCCCAGCCGTCCCGGGGCTCGAGCTCGACGCCCTGCCGTCCGGCCCGTTCGGCCGCCGCGTAGTCGCCGGTCTCCTCGAGGCCGAAGGCGTGCATGCCGAGGATCGCGTGGTAACCCGGCATGCCGGCGCTCCAGGCCGGCAAGGCACGGGCGATCCGATCGCGCAGCATCCGGCTGTTGCCGGTGAAGAAGTCGATCTGGTGCCCGGCCTGAAGGGCCAGCGCATCGCGGGGTGCTTCGAGCGTCACGTCCTCGAGGATGCGCCCCGCCGCCTGCCAGCGACCGTCGGCCAGGGCCGCGAGCGCCGCCAGATGGCCCTGCTCGCGCGCCGTCGCCGGCAGACGCTCGCCGGCGGCGATGCTGGCCCGGGCGGTCGCTACCGCATCCGGCTCCGTGCCCAGGAGATGCAGCCAGGCGCGGAGGACATGCGCCATCACCATCTCCGGTGCCGCACCGAGCGCGCGGTCGACCTCGGCCACCGGATCGTCGACATAGCAGCGCAGCTGCCGCACCGCGGCCTCGTAATGCGGCATCGCCGCCGCATTGGCACCGCTGACCGGCAGGCCGAACGAATCGGTCATCTTCATGATCGGCTATCCCCCTTGAAAAGCGCGGTCCGCCTTTGCAGGCACGCCCGACGAAGCTAGGGTCTAGCGGCTGCGCCCAGAATGACTGTGACGCCTGAACATTTGCCCGAGGCGCCGGAAGCGG
>CAZGUW010000201.1:0-8260 GCA_964528705.1 uncultured Geminicoccaceae bacterium
GCGGCAAACGCCGGCAGGGACAGGCGATAGGGACGGCGGCCGGACATCCGATTCCTCCTCGAGCGTCTTCTGACCATCGCGAATGCCATAATTCGTTGCACTGGTCCACGCACTCGACTGTTGCAGAAGCATTTTCGGTAAGGCAGTGGCGAACATGGCGCCCGACTTGTCAAGAGGCGGTTGAGGCTGCACTAGGTACGAAACGGACGTCTGTCGCTCAGAGGGTGAAACGGTGGCGCTGCTCTTCTACAGCCAGGATGACGACCCGGAGGCATGGGGGGCGGCCCTCAGGGCGCAGTTGCCAGGGCTGGACCTGCGCATCTGGCCGGACACGGGCGAGCTCGACGAGATCGAGGCGGCGCTGGTCTGGCTGCCGCCGCCGGGCCTGCTCGCCTCGTTGCCCGGGCTGCGGGCGATCTTCTCGCTCGGGGCGGGGGTCGATGCCATGCTGCGCCAGCCGGATCTGCCGGACGTGCCGCTCTGCCGGCTGGTGGACCCGTCGCTCACCCGGACGATGGCCGAGTTCGTGCTGGCCCAGGTCCTCTACTATCACCGCGACCTCGACCTCTATGCCGCCCAGCAGCAGGCCGCACGCTGGCGGCTGCGGCTGCCGCAGGCAGCGGCGTCGCGCACTGTCGGCGTGATGGGTCTGGGCGAGCTCGGCGGCGCGGCCGCGAGGCTGCTCAGGGAGCACGGCTTCAAGGTCGTCGGCTGGAGCCGCTCGCCCCGGACCCTCGACGGCGTCGAGACCTTCGCCGGCAGCGCCGGGCTCGCCCCCTTCCTCGCCCGGTCCGAGATGCTGGTCTGCCTGCTGCCGCTCACCGCCGAGACCGAGGGATTGCTCGGTGCTGCGCTCTTCGCCGGCCTGCCGCAGGGTGCCGTGCTGGTGCATGTCGGCCGGGGCCGGCAGCTCGTGCCGGCCGACCTGATGGCCGCACTGGACACCGGACAGCTGCGCGGGGCGGCGATCGACGTCACGCCTGAGGAGCCGCTGCCGGCCGACGACCCGCTCTGGCGGCATCCGGGTGTGCGCCTGACGCCGCATGTGGCGTCCTACGCGCAGCCGGCGACCGCGGCGGCGACCGTCGCCGAGAACCTCATGCGGCTGCGGCGTGGCGAGCCGCTGCTGGCCGTGGTGGACCGCAGCCGCGGGTACTGAGCCGAGCCGGAAGGAGCACCGCCCATGGAGCCTGCCATCGTCACCATCGCCCAGCAGAAGGGCGGCGCCGGCAAGACGACGCTGGCGATTCAGCTCGCCACCGCCATGCGTCAGGCGGGCCGGAGCGTCGCCGTGGTCGACATCGATCCGCAGGCGAGCCTGACCGCCTGGGTGCGCCTCCGGGAGCACGAGGCGCGCGATGCTGCCGAGCTGCGCTTCTCGATGGTCGGCGGCTGGCGGCTCGGGGTCGAGCTCGACCGGCTCAAGCGCGAGGTCGAGCGGATCGTGGTCGACAGCCCGCCCCATGCCGAGAGCGACGCCAAGGGGGCGATCAAGGCGGCCGATCTCGTGCTGGTGCCGTGCCAGCCGAGCCCGCTCGACGTCTGGGCCAGCAAGAGCACGCTGGACATCGCCATGAGCGAGGGCCGGCGCCACGCCCTCGTGCTGAACCGCGTCCCGCCGCGCGGGCGGAGCTTCGAGGAGGCGCTGCAGTCCCTTGCGGAGCGCGGCTATGCGGCGCTATCTGCGCGCCTCGGCAACCGCCAGGCCTTCGTCGCCAGCCTGGGGCGCGGGCTCGGTGTGGTCGAGAGCGAGCCCAGGAGCGCTGCTGCCGAGGAAGTGCGGGCGCTCCACGCCGAGGTCGAGGCGGCGCTCGCCTGAGCGCGCGCGTCGGGGCCGATGCCCCGGCGGCAAGGGAGAAGGGAAGGGACCGCGGATGTCGGCGCCACCGCAGGGCAAGGGTGCTCCGATCGAGGATCGGCGCCAGCTGATCGACTACCTGGCGGCCGGCTCGAAGCCGGCGGAGGCCTGGCGGATCGGCACGGAGCACGAGAAGTTCGGCTTCGACCGCGGGACGCTGCGCCCCTTGCCCTACGAGGGCGGGCGCGGCATCCGGGCCCTGCTCGAGGGGCTCTCGAGGTCGTTCGGCTGGGAGCTGGTGCACGAGGGCGAGAAGCCGATCGCGCTGCAGGGCGACGGCTGCAACGTCACGCTGGAGCCGGGCGGGCAGTTCGAACTCTCGGGCGCGCCTCTCCGGCACATCCACCAGACCTGCAGCGAGGTCCACCAGCACCTGGCGCAGGTGCGCGAGGTGGCGGACCCGCTCGGCATCGGCATGCTGGGCATGGGCTTCCAGCCGAAGTGGCGGCGCGACGAGATCCCCTGGATGCCCAAGGGCCGCTACAAGATCATGGGCGACTACATGCCCAGGGTGGGCAAGCTCGGCCTCGACATGATGCTGCGGACCTGCACCATCCAGGTCAATCTCGACTACGCGGACGAGGCCGACATGGTCATGAAGTTCCGTGTCGGCCTGGCGCTGCAACCCATTGCCACGGCTCTCTTTGCGAACTCGCCTTTCAGCGAGGGCCGGGCCAACGGCTTCGCCAGCTACCGCAGCCACATCTGGACCGACACAGACGCCGACCGCTGCGGCATCCTGCCCTTCGTCTTCGAGGACGGCATGGGCTTCGAGCGCTATGTCGACCATGTGCTCGACGTGCCCATGTACTTCGTCTACCGCGACGGCCGCTACATCGACGCCGCCGGCCAGTCCTTTCGCGACTTTCTCGACGGCCGCCTGCCGGCGCTCATGGGCGAGAAGCCCTCGATGAGCGACTGGGCCGATCATCTCACGACGCTCTTTCCCGAGGTGCGGCTCAAGCGCTTCCTCGAGATGCGCGGCGCCGACGGCGGGCCCTGGCGCCAGCTCTGCGGCCTGCCGGCGCTCTGGGTCGGCCTGCTCTACGACGGGACCGCGCTCGCCGCCGCCTGGGACCTCTGCCGGGACTGGTCCATCGAGGAGCACCAGCAGCTCCGCGACATGACGCCGAGGCTCGGCCTGCGGACCCCCTTCCGCGGCGGCACCGTCCAGGACCTGGCGCTGCGGACCATGGAGATCGCCGAGGCCGGGCTCGCGGCGCGCAACGTCATGGACTGGGACGGCCGCGACGAGCGCAAGTATCTCCACGCGCTATGGGAGATCGCCAAGTCCGGCATCACCCCGGCCGACGAGAAGCTCGCCCGGTTCCAGGGCGAATGGGAGGGCTCGGTCGATCCGGTGTTCGCGGGGTACGCATACTGAGGACAATGCCCTTGTGCATACAGTATGTACATACTAAATGATTGCTGTCGAGTGGGACGACGCCAAGCGGCAATGGACGATTGCCAATCGGGGCGTCGACTTTCTCGACCTTGTCAGTGTTTTCGACGACCCGGCGGCGCTCGAGGTCGAGGATCGCCGGCGCGACTATGGCGAGCGCCGCTTCGTTATCCTCTGTCCGGTGGCCGGTCGTCTCTTTCATGTTACCTACACACTGCGCGGTGATCGACGACGCTTCATCTCGGCCCGCAAGGCCAACCAGCGGGAGCAGCGACACTATGCACGAGAGCGGCAGGACAGTGCGGGCGATCGGTCTGCCTGACGGGCGCGTGCTGGTCGAGGAGGCGGACGGCCGCTATCGGCTGGCGGTGGGGCAAACGGACCAGCCGCGCGTCGACGCAACCACCGAGGCGGAACTCGACCGGCAGATCGCCATGGACCCGGACGATCCCGGCAACGATCCCGCCTTCTGGGACGGCGCCGACGTGGTTCGACCTGCCCGCAAGGAACGAATAAGCGTTCGCCTCGACGCTGATCTTCTCGCCTGGCTCCGCGCCCAGGGTCCCGGCTATCAGACCCGTCTCAATGCCATATTGCGGGGCTACATGGAGCATGCGAGACGTCGCTAACTCTTTTAGAGATAATATTCCTATCACAGGCCGCCCAACCAAGCAAGGGCGGCTTCGGTTCGTTCGGCAAAATCGGGTTCCCGGGTTCGCTCGATCGGTGGTTCGGCCTCGCAACGGGGCGGAAAATCGCGTCAATTCAATCGCTTGAGGCCGCCCGGGTTCGTTTGCGGGAGCTTGGGTTCGATCGTCGTTTTCCCGGGTTCGATCGTCGAATCCGCAGGTTCGTTCGTCGATTCGGCGGGTTCGTTCGTCGACGACTGTCGCATATAACGCGACATCCCGGCAAAAATGTCGCGTTATATGCGACAGTCGGGGTCCAAGTGTCGCGTTATATGCGACATGCCGCGGCAGTTGTCGCGTTATATGCGACAGCCAAGGGCCCTTCTGTCGCATATAGCGCGACAGTGGACGAGCCTCGGCGGGACCTTCAGGACGGGAGTGCCGCGTCGGGGACGGCCCGCCGAGCAGCGCCTGCGGCTATGTCCGGTCCCGCAGCTCCTGGACGCCCGCCCGCTTGGCGCAATGCGCGCAGCAGAAGATGCGGCCGTCATCCTCCACCCCGTGCCCTGCGATCTTCACGCCACAGGCCGAGCATTGCGGCGCCACTGCCTGGATCGCGCACTCGAAGCTGTCGAACACATGCGTGCTGCCGTCGATCCTGACCTCGAAGGCCTTGTCATAGTCGTTGCCGCAGACTTCGCAGACCGCCATCGTTTCCTCCCGTTCCAGGTTCAGCAACGGGCGCCCGGGCGGGCGACCCGCGTCGCCAGATACGCTCCCCGCACCAGCCGGTTGCCCTCGTCAGCGCCAGAAGCCCAGCACCACCGCGATGACCAGGATCAGCACGAAGCTGCCGATCCAGATCCAGCGCCCGGTCCGGCCGAGGATGATCTCGCCCTGACGCGCTTCGGTCGGCGTCCGCGCGACCGGCCCCCGCTTTTCTGCAGCCTGCCCGCGGAGCACGGTGCCTTCCGGCATTCGCGAGCCGCTCGCGTCGTGCCCGCCTGCGGCGCTCATGGTCGCCCGCTCCTGGCGGATGGCGGCAGCATCGGGCTCTCGATCAACGTCAGCGGCTCCACCACCGAAAAGCGGCGCCGGCCGCCCCTCGGCAGGACGACGCAATCGCCCGGCTCGAGCATCAGCTTCTGTCCGTCGATCTCGAGCAGCGCTCTGCCCTCCACGACGTAACCCAGGGTTTCCTCCTGGGCGTCCTGGTCCGCCCGTGTCGTCGATCCCCCGGCACCTCGCCGGATGATCCGGCAGGCTGGCGAGGAGCGCGCCGGTTGCTGGGCGGTGGCTCCTTCGGGCAGCAGCGACGCGCCGCTGGCGCGACTGTCCGCCACCGTCTCCAGTTCCGTGCTGATCATCGGACTCCCTTTCCCGGCATACGAAACGAAACGCCGGGCGGCGACCGTGGTTCCGCGCAGCCGCCCGCCGCTGCGTTCACCAGCCGTGGGAAACGTCGGTCCGCAGCAGGGTGGGCTCGGCCGCCGAATCGAGCTCGGGCTCGTTGGCGCCCGTCGTGCCGGCACCGATGCGCATCTCGAGCCGGTAGTTGGCCTCCTCGTTGCGGCGGGCGGCGTTGCGCATCAGGTAAACGCGCACGGTGTAGTCGCCGTCCGCCGGCAGGACCCCCTCGAACTCATTGCCCGAGGTCGAGCCGACGAACATCGCGAGCTCGGTCTCGCCCGGCGCCATGATGTTGAAGTAGTTGGAGTTGTTGTCGGTCGCCAGGCTGACGCTCATGGCCTGGCCGGCCCGCGCGCCGAGCAGGTAGTCGACGATGTCGTAGCCGGTGATCGAGTCCTCGATCACGGCGCTCTCCGCGCCGCGCTCGAACTGCACCCGCTCCTTGCGGATGTCGTCCTCGGCGCCGGCCGGGCTCCCGGCCAGGAGCAGGGCCAGGGCGGCAATGGTTGCGACGGTCAGGTGGCGCATGACGGCATTCTCCCGACTGGGCCCGCGGGCCGGGTCCTCTCGTTGAAGCAGGCTTCGGCTCAGTTGTCGTCGATCTCGAGGTCGGCGTGCCCGTCCTCGAAGCGGCAATAGGCGATATAGTCGTGACCATGGCGGCGCAGGTCCATGTTCATGCGCACGACGTGGTTACGCACACGCTCATTGCTGGTGCCATGGACGCTGTAGTTGCGTAGCTCGGCCTCGTCGCTGCAGACCTCACGGGCGTGGGTGAAGCCGTCGTCGCCGGAATTGCCCGCCGCGTCGAAGCTGACCACCGCCCGGCGGGCGTTCCTGTCGTAGACGCAGGTGCCCGTGTAGTCGTTGCCGTGGCGGCGACCCGCCATGCCGAAATCCACATCGTCGCCGATGCCCATGGCGCTGGTCGTCAACGAGATGTGCCGATAGCCCTGATCGCGGGCTTCCGCGCGGCACTCGTCCTCGGCGCGGCTGGCATCCTCGTGCGAGACGGGCGTGCACGCGACAACGGCAAGGGTGATAAGGATTGAGGTGCTTGGGGCGTGTTTCACGGCGTTTGCCATTCCCTTTTGCTCGGCTTGCCGGCTCGCGCGAGGCGCCGTCCGCCTGCCGTCGAAAGGCCCAATCCCGAGGCATACGAAGTTCGCAGGCGGAAACGGCAAACCTGCGCGAGGCCCGACCTTTTCGATCGTCCCGAGACCACTCGAAGGACAACCGATCCGGCTTGAAACAGAAGTCACCCGTAGTGCGAAAGCCGGTTTGCGCAGCGCGCTATCCGAATCGTGCAATCTTTCGCGTTCATCGTCGAACAACATACCCGAAGCCCGTCGCCGACCCTGCGATCGGCTGTCGGAGACGATGGAACGCCCGGCCATTCGAGACGACGCCGGCCGCAGGGAACCGTGGTGCAGAGAGCGAAACGCCGCGGAAAAAAGTATCCAAGGACGCGATCCGAAGCGTGCCGAGCCAGAGTTTGGCCTGTGTGCCTCCCCACGGGTGGCGAGCGTCGCCCACGCACTTGGCGTTTGCGACCTCGGTCGCGCTCAATCGATCCGACCATTGCCTCCAGCCGATCACGGCTTCGCTCTGGCCGTCGTCAGGCACGCCATATTTGTCGAGGATCTCGAAGGCCCGCAGGACCTTTTCCCCGTTCTCAGGGACCTCCAGGTGCCTTGTTTCGTCAGAATTGGAGGCGGCAGGCCGATCGGCGGCCTGCCGCCTCCGCCCGCGGCACCGTGGTGCGCGGACCCGGGTGACCGTCGCGGCGCTCTCAGCCGGCGCGCACGCGGCCAGCCCGCGTCACGGTTGCGGGGTCGGAACCGGCGGCAAGCCGCCACACAGCGCGTTCTGGCGCGGATCCACCCGCTGCAGCCGGGCACCCCGGCGGGTCCCAGGCCGAGGCCACTCCCGGGCACCCCGCCGAGGCCTTTGGCATGTACGATGGTATGTCACGACGGGAGAGCGGGCGGATTCTGACCGTGGCGCTGCAAGCGGGCTATCCAGAACGCGCAAATTTGATCGACTTGGGAGCGGAACACCTTAGCGGCGAATAGGGTGTTGGCGCGTGACCGACGGCAACTCGCCAAAACGCGCCGCATAGGCTGCGGCGAAGCGGCCGAAATGAGAGATGCCGCAGTCGAGGGCGATCTCGGTCACCGAGGCGTGACCGTTCGGGTCGGTCAGCAGCAGGCGCGCACGATCGAGACGGAACTCGCTCAGTCGTGCCCGGGCGGTCGTGCTGCGCACGCGCTGGAAGGCGTACTGGAGCCGGCGCAGGCTTGTGCCGAGCATGGTGGCGAGGTCCCGGATCGACAGTGGTTCGCCGAGGGCGGCGAGCATGATCTCCTCCGCCCGCCGCACCAGCCGCTCGTCATTCGGCGAGGCCGTAGGGCCGGCCAGGCCTTCCGCGCGGGTTTGCTCGATCAGGCCGCCAATGATCTCGTCGAGCAGGGCCGCAGCGGCCCGGCGTGCCGTGGCATGCTGCAGGAACGTCCCCGGCTGCAGGGCATCGCTCACGAGCAGGCTCACATAGCGGCGTAGCGAGGCGTCGGCGCGGGCAGTCGCGGCACCCCGATAGGCGCGCTCGACCAGCGCCATCCGGCGATTTGCCGACGGCGCCCCGGGCGCCGGGTCGGAAGCGCCCTTCGGCAGCAGCACGCAGTCGCACTCGAAGGAACCGGTGCGATCGGGTACGACCCTGGTCCGACGCGCGTTCGGGGTGAAGAGCAGGGTCTCGCCAGGCCGGGCGGTGAAGCTGCCCTGCTCGGTGGCCACCTCGAGCCGACCCCGGCGCGGCATCAGGACCGAGGCGTTCACCGGCTCGGTCAGATGGACCTCGTGGCCCGTGGAGCGCACCCGGCAGAGGCGGGCCCCGTCGAGCCATGCCGTATCCACGCTCATCGATGCGGTCTCGGCCGGTGCGAGCGCGAAGTAGGGCTC
>CAZGUW010000201.1:8270-8983 GCA_964528705.1 uncultured Geminicoccaceae bacterium
GGAACATGCCGCGGCGCCGGATGGGCGTGCTTTCGGCGGTGACATGCTCGGTCGTCCTGAAGATCATCGTGCGCCGGTTGCCGCCAAGCTTGCGTCCCGAAAATATCAAGGGCCCGGCATGTATCCGGGTATTGTCGTATTAGTGATCATTCTTATAGCCCGAATGTCGGTATGCAGCCATAGCCCATGCCCGTCGTGGCCGCGCCGATGCGCCTCCGGCGGTTGCGGTGGTGCCGGGCGTCCGCTAGAGGGGTCGCGGACATTCGTGTGAAAGATTTCGATCTCCATGCATGACGTTAGATGGCTGCGGGAGGACCCGGCGGCGTTCGATGCTGCGCTGGCGCGGCGTGGGGTAGCGCCTTGCGCGGCGGAGCTGCTGGCGCTCGACAAGGAGTGGCGGGCGCTGGAGACGCGGGTCCAGGAGGACCAGGCGCTCAGGAACCGGCTGTCGAAGGAGATCGGGCAGCGGCGTGGGCCGGACGGCAAGCCGCCGGCGGAACTGCTCGACCAGGTGACGCAGCTCAAGGATCTCCTGAAGATCCGGGAAGCGAAGCTGGAGCAGGTGCGCCAAACCCTCGACGAGCGGCTGATGGAGCTGCCGAACGCGCTCCTGGCCGAGGTGCCGGACGGGCCGGACGAGAGCTTCAATCGCGAGGAGCGGCGCTGGGGGAGCTTGCGCAATTTCGGCTTCGAGCCGAAGGCGCATGACGAGC
>CAZGUW010000202.1:0-8958 GCA_964528705.1 uncultured Geminicoccaceae bacterium
GCTCTACGATACCGGAGAGTTCGAGCGGGTCATGGACACCTGCATGGCCAAGGCCGGCTATGCCGGGATCGAGGAGCGCCGCAAGGCGGCCGCGGCCAAAGGCAAGTATCGCGGCATCGGCATGTGCTACTACATCGAGTCGACCATGGGTGACCCGAGCGAAAGTGCGAAGGTCGAGTTCGCCGAGGATGGCACGGTCGCCGTGCTGGTCGGCACGCAGTCGAACGGCCAGGGCCACGAGACCGCCTATGCCCAGGTGCTGCACGAGAAGCTGGGCGTGCCGTTTGAGCAGATCCGCATCGTCCAGGGCGACACCGATCGCATCAAGGGTGGTGGCGGCACCGGCGGCTCGCGTTCGCTGACCGCCCAGGGCACCGCCATCAACAGCGCCTCGGACATCGTCATCGAGCGCGGCAAGGCCTATGCGGCGCAGCACTTCGAGACGGCGTCGGCCGACATCCAGTTCAACGAGGGCACGTTCTCGGTCGCCGGCACCGACCGGACCATCGACATCATGTCGCTGGCCCAGAAGGCGCGGACCATGGCCTCGCCGGCCGAGGGCATCGAGGGCGGGCTCGACGCCGAGACGACGATCAAGCTCGATGCCTGGACCTTCCCCAACGGCTGTCACATCGCCGAGGTGGAGATCGACCCGGACACCGGCATCGTCACGATCGCCGACTACAACGTGGTCGACGATTTCGGCGTGGTGCTGAACCCGATGCTGGTCGAGGGTCAGGTGCATGGCGGCATCGTCCTGGGCATCGGCCAGGCGCTGCTGGAGCACACCGTCTATGACGAGCAGGGTCAGCTCATGACCGGCTCGTTCATGGACTACTGCATGCCGCGCGCCGACGATCTGCCGTCCTTCGACTTCTCGACGGTCGAGGTGCGCTGCGCCAACAACGCCATGGGCGTGAAGGGCTGCGGCGAGGCAGGCTCGGTCGGCTCGCCGGCGGCGGTCATCAACGCCATCGTCGATGCGCTCCAGCCGCTCGGCATCACCAATGTCGACATGCCGGCGACGCCCGAGAAGCTTTGGCGCCAGATCCACGACGCCCAGTCGAAGGCGGCGTAGACACCGGCTTTCTCCTGGCGGACCGGCCCCGTCTGCACCGCAGGCGGGGCCGGTTGCGTCTCAGGGGGGGGCGGGCTCAGTGGCTGTGCTGGAAATGCCCGCGCAGCAGATCGCGGCCGAACTGCGACAGGGGGTTGTGCCAGACCGAGTGGCAGTGGTTGGCGTCGTTCTGGCTGTTCTCATACTCGATGACGAAGCTCGGGCCCTGCAGCCGGTAGTAGTGGCCGCGACCGGGTGTCGTGGAGCCGGCCCAGGCGAAATGGATGCGGTCCGTCCCGGCATCGCGGATGGCTGTCATCTCGGCGTTGGCGAGCTCGGGCGTCAGGCGCCCGACATAGAGCTCGACGAGGCGAAGCGCCGCTTCGCGCGAGGGGTCAGGGAGGGCGGCGAGCGCCACGCCTTCAAAGTTGCGCAGGCTCTGCTCCCGCCCCGGGCCGGTGATGATGTCGCCGGGCGAGCGATCCGCCAGGATGGCCCGGGCGCGGCCGGCTTCATCCAGACCGTGCAGCAGCGCAAAGCCCTGGTCCGCCTCTTCCGGCAGGGTTCGCAAGCCCGACCGGGGATGGGGCGGCGGCACGGTCGCCCGGTTGGCGCCCATGAAGAGCGGGGTTGGCAGGACCCCGCGCTCGGGGTCGAGCATGACAGTGAGCGACAGGTGGTGCCCCTCGAAGCGCCAGCCCCAGAGCGCATCGGCCGAGGGCCGGCCGAAGCAGCGAAAGTCGTAGTTCCCGGGATCACGAAAGGCGGGCCGGCCCTCGATCTCGCCAAGTATGGCTTCCAGCGCCAGGATGGCGCGCGAACGGGCGGCGCCGCTTTCGCTGAGCGTCAGGTCGACCAGCCGCCAGAGCAGCCGATGCTGGGTCTCGTCCATGGCCTTCAGGGTTAGGCCAGGGCGCGCCCTCGGCACGTAGTGCCAGTCGCCTATCGCGGCAGGGTCAAGCGGGGCCAGTGCCCGGCTCGCCTGATCGGCCGTCAGCGTCGCAAGTAGCGCCTCGGCGGATTCTGCCATTCTCGCCAGCATCGGTTCACCATCATCCATTGCCGCCTGACAGGGCGCAATCTGACCCGATCGGGCGTGGCAGGCCACTCGGAACTTTACCACGCTGCGCCGGGTTCCTCTGCAGGGGGCGTCGCCCCACGAATTCGTGCATCGCAACAGGGGGAAGATCATGCCCATCGAACGCAAGACCATCTGGCTGTTCGTCGCCGACGGCGCCCGGGCGAGTCTCTTCGCCGTCGATCGCCGCGAGCGGCGGCTTGTGCCGCTCGAAGAGTGGGCCGACGATGCGGCGTCCGGCAAGGGCCAGGACCTCATGGCCGATCGTCCCGGTCGCACGTTCGACAGTGGCGGGCAGGGGCGCCACGCGATGGAGCCGACGACAGCACCCAAGAGAGTGGCGAAGGAGCGGTTCCTGGCAATGCTGGCGGATCATCTGAACGCCGGAGCGAAGCGGCAGGCCTTCGACGAGCTGCATCTTGTGGCCGCACCCCGGGCCCTGGGCGAGCTGCGCGAGCAGCTGCACCAGACGGTGCTGGAACGGCTCGCCAGCGAGCAGGCGAAGGATCTCACCCCGTTGAGCCATGCAGAGCTGGAGGACACGGTCGGCGGTCACTTCTGGCCGGCTTGACAAGCGAACGGTTGTGCGCGGGTGCGCTCTCGCGTCGCAGACCTTTCCTTGTGCAGTGCAGCATGAAGGGCATTGTGAGCGGCTCCCGATATGCTATTTATTGTGCATCGCAATATTCCGCTAGGGAGAGTTCAATGTCCGCCAAGCCTGCTGCCCCGACGCTGCCCAAGTTCGATGTCGATGCCGTGATGGCCCTGCACAAGGCCAATCTCGACACGCTGGTCGCTGCCCAGAAGATCATGTTCGATCTCGTGCAGACCGTGGCGAAGCGGCAGAGCGAGCTGATGAAGGATGCCTTCAGCAGCACCGAGAGCATGATGAAGGGCTTCGACAGCAAGAAGCAGCCGCAGGCCTATATGGACGACGCCAAGGTCGTTCTCGAGAAGGCCATGGCCGAGGCCAAGGAGACCATGGATCTCGGCATGAAGGCGCAGACGGAGGTCGTCGATCTCTTCGTCAAGCGGGCTTCTGCCAATTTCGACGAGGCGAAGTCGCTCGCCGCGTGAGCTGACAGCTCGTTCGAATCCTTGACGGCCGTCGATGCGTGGCATCGGCGGCCGTTTGCATTTCCCATATGGCGTGCCGTTACCGTTGGGGCTTGCGCTGTGCGTCAGGGCGGGCAGGATGGTGAGCCACTTTCCGCGAGACGAGCATGCGCGACATCAAGGACGATCACCTCAACCGCCCGAGCGCGCGTGAGGATCTCGAGCATGCCCAGGCGGTCGTCCCTTCGCCGCAAAGCGAGGCGGCGAGCTATCGGCTCGCCTTCGCCGATCCGGATTTCCTCCTGCGCGAGGAGTTGCGGCCGGTGCGGCTGCAGCTGGAGCTGCTCAAGCCCGAGCTCGAGCTGCAGGCGATGCGGGTCGAGTCCACCGTCGTCATCTACGGCAGCGCCCGCATCGGCGATCCGGTAGAGGCACGAGCAGCCTTGGCCAGCGCCGAAGCCGCGGCGGCCAAGAGCCCGAACGATCCGGCGAGGCAGCGCGAGGTCGAGAGGTGTCGCCGCGCCGTCGCCCGGTCGCGCTACTACGACGAGGCCAGGCGCTTCGGCCGTCTGGTCACGGAGCACGCTCAGGACGGCCCGGTCCGGGAGTTCGTGGTGGTCACCGGTGGCGGCCCCGGCATCATGGAGGCAGCCAATCGCGGTGCCGCCGAGGCCGGCGGCGTGTCGATCGGGTTGAACATCACCCTGCCGCACGAGCAGGCGCCCAATCGTTGGGTGACGCCCGAGCTGTCGTTCCAGTTCCACTACTTTGCCCTGCGCAAGATGCACTTCCTGATGCGGGCGCGGGCGCTCGTGGTCTTTCCGGGCGGCTTCGGCACGCTGGACGAGCTCTTCGAGTCGCTGTGCCTGATGCAGACGCAGAAGGTCCGGAAGATTCCCGTTCTCCTCTTCGATCGCGACTACTGGGAGCGGATCGTCGATTTCGACGCGTTGCTGGACGAGGAGGTCGTGAGCGCCAGCGACCTCGAGCTCTTCAGCTTCGTCGACAACGCCGAGGATGCCTGGCGCCACATCAAGGAGCATTACGGGCTGATCGCCGGGTCGCCTGACGAAGCCCCCCTGCCGTCGGAAACATCCGCATGAGCATCGGCCTCGCCTTCCATGGCGCAGCCTCCACCGTCACCGGCTCGTGCTTCCTGCTGGAGACGCCGCGGGGGCGGCTGCTCGTCGATTGCGGCATGTTCCAGGGCACGAAGACCGTCCGCGAGCTGAACTACAACGACTTTCCGTTCCAGCCCGCCTCAGTCGATGTGCTCCTGCTGACGCATGCGCATATCGACCACAGCGGGCTCATTCCGAAGCTTGTCCGCAAGGGGTTCACCGGTCCGATCATCGCCACCGAGCCGACCGCCGACCTCCTGGAGTTCATGCTGCCGGACAGCGGCTACATCCAGGAGAGCGAGGTCGAGCGGCTGAACCGGCGCAACCGGCAGCGCGGGCGGCCGCAGGTCGAGCCGATCTACACCCAGGCCGACGCGGTCCGGACGCTGGAGCAGATCCGCACCTGCAGCCTCGGCGAATGGCTCGAGCCTTTGCCCGGGGTGCGGGCGCGCTATTGGAACGCCGGCCATATCCTGGGCTCGGCGTCGATCGAGATCGAGGTCGAAAGCGGCGGAGAGCGGCCGCTACGCCTGCTCTTCTCGGGCGACATCGGGCCGGACGAGAAGACCTTCCACGCCACGCCCGAGGGGCCTGAGGGCGTCGACTACCTGATCGTCGAGAGCACGTACGGCAATCGCGACCGGGAGGAGGTGACCCTCGAGCAGCGGCGGGCAAGGCTCTGCCGCGAGGTCCAGGAGGCGCTTGCCGCCGGCGGCAACCTGCTCATCCCGGCCTTCGCCGTCGAGCGCACCCAGGAGCTGCTGCAGGTGCTTTCGGCGCTCATCAAGGCGGGCGAGATCCCGGAGGTGCCGATCTTCATCGACAGCCCGCTGGCCATCAAGGTCACCCAGATCTTCGCCAAGCACGAGGGCGACCTGGAGGACGTGGGCGGCGAGGGCGATTTCTTCGACGCGCCCTGGTTCCGGTTCACGGAGAGCGTCGAGGAAAGCAAGGCGATCAACAAGGTCAAGGGCGGCGCCATCATCGTCGCGGCCTCGGGCATGTGCGACGCCGGCCGTATTCGCCATCACCTCAAGGAGCATCTCTGGCGGCGCGACTCGACCGTGCTCTTCGTCGGCTACCAGGCCCCGGGCTCGCTCGGGCGGATCATCCAGTCGGGTGAGAGACGGGTCCGGATCCATGGCGAGGAGATCAAGGTCGGTGCGCGGATAAGGAGCATCGAGAGCTTCTCCGCCCATGCCGACCAGGGCGAGCTGATCGCGTGGGTGAAAGCCCGCCTGCCGGTGCGCAAGAGCATCTTTCTGACCCACGGTGAGCCGGACGCGATGGTCGAGTTCCGCCAGAGGCTGGCCGAGATCGGTTGCGATCCCGACCATGTCATCGCCCCGGCGCTGGACGACCGGTTCGAGCTCGAGGCCGAGGCGTCGCCTGTCCGCCACAGTGCCACCCACCGCCTCAGCGAGGATGCCGCGATGGCATCTAGCGACTGGCACAATGCCTATGCACGAATGGTGCTCGATCTCAGCGGCCGGCTGAAGGAGCTGCCGGACGACAGGGCCCGGACGGCCCTGCTCGAGAAGCTGCGCCGCGCCTTCGAGGGCTGAAGGCTCAGCGAGCCTCGCCGTCGCCCGATCTCCCGACCAGCACGGCGGCGAAGGAGCCGGGATTGGCCGGCAGCGACGCGTCGATGGACAGCGCCTTCTTCAGCCTCGCCTTGTAGGCGCTGCGGGTGATCTCCTCGATCCCGAACTGGGTTAGGTGGTCGTTGACGAATTGCGTGTCGAGAAGGACATAGCCGCCGATCCTCAGGCGTGCCACGAGCTCGACCAGCGCCACCTTGCTCGCATCCGTCGCCCGGCTGAACATGCTTTCGCCGCAGAACGCGCCGCCGAGCGCCAGGCCGTAGAGCCCGCCGACCAGGCGTCCGTCTTCCCACGCCTCGATGGAGTGGGCGTGGCCGCGGCGGTGCAGGTCGACGTAGAGGGAGATGATGTCGTCGTTGAGCCAGGTGCGGGGGCGGTCGGGTGTCGCCTCGGCGCAGGCGGCGATCACCGCCGGGAAGTCGCGGTTGACGGAAAGCTCGAACCGGCCGCGGCGGATGGTCTTCCTGAGGCTGCGCGGCACGTGGAAACGGTCGAGCGGGAGGACACCCCGGTGCAGGGGGTCGATCCAGTGGATCGTCGGATCGTCCCGGTCGTTGGCCATCGGGAAGAGCCCGATGGAGTAGGCACTCAGGACCAGCTCAGGGGTGAGCAGCTGCATGGCGACCTCGAAGGCGGCGCCAGCCGCGGCGGCTCAGGCCGAGGGCCTCGCGAGGAAACGCTCGAGCCAGCTCGTATCGTAGCGATTGGCGCGGAAATCGGGCTCGGCGAGGACACGGCGCAGGAGCGGAATGGAGGAAGGGATGCCATCGATGACGAACTCGGCGAGGCTCCGCTCGAGCCGGGCGATGCAACGCTCGCGGTCCTTGTCGTGGACGATCAGCTTGGCGATCAGGCTGTCGTAGAAGGGCGGCACGGTGTAGCCGCTGTAGATGGCGGAATCCACACGCACGCCGGGCCCGCCGGGCGGATGGTAGGCGACGATCCGGCCGGGCTGTGGCAACAGGGTCTGCGGGTCCTCGGCGTTGATCCGGCATTCGATCGCATGCCCCTCGAGCCGCACCTGTTCCTGTGTGAAGCTCAACGGATGGCCCTGCGCAACGGCGATCTGCTCGCGCACGAGGTCGATGCCGGTCACCATCTCGGTCACCGGATGCTCGACCTGGATGCGCGTGTTCATCTCGATGAAGTAGAACCGGCCGTCCTGGTAGAGGAACTCGATCGTGCCGGCGCCCAGATAGCCGAGCTTGCCGAGCGCCTCGACGACCGTGGCGCCGATCGCCTTGCGCTCGCTCTCGGTAATGACCGGCGAGGGCGATTCCTCGATCAGCTTCTGGTGCCGCCGCTGCAGGGAGCAGTCGCGCTCGCCCAGATGCACGACATTGCCGTGCCGGTCGGCCATCACCTGGATCTCGATGTGCCGGGGGTGGTCGAGATATTTCTCGAGATAGACGCGATCGTCGCCAAACCCGGCACGCGCCTCGTTGCGCGCATTGCGGAGGGCGGCACCCAGCTCGGCGCGGCTGCGCACGACGTGCATGCCGCGCCCGCCGCCACCGGCGACGGCCTTGATCAGCACGGGGTAGCCGATCTTGTCCGCCGCTGCGAACGCGACGGCATCCTCGCTCACGGCGCCATCGGTGCCGGGCACGGTCGGGATGCCGGCGGCGGCGACGCTCGCCTTGGCCACCACCTTGTCGCCCATCATCCGGATGTGGTCCGGATCGGGGCCGATGAAGGTGAATCCGTGCTCGACCACCATCTGGGCGAAATCGGCGTTCTCGGCCAGGAAGCCATAGCCGGGGTGGATGGCCTGGGCCCCGGTGATCTCGGCGGCCGACAGGATGGCTGCGGCGTTCAGATAGGAGTCGCCGGCGCCGGCCGGGCCGATGCACACGCTCTCGTCGGCGAGACGCACGTGCATGGCATTGCCGTCCGCCGTCGAGTGCACGGCGACGGTGCCGATCCCCATCTCGCTGCAGGTACGCAGGATGCGCAGGGCGATCTCGCCGCGATTGGCGATCAGCACCTTCTTGATCGGCTGGATGGCAACCACGCGCGGGCTCACTCGATGATCAGGAGCGGCTCGCCGAACTCGACCGGTGTCGCGTTGTCGACGAAGATCCGCGCGATGCGGCCGCTGCGGGGAGCACGGATCTGATTCATCACCTTCATCGCCTCGATGATGAGCAGGGTCTCGCCTTCACGCACCGTCTGGCCCGGCGCCACGAACGGATCGGCACCCGGCTCGGGGTAGAGATAGACCGTGCCGACCATCGGCGACGTCACGGTGCCGGGGTGTGCCGCGTCGCTGGCCGAAGCGGCGGCGGGCTCGGCTTCCGCCACGACCGGGGGGGGCGCCGCGGCGGCACGGGGCGCCACGTGGGCCTCGTAGACCGGTGCCGGCTTCTTGACGACGCGAACCCGCGCCTCGCCCTCGCTGATCTCGATCTCGGTCAGACCCGTCCGCTGCAGGAGCTCGGCGAGTGCCGCGACATAGTCGGTGTCGATGTTGAGCTTGCCCATGATTTCAGCCGTCCGGGTGTTGCGCTGACGCGGCCAGCCGTTCGGCCACGGCCCTGAGTGCCAGGTGGTAGCCCTGGCTGCCGAGCCCGCAGATCACGGCCGTGGCGGTGGCCGAGATGTGCGAATGGTGGCGAAACGCCTCGCGCGCGTAGATGTTCGAGAGGTGCAGTTCGACGATGATCCCGGGATATGCGCGGAGCGCGTCGGGGATCGCCTGCGAGGTATGCGAATATGCACCGGCGTTGATGAGGATGGCCGCCGTCGTCTCGCGGGCGGCGTGGATCCAGTCGATCAGCTCGCCCTCGTGGTTGCTCTGCCGGCAGGTGACGGCGAGCCCGACCTCGCTGCCCGCCTTGACGCAGGCGGCCTCGAGATCGGCCAGCGTCTCACGACCGTAGACGGCAGGTTCGCGCCGACCCAGAAGATTGAGGTTCGGCCCGTTGAGCACGAGGACGGCGGGCGGCATGAATGAGTCCGAGAAACCCGGGCACGACCGACCGCATGGCCGATCCTTCCTGTTGGCGATGATCGCGGGCTTATATCACGCATCTGGCGACG
>CAZGUW010000203.1:0-8935 GCA_964528705.1 uncultured Geminicoccaceae bacterium
ATCACGCATCTGGCGACGTGCAATCGACGGTGGCGCCACACCGCGTGTTGAAAATGTCGCGCCGGTTCAACCGGCGGCGAGGCAGCCGACCGCTTCGTGTCGCTCGAACAGGTGCAGGAGCAGGCGCATCGCCTGCCCGCGCTCGCCGGTGAGCGCCTTGTTCCGCGCCAGCGCCGTCCGCACGCCGTCATGGGCGATCGCCACGAGGTCGCCGTCGTCCGCGAGATCGGCGAAGCGGAGCTCGGGCATGCCGCTCTGCCGCACGCCGAGCACCTCGCCCGGCCCGCGCAGCCTGAGGTCCTCCTCGGCGAGCCGGAACCCGTCCTCGCTCTCGCGCAGGATGGCGAGCCGCGCCCTGGCCGCCTCGCCGAGCGGCGGATCGTAGAGGAGGACGCAGGCCGAGGGACGGCTGCCCCGGCCGACCCGGCCGCGCAGCTGGTGGAGCTGGGCGAGGCCGAAATGCTGGGCACCGTCGATGACGATGACCGTTGCCTCCGGCACGTCGACACCGACCTCGATCACCGTGGTCGCGACGAGAAGCCGTGTCCGGCCGCTGGCGAAGGCCTGCATGGCGGCCGTCTTCTCGGCCGTCCTGAGCTTCCCATGGACAAGGCCCACGGTCTCGCCGAAGCGCTCCTGCAGCTCACTGTAGCGGGTTTCGGCGGCGATACGCCCGGTGTCCTCGTCGGCCGGGCCGTCGGTCGTCGCTTCGGCCACGCTCGGGCAGATCCAGTAGATCCGCTCGTCGCGGCCGATCGCGGCGGCGACGCGCTCCAGGACCTCGTCCAGCCGGCGACGCGGCAGGGCGGCGGTGACGATGGGCTGGCGTCCGGGCGGTTTCTCGTCGAGCCTGGAGGTGTCGACATCGCCATAGGCGCTGAGGACGAGGCTGCGCGGGATCGGCGTTGCGGTCATCAGCAGGAGATGCGTCGCCTCGCCCTTGGCGACGAGGCCGAGACGCTGGGCGACGCCGAAGCGGTGCTGCTCGTCGATGACGGCGAGCGCCAGGTTTCTGAAGGCCACGCCCTCCTGGAAGAGCGCGTGGGTGCCGACGGTGATCGCCGCCTCGCCGCTGGCGACCCGCTCCTGCATGCGACGGCGTGCAGCGGCACTGTCGCCGCGGATCAGGAGGTCGACCTCGAGGCCGAGCGGGGCGGCGAGCTCACCGAGGCTTCGGGCATGCTGGCGGGCCAGCACCTCGGTCGGCGCCATCATGACCGCCTGACGCCCGTGATCGGCGACGCGCAGCATCGCGGCGAGGGCGACCAGGGTCTTGCCGCTGCCCACGTCGCCCATGAGCAGGCGTGCCATGGCCGTGGGCCGGGCCAGATCGGCCGCGATCTCGGCGATCGCCCGGGCCTGTGCGCCGGTCGGGGTGAAGGGCAGGGCGGCCAGCATGGCGTCAACCCTCGGGCTTGGGCCAGCGAGCGGTGGTGCGGGCACCCGGTCACGGCTGCGGCGGACCAGCGCCAGGGCGAGCTGCGTGGCGGTCAGCTCGTCGAGCGCCAGGCGACGGCGGGCGCGCTCGATGACCGCGTCGTCGAGTGCCGCCTCGCCGGGCAGGCGGCCGTGCAGGGTCGCCAGCGCGTCGCGCCAGGGGGGCAGGTCGTGGGCCGCGAGGGTCGCGGGGTCGTGCCATTCGGGCAGCTCGCCCACCTCGGCCAGGGCATCGTCGATCAGCCGCTTGAGGCGATGGGCACCAAGGCCCTCGATCAGGCGATAGACGGTGGCATCCCGGCCGCCCTCGCTCGCCGGCTCCGGATGAACGATCTGCCACTGGTCATTGTAGAGCTCCGGCCGCCCGATCACCCGGACGGTGCGGTCGGGCGGGAAGCGGCGCTCCAGCCAGGGCTGCCGGGCATGGAAGAAGACGAGCGTCACGCTCTGGTGCTCGGCGGCGCAGCGAATCCGGTAGGGCGACCGGCCGTGACCCGGCCGGTGCTCCTCAGCGATCAGCTCCAGGGCGACCAGCCGGCCTTCGTCCTCGGGCTCCAGCCGCCGTCGGTCGGCGATGTCGCGGCGACGGACAGGTGGTGTGAAGAGAAGGTCGACGAGGCGCGGCTCGCTCCGGCCGAGCAGCCTGGCGCAGAGCCGGGCCACCTTGGGGCCGACGCCGGGCAGGCTCTCGAGCGGGCGAAAGAGGGCGTAGAGCCCGGCCGGGCGGGCCAATTCGTCGCCTGTGCCCTTGGCCGGTTCGGCCATATCGACTAGATCCCTTGCGCATGATGTCGTTCGGCCCCGACCGGGCCGGACGCTTTTTCCGTTGTCGGGTCGCCGTCATTGTCGGTCGGCCCCGGAGGTGGTGCAAGCATGAGCGACGCGCGGACCACGCGGCTGAAGCGGCTGGCGCACCGCAGCCGCTATCGCGGCTTCAAGGAGGTCGACCTGCATTTCGGCCAGTTCGCCGACCGTCATCTCGCCGGCCTCGACGAGGTAGAGCTCGATCAGTACGAGGCGCTGCTCGACGAGCCGGACCAGGAGGTCTGGGCCTGGCTGACCGGCGCGAGGCACGTCCCGGCCCGGCACGATCACCGGGTCTTCCGGCTCCTGCGGAACTACGAGCCCGTCAGTTGAGCACCGCCACCCTCCTCGATCCCGTCGCCAGCGCCGAGGCTGCCGGTGGCCGTATCCTGCTCGGCAACGCGCTGGGCGGCCTCGAGGCGCGCTTCGTCGCCGAGCGGCTCGCCGGCGGTGGCACCGACGCGCTGCTCTACGTCACACGCGACGCGCAGCGCAGCACGGCGCTCGCCGCCCTCGTCCGGTTCTTCGCGCCCGACATCGAGATCCTGACACTGCCCGCCTGGGACTGCCTGCCCTACGACCGGGTCTCGCCCAATGCGACGGTCGTGGCCGAGCGGCTCGCCACCCTGCACCAGCTGGCCCGGCACGAGGGCGGGAAGAAGCTCCTGGTGCTGGTTTCGGCCAACGCCCTGACCCAGCTCCTGCCGCCGCCGGAGGCAGTGCGCGCCAGCCACCTCCTGCTCAAGACGTCGGCCCGGGTCGAGCGGGACGGGCTGCTCGCCCATCTCGAGCGGAACGGCTACCAGCGCGTCGGCACCGTGGTCGATCCGGGTGACTACGCGGTCAGGGGCGGGCTGATCGATCTCTTCCCCACCGGGGCGGCCCAACCTGTCCGGCTCGATTTTTTCGGCTCGACGCTCGAATCCATCCGGCGCTTCGACCCCGCGACGCAGCGCACCACCGACCGGCTCAAGACCGTCGAGCTCGGGCCGGTGAGCGAGGTGCTGCCCGACGATGCGGCCGCCGACCGGTTCCGCGCTGGCTATCTCCGGCAGTTCGGGACGGTGACTGACGATCCCCTGCTCGAGTCGGTCGCCGCCGGGCGGCATTTCCCGGGCATGGAGCACTGGCTGCCGCTCTTCCACGAGAAGCTGGTGACGGTCTTCGACTATCTCGACGGCAGCTTCGAGGTGGCCTTCGATCATCTGGCCGAGGATGCGGTGGCGGCGCGCCAGGCGGCGATCGGCGAGCACTTCGAGGCACGTACCGCGCCGGCTGCCAAGTCCGGCGCCTTCGGCTCGATTCCCTACCGCGCTCTGCCGCCGCACATGCTCTATCTCGACGAGGAGAGCCTCCGGCGCCGGCTCGCCGGGCGCACGGCCTGGCTCTTCTCGATCTTCGGCCCGCCGCCCGTGCCGCCTTCGGGCGTGACCGAGCTCCGCGACCTCGGCGGCCGGCCGGGGCGCGACTTCGCCCGCGAGAGGGGCGACCGGTCGGTCAACCTCTTCGACGCCATCGTCGCCCATTTGCGCGAGCTCAAGGGGGCCGGCGAGAGCCCGATCATCACCGTGCACGGGACGGGTGCGGCCGACCGGCTCGAGCAGGTGCTGGTCGATCACGGCCTCGAGCCGCCCCTGCGCATCGAGGCTCTGGCCGAGCTCACGCCAGGTGCCGCCCATCTGGCGGTGCTGCCGCTCGAGACCGGCGTCAGCGCTCCGGGGCTCTGCCTGCTCGGCGAGCAGGACCTGCTCGGCGAACGGCTGACCCGGCGCCAGGCGCGACGTGCCAAGGCGGCGGACAAGTTCATCCAGGATGTCGGCACGCTCGCCGAGAACGATCTGGTGGTGCATGCCGAGCACGGTATCGGCCGCTTCGAGGGCCTGGTGACGCTCGAGGTGGGTGGTGCCGCCCATGATTGCCTGAAGCTGGTCTACGCCGGCGGCGACAAGCTCTTCGTGCCGGTCGAGAATCTCGATATCCTGACACGCTACGGCAGCCCCGAGCAGGAGGTGCAGCTCGACAAGCTCGGTGGCGTGGGCTGGCAGAACCGCAAGGCGCGGATCAAGCAGCGCATCAAGGAGATCGCCGACGAGCTGATCCGGATCGCCGCCGCTCGGTCGCTGCGCAAGGGCGAGCCCCTGACGCTTGCGCCGGGGCTCTACGAGGAGTTCGCGGCGCGCTTCCCCTTCGACGAGACCGAGGACCAGCTCCGCGCCATCCAGGCGGTGCTCGAGGACCTGGCCTCGGGGCGGCCGATGGACCGGCTGATTTGCGGCGATGTCGGCTTCGGCAAGACCGAGGTGGCGCTCCGCGCGGCGTTCGTCGCCGCCATGTCCGGCAAGCAGGTGGCCATCCTGGCACCGACCACGCTGCTCGCCCGTCAGCACTTCAAGAACTTCGGCGAGCGGTTCAAGGGCCTGCCCCTGCGGGTGGAGCAGATCTCGCGCTTCGTCACGGCGCGACAGGCGAACGAGGTGAAGAAGGGGCTGGCCGACGGGTCGGTCGATATCGTCATCGGCACCCACGCCCTGCTCGCCAAGTCGGTGAGCTTCAAGAACCTCGGCCTCGTCGTGGTCGACGAGGAGCAGCATTTCGGCGTCACCCACAAGGAGCGCCTGAAGCAGCTCCGCGCCGAGGTGCACGTGCTGACGATGACGGCAACACCCATCCCGCGCACGCTGCACATGGCGCTTGGCGGCATGAAGGATCTTTCGATCATCGCCACGCCGCCGGTCGACCGGCTCGCGGTGCGCAGTTTCGTCATGCCCGTCGATCCCGTGGTGCTGCGCGAGGCGATCCTGCGCGAGTATCACCGCGGCGGGCAGGTGTTCTATGTCTGCCCCAGGATCAAGGACCAGCCGAAGCTCAAGGAGGAGCTCGAGCGGCTGGTGCCCGAGGTCAAGGTCGCGGTCGCCAACGGCCAGCTGCCGGCGAAGGACCTGGAGGCGGTCATGAGCGCCTTCTACGACCGCCAGCTCGACGTGTTGCTCGCCACCAACATCGTCGAGAGCGGCCTCGACATCCCGACGGCCAATACGCTGATCGTCCACCGCGCCGATCTCTTCGGCCTGTCGCAGCTCTACCAGCTCAAGGGCCGGGTAGGCCGCTCCAAGGTCCGGGGCTACGCCTACTTCACCGTGCCGGCCAACAAGGTGCTGCAGGAGACGGCGGAGAGGCGGCTGCACGTCATCCAGTCGCTGGAGGGCCTCGGGGCCGGGTTCCAGCTCGCCAGCCACGATCTCGACATCCGCGGTGCCGGCAATCTCCTCGGTGACGAGCAGTCGGGCCACGTCCGCGAGGTGGGCTTCGAGCTCTACAACCACATGCTGCAGGAGGCTGTGGCGGCGCTGCGCGCCACCGGCGACGCCGAAGCCACGACGGAGTGGACGCCGCACATCACCATCGACGCGGCAGCCCTGATGCCGGAGACCTACATCGCCGACCTCGACCTGCGCCTCGCCATGTACCGGAGGCTCGCCAGCCTCGAGGAACCCGAGGACATCGAGGGCTTCGCCGCCGAGCTCATCGACCGCTTCGGCTCGCTGCCGCCCGAGACCGAGCATCTCCTGCAGATCGTCGCCATCAAGCAGCTCTGCCGCAAGGCCAACGTGCAGAAGCTCGATGTCGGCCCCAAAGGCGTGGTCCTGGCCTTCCGCGAGAACCGCTTCGCCGAGCCCGAGCGGCTGATCCAGCACATAGCGGGCAGCAAGGGGCGGATGCGGGTCCGGCCCGACCACAAGCTCGTGGTCATGCAGGACACGAAGACCCCGACGGATCGGCTCAAGGCGGCGAAGCGGGTGGTGGACGAGCTCGCAAGGCTGGCGGCGTAGATCACCGCCGCTGTCGGCGGACTGTCGATTGGGAGGCCACTTGGACGTACTCTACTATACGCATCCGTCGGCGCTGCTGCACGATGCTGGGCCGGGTCATCCGGAGAATGCCGGGCGGCTCCATGCGATCGAGGCCTTGCTGGCGGCCGAGCGGCCCGGTTTCCTCGTGCGCCGCGAGGTGCCGAAGGCGGAGCTGGCGCAGATCGAGCGGGCGCATCCGGCGCCATACCCTGAGCGGATCCTCGCTGCCGAGCCAATCGATGGCTACGTGCGGCTCGATCCCGACACGCTGATGTCGAGCGGTTCCGCCGAGGCGGCGCTGCGGGCGGCAGGGGCCGGCTGTGCCGCCGTGGATGCGGTGCTCGGCGGCGACGCCCAGCGTGCTTTCGTCGCGATGCGGCCGCCCGGCCATCATGCGGAGCCGCAGCAGGCCATGGGGTTCTGCCTCTTTGGCACGGTGGCGATCGCCGCCCTGCAGGCGCGGTTCGAGCATGGCATCGGGCGGATCGCCATCTACGATTTCGACGTGCATCACGGCAACGGCACCCAGGCGATCTTCTGGGACGATTCCCAGACGCTCTATCTCTCGACCCACCAGATGCCGCTCTACCCGGGCACCGGGGCGGCCGCCGAGCGCGGAAGCCACGACAATATCGTCAACGTGCCCTGCGCCGCCGGGACGGGATCGGCCCTCTGGCGGGAGAAGGTCGAGGGGACCATCCTGCGCCGACTGGAGGCGTTCCGGCCGGAGCTGCTGCTGATCTCGGCGGGGTTCGACGCGCACGAGGCCGATCCCCTGGCGCAGATGCGGCTGACGGAGGCCGACTTCGCCTGGGTCACAGGCAGGCTCGTGGAGGTCGCCGAGCGTCACGGGCAGGGAAGGATCGTCTCGGTGCTCGAGGGCGGCTACGACCCGGAAGCGCTGGCGCGCAGCGTGCTCGCCCATCTCGAGGCGCTGGCCGGCACGGCGGGAAGCTAGGTCCGGCCGTGGCATATCCGCCGGGCGGCGTTTGCAAGCCCGGCCGTGATCGCTAAGACAGGCAACCTGTGAGCATTGGGCTGAACATGGCGATGGATGAAACGCAGGAAGCGACGGCGGTCGGGCCGGCGATCGGGGCGATGAGCTTCGAGGTGGCGCTGGCCGAGCTCGAGGCGATCGTGCAGCGGCTGGAGCGCGGCCAGCTCGATCTCGAGGCCTCGATCGCAGCCTACGAGCGAGGCACCGCGCTGCGCCAGCATTGCGCCGCGAAGCTGCGCGAGGCGCAGCTGCGGGTCGAGAAGATCACTTTCGACCGCAACGGCAAGGTCAGCCTCGAGACCCAGGACGATTTATGAGCGGGAAGGCCTGCTGATGGACGGCCCGGCGGTCGAGCGGGCGCTGCAGGATCATGCGGCTGCGATCGAGAGCTGGCTCGATCACGCCCTGCCGCGACCCGAGGGTGCCACGGTCACGCTCGTCCGCGCGATGCGGCACGCCGCGCTCGGCGGCGGCAAGCGGCTGCGGGCCTATCTCGTCAAGGCGACGGGCGATCTCTTCGGCGTGCCGGCGGAGCAGAGCCTCGCCGCCGGAGGTGCGATCGAGCTCCTGCATGCCTACTCACTCGTTCACGACGATCTGCCGGCCATGGATGACGCGGCCATGCGGCGCGGCCGGCCGAGCTGCCACAAGGCCTTCGGTGAGGCGACGGCGATCCTCGCCGGCGACGCCCTGCAGGCGCTGGCATTCGAGTTGCTCGCTGGCGCCGTGCCGGGCATCGACGACGCGATCTCGCGCGCCCTCGTCCTCGGTCTCGCCCGGGCCAGCGGCCCGGCCGGTATGTGCGGCGGGCAGATGATCGACCTCGAGGCCGAAAGGCTGACGCTCGATCTCGGCGGCATACGCGAGCTCCAGGCGCTCAAGACCGGTGCCCTGATCCGATTCTCCTGCGAGGCGGGTTGCCTGCTCGGCCGGGCGGCCGATGCCGACCAGCGGGCCTTGCTCGCCTATGGTGACCGGCTCGGCCTCGCCTTCCAGATCAGCGACGACCTGCTCGACCTGCGCGGCGACGCGGCGCTCGTCGGCAAGGATCTCGGCCACGACACCGACCAGGGCAAGGCAACCTTCATCACTGCACTCGGTTTGGACGCTGCCGAAGCCGAGCTGCGGCGTCTCCGGGATGAGGCGGCGGCGCTGCTCGAAGGCTTTGCCGGACGTGCCGACCCGCTCGAAGCGCTCTTCGGCTTCGTGATCCATCGCACCCACTGATTGCCCAAGGGACCCGACCCCTTACCATGACCCAGACCCCGCTTCTCGACCAGATCAACGAGCCCCGCGACCTCCGCCGGCTGCAACGTTCGTCGCTCGGTCAGCTCGCCAACGAGCTGCGCCAGGAGACCGTCGATGCGGTGTCGGTGACCGGTGGCCATCTCGGCGCCGGGCTCGGCGTGGTCGAGCTGACGGTGGCACTGCACTACGTCTTCGACACACCCTATGACCGCCTCATCTGGGATGTCGGCCACCAGTGCTACCCGCACAAGATTCTGACCGGGCGCCGGGATCGCATTCGCACGCTGCGCCAGCCGGGCGGGATCTCCGGCTTCACCCGGCGGAGCGAGAGCACCTACGACCCGTTCGGGGCCGCGCACAGCTCGACCTCGATCTCCGCCGGGCTCGGCATGGCGGTCGCATCCCGGATCGAGGATCGCGAGCGCAACGTGGTAGCCGTGATCGGCGACGGGGCGATGAGCGCCGGCATGGCCTACGAGGCCATGAACAATACCGGGGCGCTGCGCCAGCGGCTGATCGTCATCCTCAACGACAACGATATGTCGATCGCCCCGCCGGTCGGTGCCATGAGCGCTTACCTGAGCCGCGTCGTCTCGAG
>CAZGUW010000204.1:0-8910 GCA_964528705.1 uncultured Geminicoccaceae bacterium
GCCATACAACCAGTGCCTGCAACGGCGCCGTAAGGGCGTTTGCCTGGCCGTACCGCGGCAAATGGCTGGCGCGCGCCATCTCCCGCTGTGCCGAAGCCGAGCCGAAGCTCCGTGAGGTCGGCCTCCGCCACTTCGTGGCCTGCCTATGCGGCGCAGAGAGCGCCGCGCCTGCTGGCTCGGTTTGCTCAGTTGATTGCACCGTGCTTCCAGCCGCCCTGGGAGAGGCGGAGGTGGAAGGCCGGCAGCTTCAGGAATTCCTCGACCAGCAGGAACGAGAAGACCCAGGTGACCGGGACGCCGCCCCAGTGGACGAGTGCCGCGGTCGCCGGCACGCGGAAGAGCCATTGCGCCCAGACGAAGACGTTCATGACGTAGAGGGTCTCGCCCGCCGCCCTCAGCGTGTTGCCGCAGATCGCATTCGAGCCCTTGGGAAACGGCAGCAGGAGCAGGATGGGCAGGAAGCTCCACAAGGCGTCCCGCGTCTCGTCGTGCAGCTCCGCGTAGAGCCGGTCGGAGACGAGGATGACGGCGAGGTAGAGTGCCGCCACCAGGGCGGCCGCGACGAAGGCGCCGCGCCAGGCCCGGCCGAGGAAGTGGTCCAGTGCCGGCTCGCCGGCGTTCCGGCCGAGGAGCTGCGCCACCACGATCCCGGTGGCCTGTGCCCACGACATGCCCGCCTGGCCGGCGAGCATGACCCAGGGCATGACGAGCGTCAGCGCGGCGAAGGCGTTGACCGGCAGGCGGGCGTAGAGGATGGCGCAGACGCTAGTGGCGAGCGTGGCGCTGACAAAGGTCGCGCCGATCGGCCAGGCGAAGGCCAGGTGCCGCCGCAGCGAGGTGGCGAACGTGCCGTGCTGCCAGCCCCGGATATCGACGAAGCTGCGGGTCGTGACATGGAAGCGGCAGGCCAGCAATGCCGCATGCAGCGCCGAACCGGCAGCGCTTCCCGCCGCGGCGCCCGCCACGCCGAGCTCCGGTGCGCCGAGCAGGCCGTGGATCAGCACGATGCTGAGGCCGATATTGACCGGCAGTGCCGCGAGGTTGGTGTAGAACGGCCAGCGGGGCTCGCCGCAGCCGTTGAAGTAGGCGGTCAGGCACTTGGCCGCGGCCTCGGCGAGGACCACGAAGACGAAGACGGCAAGATAGCCGGTCGCCGCTGCCGCGATCGCGGGTGTGTGGGCGGAAGCCTCGACGATGGCCCGGCCGATCGTAAGCATGCCGAGGATGCCGAGCCCGGCGATGGCGAGGTTGAGGATGAGGCCGGCGTAGAACGCGGTCTTCAGGGCTTCGCGGCGCCCGATGCCGGTACCCTGTGCGATGCGGATCTGGGTCGCCTGCGAGAAGGAGAGCAGCACGCCGAGGACGATGCCGCCGACGGCCGCGGCCAGCCCCATCGCCGCCAGCGCCGCCTCGCCCAGGTCGGAGACGAGATAGGCGTCGATCACGACGATGGCGTGCGTCATGACCGACATCAGCGTCAGCGGCCAGGCGATGCCGAAGACCGTGCGGTTCGTCGGCATCTCCTCCCGGGCGCCGTCGCCGTCGCGCATGCGGTGCTACCAGAAGAACCCGGCATGCCCGACCGCGCGCCGGCGAGAACATCTCGCGGTGCGCGGTTGGCGGTCCATGGCCACACAGGATTCGCCGGTATCGAGGTCCTGCCGGTACCCCATGTCCCTGGTCCGATCGTTCCTCAGGAGAAGAGCGTGCCGCCGTTGATGTCCATGTTGGTGCCGGTGATGAAGGCGGCGGCGTCGGATGCCAGGAAAACGGCGAGCTCGGCGACCTCCTCCGGCGTGCCCTCGCGCTTCAGCGGGGTGTTGCCGGCCACGGCCTTGCGCACCTCGGGCTTGGTGAAGACGTTGTGGAAGTCGGTGTCGATCATGCCCGGGCAGACCGCGTTGACGCGGATTCTTGGCGCCAACTCCTTGGCGAGGCCGCGGGTCATGGTCATCACGGCACCCTTGGCGGCGCCGTAGGCCATCGCACCACCGCCGCCGCCGTCGCGCGAGGCCTGCGAGGCGAAGTTGACGATGGCACCGCCCTCGCTCATGTGCGGCAGCGCCGCCTGGGCGACCAGCATGGCCGCGGTGACGTTCACGGCCAGCACGGCATTCCAGTGCTCGAGGGTCATCTCCGCGAAGGGTTTGCGCGCGAGGAGACCGCCCACCACCGGCATGACGATATGGATGGCGCCGAACTCACTGGCGGCCCGGTCGGCGAAGGCGCGCGCGTCCTCCGGCTTCGTCATGTCGCCCTGCATGGCGAAGGCGCGGCCGCCGGCGGCCTCGATCTCGCGCACGGCGCTCTCGGCACCGTCGGCGGAACGCAGGTAGTTGATACCGACATTGGCACCGGCGCGGGCCAGGCGCATGACGCAGGCGCGGCCGATGTCACGCCCACCGCCGGCGACGATGGCAGTCTTTCCCTCGAGGTTCATTTTCCTACTCCTGGATTGACATGTCTGGAGCAGAGCCCCGCGAAGGGTGCTCGCGGCTCTCTGGCGGGTCGATCGCGGGTCAGGTCTTCGCCAGCTTCTTCACTACGACCTTGAAGGTGTTCTCCTCGGCATCGGTGAAGTAGAGGTCGGCGTCGTAGCCCTGGTCGTCCATGAAGTTGAAGATCCGCCGCGGCTCGGCGAGCGGGTAGGGCACCAGCAGGGTGACGATCCGGTGGCGCGTCGCCGCCGGGTAGCGTGCGGTCATGCAGGTGCTGACGGGCAGCCCCTCGAACTCCTTCGGGTCGACCCCGGGAAACCCGGTCTCCTGGCCGAGCTCGGGTGCGCCGCCCTCCGACCAGATCACCTTGCCGTAGAAGCCGGCCCGCTCGCCCGAGTAGCGGAACGAGCTCCGCCCGAGCACGAAGGGGCCGTTGGCGTGCAGGAGCCAGTCGACCGTCACCTTCTCGTCGGCATCGACGCTGTCGACGATGACGAAGTAGCTGTCGCGGACGAAGTAGATCTCGCGCTCGGCCAGCGTCACCTCGGGCGACAGGGTGCGATAGGCGGCCGTCGCATCGCCCCGGATGTAGATGTGGTCGCCGCGCTCCTCGGCCGCGCGGACGCAGCCGGCGGCAGCCATGGCCCGCGCCTTGTCCTTGTCGGCGTACTGCCCCTTGCCGCTGATCAGGATCGCGTTCTTCGAGCGGGTCTGGCGGCGCCAGCCCTGGTGCATAGAGCTGTTGAAGGCGACGTAGTGACCCGACTGGATGGCCAGGTCCTCGCCGAAGCCCGAGAGGCAGAAGGCGTTCTGGTCGCCGTGGCTGTGGCTGATCGAGCCGTAGGGCGAGGACTTGAAGACGAAGTGCAGGTGCCGCGCCGGGTCGTCCATCCGGCTCTGGATCGCCACCCAGCCGATGCCCTTGAACCAGCGCAGCCGGTCCGTCGCCGCCGGTGCCCGGCCCTCGATCATGGGCCAGTCGTGGCGATAGACCATCTCGTCGAAGTTCAGGTCCCACCAGCCGTAGTTGTAGAACTCCTTTTCGGTCCCGGGGTCCTGCTCCTTCAGGCGATCGTAGTACCACTGGTAGGCGGGATTGCCGGTGACGCCGGCATACTGGCGCAGGTTGTAGCCGACCTTGAGGCAGGGCAGGTCGCCCATGGTGCTGTCGTCGCCAAAGGTGGCGCGCCGCGTGTCCGGGGCCTTGGTGTAGAGCGGGAAGTCGCCGGTCTTCTGGAAGAACGGGCGCTCATAGAGGTTCAGCCTGGTGAAGCTCTTCAGGAGGTTCGCGGCCTCCGTCAGGTAGGCCATCCCCGTCATCCAGTAGTGCGGGCCCTCGGCCCAGCCGCCATCGCGGTCGCCCCAGGGCGAGTAGACCGTGAAGAGGAACTCGATGGCGTAATCCAGCCAATCGCGCGCCTCCTCCGCTTCGTCCAGCAGAGCGATGGAGGCCGGGACGAGGACCGCCGACACGGCGCGGACGGCGTGGCTGTCGTAAGGAAATAGGTGGATGTTGGCGTGCCGAATGATGTGATCGGCGATCTCGCGGGTCCGCACCAGCAGCGCCTCGCGGACGAGGTCGCGCTCGTCGTCGGCGAGCCGGTCGTGCAGCCAGTCGTAGCCCCAGGCCAGGGCCAGGGTCACCCGGAACGCCCATTCATCGGTGTAGGAACGGGACGTGGTGCCGGCCGGATCCCAGCGGGCGACGGCGAGAAGCCAGTCTTTGGCCCGCTTGAGCAGCGCCTCGTCCTCGAGCACCTTGCCGGCGATCGCCATATGGCGGATGGCGTAGATGAGCTCCTGGCACTCGATGTAGGTCCGACGCCAGATCTCGGGCGTGCGGGTGTTGTCGGGGTAGGGGGCGGGCTCCGCCGTGATCTCGCGCTCGAGCCAGGGGGCGACGGACTCGCTGTAGAATTTCTGCCAGGCGCAGTGCTCGGGGTCCTGGCGGACCTTCCTGGCGAAGGCCGCGAGCTGCTTCGGGCCCAGCCAGAGCCGGGGATGCGCCATGTCGGCTTCGGCGTAGCGCTTCGTCCGGTCGGCGAGCGGCACTTGCGGGCAGCCTTCGGGAATCGTGAAGCTGCGCGACCGGCTCCAGCTTGTCTTCGGCTGCTTCCTTCCCGCGTCCCAGACCGCATAGGACCAGCAGTAGCGGCCCGGCGGCAGGGCCACGGGCGGTGTCAGAAAGTTGAGCGGCACGTTCGAAAAGAGCCACGTCGCGTCCTTCGGATAACCGGCATCCACGGAGATGCGCAGGACGTAGACCGCCTCGTCCTCGATGACCGGCAGCCACGAGAAGCGTGGCGGGTTCTCGGCCACCTCGTCGCCGTCGGCCGGGCGATACTGGATGTTGAGGCGACCGGCGCGGGGCTCCTCGAGGAGGATGGGCTCGGGCCGGGTGGCGGTGTCGGCGGGCATGCTCGGTTCCTGTGGGTGAAGGGGCGGGTCGGCACGCCGCCCGGCCGGGGGCCGGCAGGACGGCGTGCGCGACGGCAGGTCAGCCGGCGTACTGGCGCTGGTAGGCCGAGTTCATGACCTCCAGGACCTCGCCGAGGCCCATCCGGTCGAGCTGGGCCACGTAGTCGCCCCAGTCGGCCTTGACGTCGCCCGTCCCGAGGATCCAGGCCTGCTGGCGCTCCAGCATGTAGGTCCGCAAGGAGGGCCAGTACTTGTCGTAGACGGCCTGCTCTTCCTGGTTCAGGGCGACGCCCAGGAACTGGTCGATCAGCAGGTCACTGGCCTCGTAGAGCTCGATGCCCTCGCGCGCCGCCTCAGAGGTCCACTGCCACTCGTAGCGGTAGTCCTGCCAGTAGCCGCGCTGGATCTGGGCGCCGACCAGGTACATCTGGCTGTTCACCGGCGAGTCGCTGTTCAGCACCTCGGGCTTGTAGACGGGCTCGCCGTCGATCATGTCCCAGGTCTCGCCCTCGACGCCGAAGTTCGAGAGCAACCGGCCCTCCTCGGTGAACCAGAAGTCGAAATACTTGATCGTCTCGACGGGGTGCTCGTTGCTGTAGCTGATCGCCCAGCCGTCGGGCTTGATGGGGATGCGCCGGTGCTCCTCCATCCGCACCCCGCCGGCCGATTCCGGCGGAAGGAAGGGGATGAAGTTGAAGCCCTCGATCTTGTCGGCCAGCGCGTCGTTGTAGCCCGAGGTCGAGGCGAACCAGTCATGGGTCGAACCGCCCAGGTTCTCGGACAGCAGGTAATCGCGCGAGGACGAGCCGCGGGTGAAGATCTCGGGGTCGATGAGGCCTTCCTCGTACCACTGGGCGACGTTCGCGAGAGCGTCGCGATAGGCTTCCTGGGCGTAGGGGTGCACCACCTTGCCCTCGTCGTCGACGTAGAAGTCATGATAGGTGTCCGACCCCGAGGAGCGCGCGTCCCACAGGTTCAGGAGGCGGTTCACCTCTTCCCACTGGCGGGCGAAGTAGGGGATCTCGTCCTTCAGGCCGTTGCCGTTGGGGTCCTGGTCGCGAAAGGCCTTCAGGACCTCGTAGTACTCGTCGACGGTCGTCGGCTGCTCGAGCCCGAGCTTGTCCAGCCAGTCCTGGCGGATGTACCAGGCCCGGCCGAACTGGCCGTCGGGCAGGTAGGGGATGTAGTAGTAGTTGCCGTCATAGGAGGAGATCGCCTCCTGCAGGCCGGGGTGCGAGTCCCAGAAGGCCTGGATGTGCGGGGCGTGCTCCTTGACCAGGTCATTGAGCGGCAGGAAGGCGCCTTCCGGCCCGTACTGGTTGACCGGCTGCTGGATCAGGTGGCCGGCGACGATGTCCGGCATGTCGCCCATGGCCAGCAGCAGGTTCATCGCCTCGATGGAGTCGGTGGAGTTCCGGCCGGCGGTGGCGTCCTCGAGATGGATGCCGGTCAGCTCCCGCGCCTTCAGCTCCACCGGGTAGGGCTCACCCGTGCCCGGCACCATGTAGCCCTGGGCACGCGGCCAGTGCATGTGGATGGTGAGCTCGAGCGGCTCCTCGACGATCCTGAGATCGTCCTGGGCGAGGGCCTGCGCCGTCAGCATGGTGCTGGCGCATAATGCAGCTGTCAGGGTCAACTTGCGCATCGATGTCCTCCTTGATTGCGCATCGGTCGTCATTCCTTGACCCCACCCAGAAGGATGCCCTTGTTGAAGTACTTCTGGATGAAGGGGTAGATCAGCAGGACCGGGATGATCGAGCAGACGATGATCGCGGCGCTGACCGTCTCGAACGAGTAGGCGGCGTTGATCAGTGTGCTGGCGAATTCCTCGTCGTCACTGAGCTCGACGATGACATGGCGCAGGTAGACTTGGAGCGGGATCTTCTCCTCGTCCTGCAGGAGCACCATGGCCCAGAAGAACCCGTTCCAGCGCGAGACGATGCAGAAGAGCGCCACGGTGGCGATGGCCGGCTTCGAGAGCGGCACGTAGACCTTCCAGAGCACCTGGAACTCGTTGGCGCCGTCCATCCGCGCCGCCTCCTCGAAGGACTTCGGGATGCCCTCGAAGAAGTTGCGCAGGAGAATGATGTTGAAGCCGTTGACGGCGAAGCCGATGATGATGCCGAAATAGCTGTCGAGCAGACCCAGGTCCCGCATGTTCAGGAAGAACGGGATCAGCCCGGCGTTGAACCACATGGTGAAGGCCACCATCAGGTTCCAGAAGCGCCGCCCGAGGAGCTGCGGCCGCGACAGGGCGTAGGCTCCGGGGATGATGAACGCGAGGCTCATCAGCGTGCCGCCGATCGTGTAGATGAACGTGTTCTTGTATGAGGACCAGAAGAGCGGCTCCGACAGCACCCGGATGTAGGCCTCGAGGGTGAAGCCCACCGGGCCTAGGATGACCCGGCCCGCCCGGGCCTCGAAGCCCGTGCTCAGCGACAGTGATGCGATGTAGATGAAGGGGTAGAGCGTCGAGATCGTGAAGATCCCGATCAGCACCATGTTGACGATGACGAAGAGCCGGTCGCCGCGCGAGTAGAGGTTCATGTTGGTCATCGGTCTTTTCCCCTCACCACAGCGACGTGCGCGAGTAGCGCTTGGCGATCGTGTTGGCGGCCATCACCAGGACGAAGGCCACGACGGCGTTGAACAGGCCCGCGGCGGCGGCGAGGTCGTACTGGCCGCCCTGGATGCCCTGGCGGTAGATGAAGGTGTTCACCACGTCCGCGGTCTCGTAGGTCGCGGGCTGGTAAAGCAGGATGATCATCTCGAAGCTGACTTCGAGCAGGTTGCCGATGCGGATGATCAGCATGATGATGATCGTCGGCATGATCGACGGCAGGGTGACCTTCCACATCATCTGCCAGCGGCTGGCGCCGTCGACGACCGCGCTCTCGTAGAGCGACGGGCTCACCCCGGCGATGGCGGCGAGGTAGACGATCGACTGGAACCCGGCCTCCTGCCAGATGCCGGTGCCGACGAAGATCGGCCGGAACCATTCGGGCTTGGTCAGGAAGTAGATGGAGTCCACGCCGAACCAGCCGAGCACGGTGTTGACGATGCCGGCCGAAGGCGAGAAGGCTGTGATGACGATGCCCGCGATGATCACCGAGGAGATGAAGTGCGGCAGGTAGACGATCGTCTGCGCGGTCCGCTTGAAGGCCTGATGCAGGACCTCGTTGAACATCAGCGCCAGAATGATCGGCATCGGAAAGCCGAAGAGCAGGCTGTAGAAGCTGATGATGACCGTGTTCTTGATCGCCCGCAGGAACTGGTCGTTGCCGAAGAGCGTCTGGAAGTGCTCGAAGCCGATCCAGGGGCTGCCGGCGACGCCGCGGAAGATCGAGTAGTCCTTGAACGCGATCTGCAGCCCGTACATCGGCTTGTAGAGGAAGAGGACGAACCAGATGATGGTCGGCGCCAGCAGCACGTAGATCTGCCATTCCCGCCGGAAGTGATCGCCCACCCAGATCGCCCGGCGCCGCACGCGGTTGCGCAGCGCCTCGCGCGCCTCGATGACCAGCTCCTCGGTCGCCGGGCCGGCGCCCTGATGGCGGATCATGCCGCCGCCCCCATCCCCGACGAACCGAGGACCCGCCCGGTCTCATGGTCGAAGACCTTGATCCGCTCGACCGGGACGTGGAATGCGCTGATGCCGCTCAGGTGATCCGTGTCGCCCCCGGTCTCGGCCTTGATGACGAAGGGCGTGTCGCCGATCGAGGTGTGCAGCAGCGCCTCCGAGCCCAGCGTCTCGACCAGGTCCAGCTCGACCGGCACCGTCGAGGCATTGCCGACCGGCTCGATCGAGGCGTGCTCGGGGCGGATGCCGACGATGATCCTGCGGCCCTGCGCACCCTTCAGGTCGGCGAGCGCCGGCAGGGCGATCCGCGCACCGTGCGCCACCGCCACCGGGCCCGCATCCCCCATCTCCACCGCCGCCTCGAACTGGTTCATCGGCGGCGAGCCGATGAAGCCGGCGACGAAGTTGTTGGCCGGTTAGTTGAAGAGCTCCATCGGCGCGCCTATCTGCTCGATCCGGCCGTCGCGTATCACC
>CAZGUW010000205.1:0-8908 GCA_964528705.1 uncultured Geminicoccaceae bacterium
CGGGCATTTTGAGTCTCGGCCCCAGCGCCACCTCGCGACCGTGGAAGCAACGTGGAAGCAAGAGGGCGCGTGACCTGAGCCCCCGTTTCGCATCCGCGGCAGGTTAGAGCCTACGGGTTGATCTGATGCGCTCAGGCGGCCTTCTGGGCAAGCCTGATCCTCTCAGCGAATTCCGCCGGCGTAGCGTTCGCAAGGGCGGAGTGCGGGCGCATCCGGTTGTAGTCGTGTCGCCAGGCCGCGAGCACGGCCCGGACCTGCGGCAGCGATGAGAACAGCGCCTCGTTCAGGCATTCGTCGCGGAACCGGCCGTTGAAGCTCTCGACGAAGGCGTTCTGCTGCGGCTTGCCCGGCGCAATGTAGTGCCAGTCGACGCGACGTTCCTCGGACCATCGCAGGATCGCCATGATGGTGAGTTCCGTGCCGTTGTCCGAGACGACGGCGCTTGGCCGGCCTCGCCGGGCCACGACGACGTCGAGTTCTCGGGCCACGCGGGCGCCGGAGATCGACGTGTCCGGAACGAGCGCGAGGCATTCCCGGGTGAAATCGTCCACGACGGCCAGCACGCGAAACCGGCGGCCGTCCGTGAAGGCGTCCGAGACGAAATCGAGACTCCAGCGCCGGTCGGGACCGTCCGGAACGACCAGGGGCCGACGCGTGCCCAAGGCGCGCTTGCGGCCGCCCCTGCGCCTTACCTGAAGCTTCTCCTCGGCGTAGAGCCGCCGCAGCTTCTTGTGGCTCAGCTCCACGCCCTGGCGCTTCAGAAGGACGTGGATTCTGCGATAGCCGAACCGTCGGCGCTCGGCCGCGATCTCCCGGATCCTCGCGCGCAGCTCCGCGTCGTCGCCGTGCCGCCTGACGTATCGGATCGACGAGCGATCCACGGCGAGAACGGCGCATGCCCGACGCTGGCTCATCTTGTGCGTCCCGCACAGATGCGCCGCCGCCGCGCTCTTCGCGTCGGGCGTCACTAATTTTTTGCCGCTACGTCCCGGAGCATGGCGTTGTCCAGCATCGCGTCCGCGAGCAGCCGCTTCATACGCTCGTTCTCGTCCTCGAGCGTCTTCAGACGGCGCGCCTCGGAAACCTCCATGCCGCCGAACCGCGCCTTCCATTTGTAGAAGGTTGCAGAGCTGATGCCATGCCGCCGGCAGACGTCCGTCGTCGACACGCCGCTCTCCTGCTCGCGCAGGATCGCAATGACCTGCTCCTCGCTGAACCTCGATCGCCTCACTGGCCGTCTCCTTCAGTGACGGACTCTACCTTGGTCTGGAGGAAACGTGGGGACTCAGGTCACGCGGCCTGATCGGCGGCCGGCCCGGCTGAAGCTTAATCGGGTATCGGCCTGGCGGTTGTGGCGTTCCGGGCGAGCGACTGCTCGAGGGCATGGGCGACACCGAGAACGAAGCGGTCACTGTGACGGCGACCGCAGATCTGGATGCCGAAGGGCAGGCCCAGCTTGTCCCGACCGCAAGGTATGACACAGACCGGGTGGCCGGTGAGCGTCAAGCCGTAGGTGAGTGCCAGCCAATGGAAGTAGGTCCGTAGCCGCTCGCCGTCGATCGTCTCGACGTAGAGCTGCTCCCAGGGAAAGGGCGAGACCGCAGCCGCCGGGCAGATCAGAACGTCGTGCTCGCTGAAGAAGTCCTGAAAGGCGCGGTAGATGCGCGTCTGATTGGCGTGTGCACGGGCGAAATCGGCGAGCCCGTAGCCCGTGGCCTGCTCGAGATTGGCGATGATGTTGGGGCCGAGCCGGTCCGGCGTCTCGGCGTAGCGCCTGCCGTGCTGGGCGAGGAAGTTCGCCCCCCGGATTACCTCGAACGCTTCGTCGGCATCCGCCATCTCCGGCGCTGTCGCCCTGCAGCTCTTGAACAGGCTGCCGAACGTGGCGACACGCGCGGCGAAGACGCTGCGGATGTCGGCGGCGACGGGGGCAAAACCCAGATCCTCGCTCACCGCTACGTCGAGGCTGGCGAGGTCGACGGGCTGAGGCGACGCGAAGTCCCGAGGCTCCACCGGCCCGGCGAGGGGGTCGCGGGCGTCGCTCGAGATCATCGCCTGAAGCAACAGGCACGTGTCGGCGACATCGCGCCCCATCGGACCAAGCACCGAGATCGGCGTCCAGCCAAGGCCGCGCCGCTCCGACGGTACGAGGCCGGGGGAGGGACGAAAGCCCACCACACCGCAGAACGATGCAGGGGTGCGCAGCGAGCCGCCGGTATCCGAACCTGTCGCCAGCGGCAGCATCGAGGTGGCGAGCGCCACGGCCGAGCCGCCCGAGGAGCCGCCGCAGGTGCGGCTCGGATCGAACGGGTTGCCGGTGGCCCCATAGACGGGATTGGTGGTGTTCGCACCCGCACCCCATTCGGGCACGTTGGTCTTGCCAACCACGATCGCCCCTGCCTGGCGCACCGCCGCCACCACCCGCTCGTCCTCGTCCGGCACGTAATGGGCAAAGAGCGGTGATCCGAACGTGGTCCTGAGTCCGGCCGTCAGCTGCAGATCCTTGATGCCGATCGGCAAGCCATGCAGTGACCCCAGCGCCTCACCGGCACGCACCGCCCTCTCGGCCGTCCTGGCCTCTTCCTTTGCCCGCTCGACGCAGGTCGCCGTGATGGCATTGAGCGTAGGGTTCGCGGCCTCGATCCGCCGGAGGCACGATTCCAGGAGCTCGACGGGCGAGACCTCCTTCCTGCCGATATGGCGGCGAAGCTCGACGGCGGCAATGTCGCAAAGCTGATCGCTCAACGCTCAGGGGCTCCCGCTCATGAGAATGTCTGATGCCGCTCGACCTCGGCCCAGTCGATGTCGTCGAGCGGCCAGAGCGGCCGCCGCACCTTGCTGTAGCCGGCGGTCTGGTAGTCGCTCGGATAGACGCCCGGGCACGCGACATAGAGAATGTCGTCGCTGATCGCGGCGAAGCCCTGGTAGAAATGGTTGGTCGACTTGACGGCCAGGATCTTCTTGGCCGTCGCATCGATGCCCTGGTTGGTGAAGATCGTAGGCTCGAACGCCTGGGTGCGAAAGCTGTTCAGGACCACCTCGATGCCGGCCACGTCGATCACCGCCGACGGTCCCAAAGCGACCCGAGCATCGCGAAAGCTCTGAGCGGCCACCTCGAAGACGTTCCTGACGACCACCTCGGCGTCGATCGGATCACCGATCCCGGCCGCCGACTTGCCGCCGAAGCGGAGCGTGATCCGCGCACCGGCGCCTGCTGCCCGGCAAATTCGCACCGCCATCGGATCCCAAATCGTAGCGAAAGCGGCGTCGCTCACCCCGGCCTCGAGGAGCTTCTTCAGCAGCACGGTATTGTCGCCGGGAACGCCGCCGCCGGGATTCCCCCAGACATCGGCCAGCACCACCGGCCGGCCCGGCCGGGAGAGCGCATCTTCGATTGCCTCCTCAGGCGTCAGCAAGGGGCCGAAATGGCGGCCGCGATTGGCGAACAACTCCTCGGCCAGCGCCCGGGCGACGGCATGTCCGTGGGCGTGGTCGTCATCGGTGTTGACGACGATCTTGGTCCCCATTTCGGGCACGTCGCCGGCGCGGAAGCCGTGGACGACGGAAGCGTTGAGGATCTTCGGATCACTGGCCTCGAGCCGGCGCAGCCTGTCGACGAAGCCCTGCATCGGCTCACGTGAGGTGGGTAGGACGTCGATCATCCGGCAGTCATAGACCGCGAGGCGGGGCTTGATCTGACCCTCAAGCGCACGCGCGACGAGCCCCACGAGCTCCCTGGCCCGATCGAGGAAGTCGACATGCGGAAATTCCTTGTAGAACACCGCAAGGTCGAGGGCCGCCGCCATCTCCTGGGTGAAGTGGCAATGCGGGTCGAGTTCGGCAGCGACCAGCGTCTTGGGGCCGACGCGGGCCCGCACCCGGCCGAGCAGGTCGCCCTCGCAATCGTCGTAGCCGTGCGCCACCATTGCCCCGTGCAGGCCGAGGATCACCGCATCGAGGGGCAGGGCCGCCTCGATCTGGCCGAGGATCTCGTCGCGCAGGCTCTCGTAGGCCGCCCGATTGAGCGTGCCGCCCGGAGCGGCCGAGGCGGTCGTACCTTCGATCAGCGTCCAGCCAGCGTCGGCGGCCACGCGGCGGGCCGTGATGATCGGCCCGGTGACGATGGTGGGCCGGTCCCCGTGCTCGCCAGGGCGTGCGAGGAGTTGCTCCCTGAAGCTTTCGAGATCGGTCGGCAGCGGCGAGAACGTGTTCGTTTCGGTCGCGAGTGCGGCCGTAAAGATCCGCGTCATCTGCTCTGCTGTCTCCCCCGCTTGCCAGCTTCTCTCAGGGCTAGCACTCGTTGCTCGCGCTTGACACCCCGATAAGCGCCGCCCCACGATGAAAGGCAGTTGCGACCAACGGAGCCGATCGAGAACTGAGCCCGCGAGAACATGAGGAGGACACATGCGGCTGAATGAAATGACGATACGCGGGCTCTCGGGCCTTGTGACTTCCCCTGTGTGCCCGCGCAGGAGGTGGTTGCCGAGCTTTGCTGCTGCCACCGCGCTCGCCTTAATCGCCGGATCGGCCGCGGCGCAGGAAACGCTCAGGGTCGCCATCACCGATGAGCCACCGCATCTCGATACGCAGCTCACGACGGCGACGCTGACCACCATCATCAATTTGAACATGATGGAGACGCTCTACGCCTTCAACGATTTGGGTGAGGCAGTGCCGCATCTGGTCGCGAGCGAGACGATGAGCGATGACGGCAAGACCGCCGTCCTCACGCTGCGCGATGGTGTCAACTTCCACAATGGCGACGTCATGGATGCCGCCGACGTGAAGGCATCGCTCGATCGCTGGGGAGAGTATGGCGGCCGTGGCAAGCTCTTCTACGACAAGGTGGAGAGTGTCGAGGTCACCGGCGACCGCGAGCTCACGATCACTTTCACCGAAGTGTTCGGCCCCTGGCAGAACCTCCTTGCCTTCGTCAATGGCGGCCCGGCGATCTATCCGGTCGAGACTATAGAGGCCGCTGGCGGCGAACCGATGAACCCCGACGACATCGTCGGCACCGGCCCCTTCATGTTCAGCGAGTGGCGGCCCAATCGCTACATCGAGCTCGTCAAGTTCGACGACTACGCGCCGCATCCTGACCCGGCGAGCGGCTATGCCGGCGGCCACGAGGCGCTGGTCGATGCCGTCCAGTTCGTTGCCGTGCCCGACGTGGGCACGCGGGTGAGCGGTGTGCAGGCCGGCGACTACGACTATGCCGAGCGCATCACCGGCGATCTCTTCGGGGATCTGGAGGCGGATCCCAGCGTCGAGACGATCAAGCACGGCTCGCCGACCATGCCGCTGCTCTTCTTCAACAGCGCCGGCGGCCTCTTCCAGGACAACTACGCGCTTCGGCGGGCCATCCTGGCCTCGCTGACGCCGGGTGACGCCATGGCGATCGCCGGTGGTCCGGAGGAGCTGTGGGATGCGCAGGGCTCGTTCTATCCAGAAGGCCATCGCTGGTACAGCGAGGGCGGGCTCGACGCGTTTCCTGAGCAGGGCGATGCGGAGGCGGCGCGCAGCATGGCCGAGGAGGCCGGCTATGGGGGCGAGCCGATTCGCTTCATGCTGACCACCTCGTATCCCGAGATGTACGACACCGGCAGCGTGGCGGTGCAGCAGATGGAGGCCGCGGGCTTCAACGTCGATCTGCAGATCTACGACTGGCCGACCGTCGTCAATCGCCGGGCCGATCCCGAGCTCTGGGACATCTTTGTCACCACCCACGGGGCCGTGCCCGATCCCAGCCTCTTCACCTTCCTCAACGACAACTACCCGGGCTGGTGGACCTCGCCCGAGAAGAAGGAGCTGGAGGCGCAGTTCGTCGGCACCACCGACGATGCCGAGCGCAAGGCCGTGTGGGATCAGATCCAGGCCCTGGCCTACGAGCAGATCCCGGTCATCAAGCCGGGCGACATCTATCTCTACGACATCCACTCGCCCGAGCTCGAAGGGCTGCCGGAGCAGCTCCTGATCTGGCCGCGCTTTTACGACGTCAGCAAGGGCTGACCTTTTCCTTCGCCCCGCGCCCTCACCGGCGCGGGGCCATCCTTGCCTGGCGCCAATCGTTCTGGCGAGAGCCGGCGATCACTGACGAGAGCTTATGGGAACAGTCGTCCTCAAGCGCCTGTTGAGCGCCATCCCGACGCTTGCCATCGCATCCCTCCTGGTCTTCTCCTTCGTCCACCTGATTCCGGGCGATCCGGCCTCGGTGATGCTGGGCGACATGGCGGATGCCGAGGAGATCGAGGCCCTGCGCCGGCAGATGGGTCTCGACCGGCCGATCTGGGAGCAGTACCTGGTCTGGCTGGGCAAGGCGCTGCAGGGCGATCTCGGCAACTCGATCTACTTCCAGGAACCGGTGCTCAGCGTAATCGCCGAGGGGGCGGAGACGAGCCTCTTTCTCGCGCTTTTCACTATGGTGCTGATCGTTTTGATCGGCATCCCGGCCGGCATCCTCTCGGCCGCCTTCCACGGCACCAAGATCGACCAGAGCGTGTCGGGCCTAGCAATGCTCTTCGCCTCGATCCCGACCTTCTGGCTCGGCCTCTACCTCATCTTCACCTTTGCCGTCGGCTTCGGCCTCTTGCCGACATCGGGCTTCCCGTCGGTGCTGGAGAGCGGCGAGCTCGCCAACTTCAAGTATCTGATCCTGCCGGCGATCACGCTGGCCGCGCCTAATTCCGCCCTGGTGGTGCGCCTGGTCCGCGCCGGCATGCTCGATACGATGCGCGAGGACTTCGTGCGCACCGCCCGCTCCAAGGGCCTGGCCGAATGGGCGGTGATCATCAAGCACGTCTTCAGAAACGCGCTGATCGGCGTCGTCGCGACCTTGGGCTTCACCTTCGTGGGGCTGGTCTCCGAGGCGGTGGTCACCGAGACCGTCTTCGCCCTGCCGGGCATCGGCCGGCTGGTCGTCCAGTCGATCCTCAGGCGCGACTACCCGGTGATCCAGGGGATCATCCTCGTCATCATCGTCTTCTACATCATGATCAATCTGATCGTCGATCTCACCACCAGCAGGCTCGATCCGCGGATGAAGCAGCAATGAGACCGCTGGTGATGTTCCTCAACCCGTTCGGCCAGCGCAAGATCGCCGCGGTCGGCCTCGTCATCATCGCCGTAATGCTGCTGGCGGCGATCTTCGCCCCCTGGATCGCCCCCTACGATCCGAGCGCCATCGATGCCCAGGGCCGCCTGAGCCCGCCGAGTTGGGAACACTGGTTCGGCACCGACCATACCGGCCGCGACATCTTCTCACGCGTGATCTACGGCGCGCGCATGGCGCTCTTGACCGGTACTGGCGTGGTCGTCATCGCGCTTGTCTTCGGCGTGCTGTTCGGCGTGCTCTCGGCCTATTTTCCGCGCCTCGGCATCGTCTTGATGCGCATCATCGACGTTTTGATGGGCATTCCGGCCCTGCTCCTCGCCCTCGCCTTCGTCGTCATCCTCGGCAAGGGCCTCTTCAACTCGATGATCGCCGTCGGGGCGATCTACATCACGACGACGGCGCGCATCACCTACGGCCTCAGCCGCAAGATCGTCGCCGAGACGTATATCGAGGCGATCACCTCCCTGGGCGCGGGCAATCTGCGCATTCTCTGGCGGCACATCCTGCCCAACCTCGTCTCGCCGTTGATGGTGCAGGCCACCTTCATCTTCGCCTTCGCCCAGCTCTCCGCCGCATCGCTGGACTTCCTGGGCCTCGGCCTGCCGCCCGACGTGCCGAGCTGGGGCAACATGGTGGCCGAGACCCGGCGCTACATCACCCGGGCCCCCTGGCTGTTGATGTTCCCGGGTGCGGCGATCATCCTCACCGTCTTCTCGCTCAACCTGGTCGGCGACGTGCTGCGCGATCGTCTCGATCCCCGCTTCAAGGATGACCTGGCCAAGTGGTAGCGTCCTCTCCACCCGCCAGCCCGCTGCTCACCGTCGAGGATCTGACGGTCGAGATCCGCTCGGACCGCGGCAGCTTCTTGCCGATCGAGGAGGTGAGCTTCTCCCTGGCCGAGGGCGAGGTGCTGGGCCTGGTCGGCGAATCCGGCTGCGGCAAGAGCATGACAGCCCTTGCCGTCATGGGCCTGCTGCCGCAGCCCGTCTCCCGCGTGCGCAGCGGCCGCGTCGTCTTCGACGGCTGCGACCTCGTGCCCCTGCCGGAGCGCCGGCGAAGGCTGCTGCGCGGCGATCGCATGGGCATGATCTTCCAGGAGCCGATGACCTCGTTGAACCCGGTCTACCGGGTCGGCGACCAGCTCGTCGAAGCGCTTTTCACGCATCGCCGGATGAGCCACGACGCGGCCTGGAACGAGGCCCGGGCGATGCTCGACATGGTGGGCATCCCCGCCGCCCGCGAGCGGATGACCAGCTACCCGCACGAGCTCTCCGGCGGCATGCGGCAGCGGGTGATGATCGCCATGGCGCTGATCTGCAGGCCCAGGCTGTTGATCGCCGACGAGCCGACAACGGCGCTGGACGTCTCGACCCAGGCACAAATCCTCGACCTCCTGGTGTCGCTGCGTCATGAGCTCGGCATGGCGATCTTGATGATCACCCATGATCTGGGCGTCATCGCCGAGATCGCCGATCGGGTGGCCGTGATGTATGCCGGGCGGGTGGTCGAGACGGCCGACGTCTATCGCCTCTTCGAGGCCCCCCGCCATCCCTACACCCACGCGCTGATGCGGGCGATCCCGCGCCCCGACCTCGAGCAGGAGCACCTTGTGACCATCGAGGGCAGTGTGGCCTCGCCCTTGAGCCGCCCGTCGGGCTGCAGTTTTCGCGATCGTTGCCCGCAGGCGCGCGACGCATGCGCTGCCGCCGTTCCGCCGCTGGATGAGATCGAGCCCGGGCACACCGTGCGCTGCCTCTTTCCCGTGCCCGTGGCCAGCCATGAGGAGTCTCCGGCATG
>CAZGUW010000206.1:0-4642 GCA_964528705.1 uncultured Geminicoccaceae bacterium
CAGCGCTACGACCAGTGGGTCACCTTCGCGGTGGTCGACGTGGATCGCTTCAAGCATCTCAACGACCAGTTCGGGCATGCGGCCGGCGACCAGGCGCTGGTCGAGCTCGCTGCCGTGCTGCGCGCCAATCTGCGCGCCACCGATCTCGCCGCGCGCTTCGGCGGCGACGAGTTCGTCCTGCTCATGCCGCTCACCGACCCCAAGGCCGGGCGGGTGGCCGCCGAGCGGATCCGCCGGGCGGTGCGCCACGACTGCGGCAAGCCCTCGTTCCGGGTGAGCCTCGGCATTGCCTCGGCCAAGGGCCCGGTCGCCGCCCTCGAGGGACTGATGGCGCGGGCCGACCAGGCGCTCTACGACGCCAAGCGCAATGGCCGCAACCGGATCGGCGTCTGCGACGCCATGGCCGCCGGCGCGGGCGACACGGTGGCCGAGGACCTCGAACGCGTCGTCCTGCCGCTCAAAGGCTGATCGACCTGCGGTAAAATCGGCCGCGCTCCCTTGACGGTTCGCTATATTACCTGCGAGATGGGTGGATTGGGTCGGCGAGCCGATGCGATCCCTTGCGTCGGGCGGGGTCGACGACAACGAAAAGTACGCCGGAACGGGGTTTTTTGTACCCGAGCAAGTCGGCGTGCGTGGGTGGCAACGCGGCATGCGGACGTCCTTGGCGCAGCGTTACATCGGCATGCTCCATGAGAACTGGCGCGGCCGGCTGGGTCCATCTGCCTACGGTGCCGACGGGCGGCTGGTCGACTGGCGCTCCGGCCTCCTGCCCTGTCTGCGCACCCTGCGCACTGCCGAGGCGATGCGACTCTTCGATCCGGCCCGGTTGCGCCAGCCCGAATCGGCGGCGGCGATGGCGCTCAACAGCTTCCTCGTCTGGCGCGACCGGCCCCGGGAGCTGCGGCTCGGCGAGCGTGGCCTCTTCGACGAGCTGCGCTTCGCGGCGCGCTGTCCGACCGGGGTGCGCGGCACGCCGCCCTATCTCGACCTGATCGCCGCCAATGGCGAATCGCTGGTCACCGTGACGGCGCGCGGGCCCGACTACCTGGCCAGGAAGCCGTCGCGCCTGGCGCGGGCCTATGCCGAGGTCTCGCTGCCGGACTCGATGCGCGGCTGGCATGCGCTCCTGCAGGATCTCCTCAACGAGCCCGGCCGCTTCCGGCATGTCGATGCGTCGGCCCTGGTGAAGAACGCGATCGGCATCTATCGCACCTTCCCCGGGCACCGGGCGACGCTGCTCTATCTCTTCTGGGAGCCGGAGCCGGCCGAGGCGCTCGACTTCCATCGGCATCGAGCGGAGCTGCAGACCATTCTCCAGCAGGTCGGCGGTTCGGCCGTGGAGCTGCAGGCCCAGAGCTTCGCCGAGCTCTGGCGCGTCTGGGAGCAGCGGTTCGACACGCCATGGCTGCGGGCGATAGTCGCAGAGTTGCGCGAGCGCTATGCCGTGGCCACTCCACCCCTCTCTGCTCTATGATTCTTCAGGGATCGCTTTCGGCGGGCCGCCCGGATGGCGCCGGCCCCGGCGGGCGGTACCGGGCAAGCGGACGGGGGACGGACCGCCATGGCGGAGAACGGACGCACATATTTCGACCGGCAGGAGGTGCGTGAGCCGGGCGAGCGCGAGCGTTCGATCTTCCATGCGCTGCCCGGCCTGATCCGCCATGCCATCGACAATGCACCCTTCTTTCGCGAGCAGCTGGCCGGCATCGAGCCGGATGCGGTCACCAGCCGGACGGCGCTCGCCCGGCTGCCGGTGGCGCGCAAGGCGGCCCTCGGCGAGCGCCAGCGCCAGCATCCGCCCTTCGGCGGACTGACCGCCACCGCGACCGGGCGTCTCGCCCACCTTTTCGCCACCTCCGAAGCCACGTCCGGCGCAGCACCGGGGCCGCGGCCCGGGCCGGTCTACCACCCCGAGGGCGGGCGGTCGGACTACTGGCGCTTCGGCCGGGCGATGTATGCGGCGGGTTTCAGTCGCGGCGATCTCGTGCTCAACTGCTTCTCCTATCATCTGCGGCCGTCCGGCTTCATGGCCGATTTCGGTGCCAGGGCGCTGGGCTGCCCCGTGATCCCGGCCGGTCCCGACGACCCGGACCGGCAGGTGCGGATCATCGCCGAGCTGGCGCCGGTGGCCTTTGCCGGGCGGCCCTCGGTGCTCACCGCCCTGCTCGAGCGGGCGGCAGAGCTGAATGTCCCGGTCGCCTCCCTGAAGAAGGCGCTGCTCTCGGGCGAGCCGACCAGCGAGGCGGAGCGGATCGCCCTCGGCGAGCGGCACGGCATCGCCGCCTTCCAGTGCTATGCCACGGCCGATCTCGGCCTCGTCGCCTATGAGAGCACCGGCCGCGGCGGACTGATCGTCGACGAATCGGTCATCGTCGAGATCGTCCGGCCGGGCACCGGCGACCCGGTGCCGCCGGGCAAGACCGGCGAGGTGCTGGTCACCGCCTTCAACCCCGACTACCCGCTCATCCGCTTCGCCACGGGCGACCTCGCTGCCGTCGTGCCGGGCGAGAGCAGCTGCGGGCGCACCAACCTGCGCCTTTCGGATCGGCTCGGCCGGGTCGAGCCGGCGGCTGCGGGGCCGGGCGCCGGCCGGCGTGCCGGCGCCTGAGGCCGGCCCGCCGGCCGCACCGCTCCTCGAGGCGGACGGCCTTGCCTGCCGGCGGGGCGGCCGGCTGCTGCTCGAGGCCGTCGACTGGCGGCTGGCACCGGGCGACGCCCTCCTGCTCAAGGGGGCCAATGGCAGCGGCAAGTCGAGCCTGCTCCGGCTGCTCGCGGGCTTCCTCCGCCCGGCCGGCGGCCGGCTCCTGCATGGCGGCCGGGATGCCTTCGCCGATCTGGCACGCTACCGCGCCGCGCTGCATCACCTCGGCTACCAGGACGCGCTGAAGCCGGCCCTGACGGTTGCCGAGAACCTCGAGGCCGCCCTGGCGCTGCTCGGCGGCGCCGGCGACCGGCTGGCAGGGGCCCTCGACGCCTTCGACCTCGGCGGGCTTGCCGCGACGCCTGTCCGCTTCCTCTCCTCGGGCCAGCGGCGGCGTGCGGCACTCGCCCGGCTGGTCGCCGTGCCACGGCCGATCTGGCTGCTCGACGAGCCCGGCATCGGCCTCGACCGACGCAATCGCGATGCCCTGGAAGGGCTGATCGACCGGCATCGGGCAGGGGGCGGGATCGCGCTGGTGGCGAGCCATGGCGACGTGGCGCTGGCGCAACCGCTGGTGCTCGACCTCGACGGCCCCGCCGCATGACGGGTGCCCTCATGGCGCTGGTGCGCCGCGACCTCCGCCTCGCCTGGCGCTCGCCGGCCGAGACGCTGATGGGCGTCGTCTTCTTCCTCGTGGCCCTCGCCCTCTTCCCGCTCGGCGTCGGCGCCTCGCCCGACATCCTCGCCCGGATCGGCGCCGGGGTGATCTGGGTCCTCGCTCTGCTCGCCTTGCTGCTCACGCTGGATCGCCTCTTCCAGCACGATTACGCCGACGGCTCGCTCGACCTGCTGCACCTCACCCCCCTGCCGCTGGAGCTCGCCGTGCTCGCCAAGTGCGCCGTGCACTGGCTGACCAGCGGGCTGCTCCTGGTCGTCGCCTCGCCGGTCCTGGTGCTGCTCATGAACCTGCCGGGCGATGCGTTGTGGGCGCTGCCGCTCGCGCTCTTCCTCGGCACGCCGAGCCTGACGCTGGTCGGCGCGATCGGGGCGGCGCTGCTGCTCGGCAGCCGGCGCGGGGCGGTGCTAACGGCACTCCTGGTCCTGCCGCTCTATATCCCCGTGCTGATCTTCGGCGTCGCCGCCGTCGACGGCGTGGTGCTGGGCCTTGGTGCCAGGGCACCCTTCCTCATCCTGGCGGCCATCCAGCTCGCCGCCATCGCCCTCGCCCCCTGGGCGATCGCGGCGGCGCTTCGGCTGGCGTCGGAATAGGTGCCCTGGATGATTTTCCGGACGAGGATTCTGGCCTAGAAACCGCCCATGCACGCGCTCGCCAACCCGCTCCGCTTCCAGAAGCTCACCGATGCGATCCTGCCCTGGGTCGCCTGGCCGACGGCCGTGCTGGCGCCGGTCGCGTTCTACTGGGCCCTGGTGATAGCACCTGCCGACTACCAGCAGGGGGAGGCCTACCGGATCATCTTCGTCCATGTGCCGGCCGCCTGGATGGCGAGCTTCGCCTATCTGGCGATGGCGGTGGCGAGCTTCGTCGCCCTCGTCTGGCGGCATCCGGTGGCTGAGGTCTCGGCCCGGGCGATCGCCCCAATCGGGGCGGTCTTCACCGCCATCGCGCTCTTCACCGGCTCGCTCTGGGGCAAGCCGATGTGGGGGACCTGGTGGGTCTGGGACGCGCGGCTGACCTCGGTCCTGATCCTCTTCTTCCTCTATCTCGGCTACATGGCGCTGCACGATGCCTTCGAGGACCCGGCGCGCGGGGCGAGGGCCGCTTCCATCCTGGCGCTCGTGGGGGCCGTCAACCTGCCGATCATCCGCTTCTCGGTCGACTGGTGGAGCACGCTGCACCAGCCGGCCACCATCCTCCGCGCCGACGGGCCGGCCATGGACCCCTCCATGCTCTACCCGCTGCTGCTCATGATCCTTGTCGCCAAGCTCTACATGCTCACCGTCATGATCCTGCGCATCCGCCTGCAGCTGACCGAGCGC
>CAZGUW010000206.1:4652-8894 GCA_964528705.1 uncultured Geminicoccaceae bacterium
CCAGAACCTGAGACTCGCCGCCGAGGCGCGGGCCTGAGCGTGAACCGGTGGAAGGCGCTGGTGGCCGGAACGGGCCTCCTGGTCGCTGCCCTGTCGGGCGGGCTGACCGTGGTGCTGCTTCGCAGCGACGGGCCGGCGCTGCCGGTGATCACCGAAACCCCTGAAGCGGCGGCGGCACGGGCCGAACGCTGTGCCCTGATCAGGGCTTCGGTGGCCGATGCGGGTTTTGCCGGCGAGGTCGACATATCGTGCGACGACCGGCAGGCGCACCTGGCCTCGGACAGCTACCCGGATCACGAGCTGATGACCGGCATCGTCGGCACGAACGAGCAGGTTCCGGTGCCGGCCAGCGGCTACGCGGCACCCGTGCCGCTGGAGCCCCGGTTCGACGGCTCGCCAAAGACCCGCGACGCGTCGCTGGCGGTGGCGGTCAATGGCGTGCCGATCTTCGATTATACCGGCGGCGGCGAGATGAGCATCGATGATCTCCACCACCATCTGACCGAGCACGACACGATCCTCACCCAGCAACTGGACGTCTGTGGCGGGCATGCCGGGCGCGGCGACGACTATCACTACCACGCCAAGCCGACCTGCATGATCGAGGCCATGGCGAATGCGGGCGACGCCGCGATCATCGGCTGGGCGTTCGACGGCTATCCCATCTATGGCGACAACAACCCGGACGGCACGCCGGTCGGCCCGGCGGACCTCGACGTCTGCAACGGTCAGCCGGACGAGGTCTTCGGCTATCGCTACCACACATCGAAGGATGCGCCCTACATCATCCAGTGCCTGATGGGCGAGGCGGTCGACCTCCGCCACCTGCCGCGTATCGAGCCCTTGCGGGCGGCCGCGGGCAGCGAGGCGAAGACCGTCGGCCGCCCGCCGCAAGGTGGGGTCGAGGACCTGACCTTCACGCAGGACCCGGCCGGCGAGCGGCGCATGGACTATACCTACGAAGGCGAAGCCTACTACATCCGCTATCGGCCGTCCGAAACGCCCGGCTGCTATCAGTTCGATACACGGACCGTCACCGACGACGGGGTCGTGAAATCAGGAGAGTACTGCCGATGAGACGCGCCTGCCTGCTGCCGGTCCTGGCCCTCGCTGCCATTGCCGGCTGCGACGGCCGGCCGAGGAGCGACGCCGCCGTCCTCGATGAGCGGGCCGTCGGCGGCGACGGTGCGACGACGGTCACGGCCGAGATCTGGGTCGACAACTGGTACGCCCTGGCCATCAACGGCGAGCCCCTCGTCGAGGACAGCGTCGCCTACCGGACCGAGCGGTCCTTCAACGCCGACCGGGTGACCTTCACGGCCGACTTTCCGATGACCATCGCCTTCGAGTTCCGGGACTTCATGGAGAACGACACGGGCCTCGAATATATCGGCTCGTCGCGCCAGCAGATCGGCGACGGCGGGGCCATCGCCCAGTTCCGGAACGGGGCGACGGGCGAACTGCTCGCCGTCACGGATGCGGGCTGGCAATGCCGGGTGATCCACCGGGCGCCTTTGGATGCCGCGTGCGCCGACGAGTCCGACCCGAGGGTGGGCGAGGGGACCTGCCGGGCGGAAACCGAAGCAGCACCGGCGGGCTGGACCGCGGCCGGTTTCGACGATGCCGGCTGGGACCCGGCCGTCGAGCATGAAGCGGGCGAGGTGCGCCCGAAGGACGGCTACGACGTGATCGACTGGGCGCCGGAGGCACGGCTGATCTGGAGCGCCGACCTCAGGCTCGACAATATCGTGCTCTGCCGGACGACCGTCCAGCAGCCCTGAACCGAGCCCGAAAGGACTGGCTCAGTCGACGTCGAGATCGAGGCCCAGCCGGCCGATGACGTCGCCGAGCCGCTGCCAGGAATCGCCGTCCTCGGCGTCGCTGGCCAGGCCGGCGAGGCCGGATGAGAGGTCGCCGAGCGCGTCGTAGGGCTCGTCGAAGAACTCGCAGTCGATCTCGGGCATGGCAGGGCCGCCGGGCGGGCGGGCCCGCACCACTTCCTCGGCCAGCCGTTCCTGCACCAGGGTCTCGGGATCTCGTCGCACGTCGCCACTCCTTCCTGCGAAGCCGCACTGCCGTTCGCGTCCGGGGTCGAGCTTGCGGCCCGCCGGTTACCACGGCGTTAAGAGCGGTCATCCTCTTGTCACCGGACGAAGGGCGGCCTAACTCTTCTCGTGTCTCAACGGGGTGTCCCTGCTGTGCGGGACTGAGAGCGCGAGGCCATTCGCGAAACCCGTCGAACCTGATCCGGTTGATGCCGGCGTAGGGATTGAGCGGCTCCAGAAACCGTCCATCACCCTCCCGCCGGCAATGCCCGGACCGCATGACGAGGGGGGACGGTGACCGATCAAGAGCAGAGGTCGAGGCTGGCGAGCGACGCGGCGCGCGTTCTGGCGCAGGTGCGTGCCGAGCGGCCGCGCGTGCACTGCCTCACCAATTTCGTCGCCATGCAGCTCACGGCGAACCTCCTGCTCGCCGCGGGTGCCGTGCCGTCCATGACCATGGATGCGCACGAGATGCCGGCCTTCGTCGAGACGAGCCGGGCGCTCCTCGTCAATCTCGGCATGCTCGATCCCTGGCGTGAGGCGGCCATTCCGGTCGCCATCGAGGCCGCTGCGGAGCTCGGCCGGCCCTGGGTGCTGGATCCCGTCAAGGTCGATCGCGCACCGGCCCGCCGGGCGTTTGCCCGGAGCCTGCTCGAGCGCGGGCCGGCGGTGCTCCGCTGCAACCAGGCCGAGGCGGCGATGCTGGAGCCCGGGCCCCGGATCGTCACCGCCGTCACCGGTGCTGCCGACCGGATCAGTGGTGGCGGGCAGCGGATCGCGCTCGGTGGCGGGACGGAGCTGATGGACCGGGTGACGGCCATGGGCTGCGCCGCCTCGGGGCTGGTCGCCGCCTGCCTTGCGGTGGAGCCCGATCCTTTCCTTGCGACCGTCTCGGGCCTCATGGTCATGAAGGTGGCGGGACAGATGGCCGCCGAGCGTGCCGGCGGACCCGGCAGCTTCGTGCCGCTCTTCCTCGACGCGGTGCACGGGCTCGACGCCGCCACCCTGCAGAACCGGGCGCAATTCGCATGAACCTGCCGATCGACATCCGCCGGGCGCTCGCCCTCTATGCCGTGCTCGACCCCGCGCGCTGCCGGGGCCGCGACCCGGTCGAGCTGGTCGCCGCCGCCGCCCGGGGCGGGGCGACGCTCGTGCAGCTGCGCGACAAGGCGAGCGGCACGCGCGACCTCGTGGCGCTGGCCCGGGCGGTCATGGCTGCGCTCGAGCCGTATAGGGTGCCGCTCATCGTCAACGACCGGGTGGACGTGGCACTCGCCGCCGGGGCGGCGGGCGTGCATCTGGGTCTCACCGACATGGACCCCGCCGACGCAAGGCGGCTGGTCGGGCCGGACGTCATCCTCGGCATCACCGTGCATCATGGGGCCGAGGCCGGAGCCGTGCCGGCGGGCATCGCCGACTATGCCGGGCTCGGCCCGGTCTTCGCGACCGCCAGCAAGGACCCGGGCGACCCGCCGCTCGGGCCGGAGGGGCTCGCCCGGCTGATCGGCGAGGTGCGGGGGCACCATGCGGCCCTGCCGGTCTGCGGCATCGCCGGCATCGACCACACCAACGCGGGCGCGGTGATCGCGGCGGGCGCCGATGGCGTCGCCGTGATCTCCGATCTCTTCATGGCCGACGACGTCGAGGCGGCGGCGAGGCGCCTTCGCGGCATCGTCGATGCGGCCCTCCTGGAGACGCAGCCATGACCGCCACGGCCATGACCATCGCCGGCTCGGACAGCGGCGGCGGGGCCGGCATCCAGGCCGACCTCAAGACATTCTCCGCACTAGGCGTGTTCGGCACCTCGGCGATCACGGCGCTGACGGCGCAGAACACGCGGGCGGTGACCGGCATCTTCCCGGTCGAGCCCGCCTTCGTCGCGGCGCAGATCGATGCGGTCTTCGCCGACATCCGCATCGATGCGGTGAAGATCGGCATGCTCGGCGGGCCGGAGGTGATCGAGGCGGTGGCCGATCGGCTCCGCCACTGGCGGCCGCGCTGGATCGTGCTCGATCCCGTGATGGTGGCAAAGAGCGGCGACCGGCTGCTCGCCGAGGCGGCGGCGGCGGCCCTGCGCGACAAGCTCCTGCCGCTCGCCTCGCTGCTGACGCCGAACCTGCCGGAGGCGGGCGATCTACTGGGAGAGCCTCCGGTCACCGAGCGGCGGCGGATGCCGGCGGTTGCGGCGCGGCTGCAG
>CAZGUW010000207.1:0-8783 GCA_964528705.1 uncultured Geminicoccaceae bacterium
GGTTGGCGAGGCCGAGGCCGGCGCAAATCTCGGCCGGTTCATGCTCATCGAGGGGGTGATCTTGCAGGCGAGCCGGCAGCAACGCTATTTCTATCTGAACTTCGGAGATGACTGGCGTACCGACACCACGGCACGCATCGACAAGGAGGCGTTGCGCGCCATGCAGCGGGCGGGGTTCGATCCGGCGGTGCTCGAGGGCCGGAACGTGCGTCTGCGCGGCACGTTGTTCGCCGAGAACGGGCCGATGCTCGAGCTTTGGACACATCAGGGAATCGAGGTCTTGCCGTGATCCGTACGCACCCCGCCATTCTTGCCGCGATGCTCTCGGCTTCCCTGGTGGTGACCGCCTCGTGCACCACGGCCCCGGCCGGCGGCGGCCCGATCCTCGCCACGGGCTCGGTCGAGGACGACATCCGCGCCGGCAAGGAAGCTCACCCCCAGGTCCTCGGGGAATATGGCGGTGCGATCGACGATCCCGAGCTATCGGCCTATGTGAGCCGGGTCGGCAATCGGCTGAAGAACGTCTCGGAGCTCTCCGAGCTCGACTTTACCTTCACGGTGCTCGACAGCGAGGTCGTCAACGCCTTCGCGCTGCCCGGGGGCTACGTCTACGTGAGCCGCGGGCTTCTGGCCTACGCCGATGACGAGGCGGAACTGGCCGGCGTCCTGGCGCACGAGATCGGCCATGTCACGGCACGCCACAGCGCGTCGCGGCAGACGACGGGCCAGCTCGCCACCTTCGGTCTCGGTCTTCTCGGCGTTCTCGGCGGCGCCGTGCTCGGTGGCGAGGAGGGGGCGAGGCTCGGTGCCCAGCTCGGCCAGCAGACGGGCTACGGGATCACCCAGACCTACTCGCGCAGCCAGGAGTACGAGGCTGACTCCCTGGGCATCCGCTATCTCGACCGGGCCGGCTACGACACCGCCGCTTCCGCCGACTTCCTCCAGGCGCTGCAGACCAGCGCCGAACTGCAGGCCAAGCTGGTCGGGGCCAGCGTCAGTGAGCCGAGCGCCTTCGACCACTTCTTCGCAAGCCATCCCTACACGCCCGATCGGGTGAAGGAGGCTCGTGAACAGGCCAATGAACTCGGCAGCTCGGGCGATGAGCGGGACAGGGCATCCTATCTGGCGGCCATCGACGGCATGATCTACGGGCAGAGCCCCGCCCAGGGCTTCGTCGAAGGCAATCGCTTCGCCCATCCTGTCCTCGGTATCGCCTTCGCCTATCCCGATCCCTATCGGTTGAACAACCAACCGACGGCAGTGGTGGGCCGGGCCGACAACCGTATGCTGCTCTTCGACATGGGAGCGGCCAGGCAGACGTCGGACCCCGCCCGCTACATGCAGTCCGAATGGCTGGAGGGCGTGGAGCTGCACGATGTCGACCGGTTCACCAGCGACGGGGGATTTGATGCGGCCATCGGCTATGCCGATGTCCAGGTCAACGGTCAGAACGCGCAAGCGGGCTTCGCGGTGCTCGAAGGCGAGGGGCGCGAGTTCTACCGGTTCGCCCTGATCACCGGGCGTTTCGGGCAGAACGAGGCTCGCGAGCTGCGCGCGGCGGCGGACAGCCTGCATCGCCTCACCAGGGCCGAGGCTGCGGCACTGAAGCCGCTGCGTGTCGAGATCATCGAGGTGCGCCAGGACGACACGATCGAGAGCCTCGCCCGACAGATGGAGGTCGAGCGGCTGCCCAGGGAGCAGTTCGTCACACTGAACGGCTTCGATCGCGGGCGCCGGCTGGAGGCGGGCGATCAGGTGAAGATCCTCGTTCGCGGCTGATCCGGTGCCTGCAGCAGCAAGCCGGTTCGTCAGTCCGCGTCGAGCATGAATGTTGTCCCCACCGCCGCTGCGAGGTTCGTCGCGATCAGAATGACGAGCGGCAGGCGGATGTCGTGAAGCTGGCCCGCCGTGGCGAGGAGTGCCGCGATACCGATGCCGACGATCCAGCCCGTCGTGCTGCTGGTCGCGACCATCGCCGGACGGTCGTGGTCGGGGGCGTGGTTGGCGAGATAGGTCATGCGCCCCTGGATCGAACCTTGCTCGCCCAGCGTCAGCAGCACGAACAGCCCTGCGTAGAAGTACGGCACCTGGCCGGGCCCGGTGGCATCGACAAGGAAGGTGAGGCCGCCGGCCAGCGCGGCGAGCAGAGCGCCGGCACTGATCCGACGCCGGATCGGGACCCTTGCCCAAAGGCCGCTGAGCAGGACACCGACACTGCTGGCCAGCACGAACATGGTGACGTTCTGCGCGGTCGGATCGTGCAGGGTGGCCGCGTGGATGGCGTAGAATGGAATGGCCAGCTCGACGCTGAGCAAAAGCACGTTGGCGATCAGGAGGCGCCGGTACCAGGAGTAGGTTCGGATCAGGTTGAGCCCGCGCAGGAACTCGCTCCAGGCGAAGGGCTGGGCTTTGGGCTTGCTGGCAGGCTCCCGCAGCAGGGCGTAGGCGCCAACGACCCCCAGCCACCCGGCAACGCCGAGCCAAAGCACGTCATCGTGGCTCTCCCGGACCGCCGGCAATTGCAGGATCGCAAGCGAGACGAGCACGGTCGTGGCACCGCCGATCGCGGCCCGGTGGGCCGTCAGGGGCCCGCGCCTCGGGTTCGGGATGGTCTTCGCCAGCAGGTCCTCGTAGCCGACGTTGAAGGCACCGTGGTTCACCCCGAAGCCCACCATGCAGACGAGCAGCACGATCGCGGCCGCTTGCGGCGGCAGACTGCTGGTGGCGATGAAGACGGTGGCAAGCGCCACTGCCAGCATCAGCCCGGCGCCCACCACTGCCTTCTTTCGCACGCGCGTGCGGACGAAGTAGGGGGCGCTGCCGAGCTGTCCCGTGATCAGGCCGAGCTGCACGGCGGGCAGGATGGCCGCAACCAGCACGTAGGCGACACCGAGATGCACGCCGATCCAGGGAACGACCAGACGCGTGCTGCCGAACTGCAGGGCGACGAAGAGAAAGCCGCCGCCGGCCAGGTGCAGGGCGTAGTTGCGGCGCTCGTCCGACGCTGGCTCTTCGCTCATCGTTGGTTGCGGGCGCGGGGTGCCGGGGCGCGTGCGATGGGGCGGGCGTGCAAGGCGGTATCAGGACGAGAAGACGGGCACTATCGAGCCCGCGGTTCCGGGATGGAGAACCACCCGCCGGATCGGGATCTCGTAGAGACGGCTCAGGTGCTGCTCGGTCATGACGTCGTCGACGGGACCGAAGAGATGATCCTCGACGCCTTCCATCAGCAGCACCTGATCGGCGATCTGCAGCGCGTGCTGCGGGTAGTGCGAGGCGAACACGACCGTGAGGCCACGTTCCCTGCTGACGCGGCGCAGGGTGGAGAGGATCATGTCCTGATTGTGGAAGTCGAGGGCGGAGGTCGGCTCGTCCAGGATCAGCACGTCGCAGGCCGAGGCGAGGGCGCGGGCCGTGAACACGAGCTGTCGTTCGCCGCCGCTCAGCTCTTCGATCCGCCGATCCTCGAAGTCCAGCATGCCGAGCGTCGCGAGGGCCTCGCGTGCCGCGCGGTAGTCGCGAACACCCGGGCTCTCGAGCATCCCGAGATGGCGGGCGCGGCCGGTCAGGACGACCTCGAGTACGGTGAAATCGAAGGGTGTGCTGGTTCGCTGGGGCACGTAGCCGGTGCTGCCGTCGAGACGCGCCCGGCCTTCGCTCCAGCGCTGCAGGCCGAGGAGTGCCCGCAGCAGCGTCGTCTTGCCGCGACCGTTGCGGCCGAGCAGCGCCAGGGTCTGGCCCGCCTCCAGCCGGAAGCCGAGACGGCGAAACACGAACCGCCCGCCGAGCGAGACGCCGCCGTCCTCGACCTCAATCACGGCGCCAGCCGGTCAGGTAGGTGCGCCTGAGGAGTAACGCGAAGACGGGGGCGCCGATCAGTGCTGTCAGGATGCCGAGCGGGATCTCGGCGGCCGTCGCGGTTCGTGCGATGTCGTCGATGAGCAGGAGGTAGAGGGCACCGAGTACGGCCGAGGCGGGCAGCAGGGCATCGTGGCTCGGGCCCACCAGGGCACGGGCGAAGTGCGGGATCACGAGGCCGATCCAGCCGATGATCCCGCCAACGGCGACCACGGCCGCCGAGATCAGGGCCACCGCCACGAGGATCAGCCAGCGGGTCCGCTCGACATGCACACCGAGGGCACGCGCGTCCTCGTCGCCAAAGGACAGCACGTTGATCCGAAAGCGCAGGCCCCAGATGAGGAGGCCGCCCATTGTCACCGGTAGCGCCAGGACCAGGATGTCGACCCAGCCGATGCTAGCGAGGCTGCCCATCAGCCAGTAGACGATCGCCGGCAGCTTGTTGTCGGGGTCGGCGACGTATTTGACGAGCGAGATCAGCGCGGAGAAGAAGGCGCTGGTGACGACGCCGGCCAGGACCAGCAGCAGGATCGGCGCCTGGCTCTCCATCCGGCTGAGCAGGTAGACAATGAGGATCGCCAGGAGTCCGAAGACGAAGGCGAAACCGACCGTGGCCCAGGCGCTGCCGAAGAGCAGGATCGCCAGCGCACCACCAAAGCCGGCGCCCGACGACACGCCGATGATCTGGGGGCCGACCAAGGGGTTCCTGAAGACCCCCTGCAGCGCCGCGCCGGCGATCGCAAGGCCGGCCCCGGCGAGCATGGCGGCCAGCACGCGCGGCAGGCGGACCAGCTCGACGACGCTGACCTCGGTCGGCGGAAACGCGTCGCCGATGCCGACCAGCCTGCCGCCGAGGATGCCGAGCACGTTGAGGAAGGGGACCTGATAGCGTCCCGCGGCAAGCGAGCCGAAAACCGCGAGCGGCATGGCGACCGCGACGAACGTCCAGAAGAGTCGCTGGCCCCGCAGGGGCCGGAAGCCGGCCGTCTCCCCAGGCTTAGCGGCTGCGTCGTCGCCCGCAGATGCGTCCTGCTCGACCGGCTGTCCTGCGCCTGACCGGATCACCGGTCGTCAGCGCCCGAAATGCTCGCCGTAGCGATGGCTGTCGCCATTGTCCGAGAGCTGGAGGATCGAATCGAGGTCGCCGTCGTCGGGCGCCGTCCCGTACATGGCTTCGAGCTGCTTCGCGATCTCGGCGCGGTGATCCATGTCGAACGCGTCAGGATAGGCGAGCGTCGCCAGCCAGCTCCAGACCAGAGGTGCCTCGTGCGAGCCGGGATCGAGCTTGGGCGTCTTGTAGACACGCCGGTTCCGGACCGCCTCGAGGCCGGCGAACCGCGGATCGTCGTAGACCTTCTGCGGGTCCGCCTCGGGATCGTAATAGTTCAGCAGGATGACGTCCGGATCCCATTTCAGGAGCTGCTCGGCATCGATCGTCACAGTGGTCTGGTCGAGCCCGGCCTCGAAGGCCAGGTTGCGCATGGCCGGCACCTGAAAGAAGAACTCGTTGCGGCCGAACACCGCGAGCTCGTCGCTGTCGAACCGGTCGAAGAACAGCATCGTCGTCCGCTCTTCTTCCGGAATGTCGGCGACGACCTGGTCGATGTTCTCGCGAACGGCCTTGTGCCACTCCAGCAGCGCGGCGGCACGGTCCTCGCGGCCGAGGATCTTGCCCATGATCTCGATCTGCTCGGCCTCGATCTCGTAGCTGCCATAGCCGAAGCCCACCACGGTGATGCCGACCCGTTCCATCGGGTCGATGCGATCTTCTGGCCTGGACGCCCACTGGATGACGACATCGGGCTCGGCGACCAGCATTGCCTCGACGTTGGGAATGAAGCCTTCACCGACGATGCTGGTGTCGATATCCGCGATGCCGGGGTAGAGCTTGCCGGGCAAGCCTTCCATGAGCACGGCCTGCGCTGCCGGGTGGAGCCCGACCAGCCGGTCGATGCCGCCATCCACCGCGATCAGCATCGACGGGATCGGTTTGGGCAGGACGATCACCCGTTCGGCGGGCGCCTCGAGCTCGATCAGCTTCCCGCGCTGGTCCGTGAAGGTGATGGAATCGGCGTTTGCGACCCCCGTCAGGCCCGCCATCGCAAGCATGACCACGCCTGGCAGCACTCTGCGGCTTCCGCTCATGACCGACATTCGTTGTCCCTCCCGAACCGTCGCTCCTGGAACGCCACCGGAAACAGATTCAGCCAGGCGACCGGTTCGCTCCCTGGTCATCGCGCGGGCTATTCGGCTGCCGGAGGGGCTTGTCTCGTGCCGTGGACGGCAGCTCTTGTCAGTGTCTTGCCCGGCTTCGTGCGATCAACCTGGGCGATCGTAGGGCAGCCTGTGCGTTCGCTCAAACTGTAGCAGCAGCTCGACGCGTTGCCAAGGAACCGGCGCGTCGACCGGCCACGGCCTGCATGCGCCCCGCCAGGTGTCGGGCCGAAGTGCGACGACGATGCATGAGTTCGCTGGCGGAGGGAGGGGAACCCTCGTCGAACCTTCTCTGGACCCTAAGCCGTTGATTGCAAAAGAAATCCTATCCGGGCCGCTTTTCCAGCACTTCGTCTTGTGGCACCGGCGACGCGCGCTGTCGGATCGATGGTACGGATGGGCCGGGATCGCCGCGCGCCGATTGCCACCCGCAGGATCAGTCATCCTTGGCAGCAGCGTCGCTTCCTCGTTAGACACCCGAAATGGGATCCGAGTGCGTTTGCAGCGCATGCTCGGATCTGTCTGGGGGGCGCGGGGTGAAACCTGTGTCCCTACCGGGATGGCCCGCAAGCCCTTCACCAGCCCATTACCTGCAAAGCCCCGTCCGCGATCAAAAGTCTCGGCCAGTGGCGCCAACGCCTCCACCGCCGTTGCAGTCACCGGACCGATGACCGGGATCGTCATCAGTCGCTTGGGCGTGTCGTCTTGGCGTGCCCGTCTCCCAATCTCATGCTTCAGGGCAACGATCCTGGTCGAAAGATTGGTGAACTTCGCCACTGCGCTTGCCAAATGGCGCGCCCTTTCTGCGGCATAACCAAGCGCTGCTCCGGGACTAGTTCGGACAGGTTCGAGTTGGTTTGACAGCACCCCTGCGAATGGCCGCCCATAAGCGCGCACCACACGGAGCGCAGCGCCAATCGGGCGCACGCGGCCTAATTTCTCTCGACCGCCGGCCAGGACGACGCCTATTCTGATCCCCACAGCCGGCCGCCACGCAGCAGCCGCTAGGGACGCTCGCCTCAGATGCGCCGCGCGACGGAAAACACCAAGACAAAGGTCTTTCTATCCTATTCCCGCGCCGACCGCGCTATTGCGGAGCGCATCGCCGCCGCACTGCGCGACGCCGGGGCCGAGGTCTTTCGCGACGTGGACGACACCTTGCCCAGTGAACAATGGTGGCAACGCATCACCGAGCTGATACAAATGTCCGACAGCGTCGTCTTCGTGCTCAGTGCCACGTCCGCGGCCTCATCCGTCTGTGCCGACGAGGTCACGCTTGCGAATAGCCTCTCCAAGCGGGTCTTTCCCGCCGCCATCGAAACTGTGAGCTGGGACCATGTACCCGAAGGGCTCGCAAAACATCATTCGGTGGCCTTGCACGAGAATTTCGACGTCAACATCGCGGCGCTGGCGGACGCTCTTCTGACCGACATCGATTGGGTACGTGAGAAAACGCGCCTACAATTGCGCGCGCTGGCCTGGAGCAAAGACAGATCCACGGCAGAACTATTACGCGGCACACCACTCGAATTGGCCGAAGAGTGGCGCCGAAATCGCCCGGAATCGACTGACGATATCGGCCCCCTGCTTACCGACTACCTGGCCGCAAGCCGCGAAGGCGCTACGTTGAGGACGCGGCGCTGGCTCATCAGCGCCGGGGCCGCCGCCGCGTCGTCCACGGCTCTGGCGGGCTTCGCAATTGTCCAGCGCAACACGGCCGTCGCGGAGCGCGACCGAGCGCTGGCGAACCTGTCGATCTCCAACGCCTACGATTCGATGGCCCGCGACCCGTCCCTGGCGCTGCAACACGCGCTCGACGCCTGGCGCCGCACACCCGGTAGTGTCGATGCCCACCGTGCCGTGCTACGCGCTTACTACGAGGCGCCGAGCTTCCCGATCCGCCTACTGCGCAAATCCGGCGGCGCCGACTGGGGCACAACCGATTCGTGGTTCAGCGCGGCTTTCCTGCCCGGTGACGCCCGCATCGTTTCGCGCGATCTGTCTCGGCCCGCAAGCGTCCTGCTCGTCGACCTCAACGGAACCGTCACCACACTTGAAACCGCCTCAGGGATCGGTCGCACGCCGCCCGTTCCCACTCCCGACGGCGCCGGCTTCATGGTGTACGAACACAGCCGCGGCTCTGTGGTATTCTACGATTTGGGCGGAGCGGAAAAGCAGTCCGTGCAAACGCCACCGGCAACGGCGCTCGCTATTTCTACGGATGGCGCGCTATTCGCGGTTGGCTGGAGCGCTGGTGGACAATACGGTGTCACAGTCCATTCGCGCGGCGGCCCAGAGCTTCACCACTTCGGCGAATTAACCAATACCGCGCAGGACCTGGCTTTCTCGCCCGATAGTAAAACGCTCGCTGCCGCTTCCGACAATTCGGCCTGGCTCATCCCGCTTGGCGGCGGTGAGGTCTCGAAGATCAACCACCCGGACTACGTGACCGGCGTTGCCTACTATCCTGGCCCCGACGCGCTTCTCGCCACAACCTGTTGGGACGGCCTGCCCCGCATCTGGTGGGTGACGTCCGGCCAGATCATGAAATCCCTCAAGGGACACACATCGCGCACCTTCTGCCCGCGCTTTTCCTCGGATGGAGAAAGCCTCGCAACGGCAAGCTGGGACGGCGCCACACGGGTTTGGCACGGGCGCAACATTGTAACTGACGCGCGGCTAGCGCTGCCGGGACCCCAGGCGACCAGCGT
>CAZGUW010000208.1:0-8710 GCA_964528705.1 uncultured Geminicoccaceae bacterium
GCAGAGAATCACGCGACGAACGCCGGTGCCAGCACGTTTTTCAGCAGCCTGCTAGTCCCTCCCGCCGGGTACGGGAAGTATAAAATGCCCCTATAAATCCTATCAGGCTACAGCCCGTGGTCGCGGGCGCCGAGCGGCCAGACCTTCTGGATGGCGGCGAAGAGGAAGGCGGTGGTGAGCCCGAAGAGCAGCATGCCGCAGACCGATTCCAGCGCCCCCATCATCTGCCACTGCGGTTCCAGCCGCTCGCTGGAGTGGCCGTAGGTGGTCATCGCGCTGATCGAGTAGAGCATGGCCGAGCGGCCGTCCGGCAGGGCCCCGAGCAGCCAGTAGGCGAAGGCCCACAAGCCCGCCTCGAGCGCATGCAGCGCCGTCGCCAGGAGCGCCACGGCGCCGATGACGATCGAGAACCGCCGGAGGAAATGCTGGCGGTCGATCGCATTGCCGAGGACGCGGACCAGCCGGTCGTTGACGATGGCGAGCCCGACCACGTGGATGACGACGCAGACCGCGATGAGCGGCAGGCTCCACAGCCAGTCCGCGACCCAAAGCGTCCCGTCCGTCCCCATGCCCGCCCCGCCCGGTTCCCGAGGCAGCGGCGAGGTCCACTGCACCCACCCGGCAGGCGCCGCCGCCCGGCGACGGCGCCGTAGCCCGTGCCGGTCAGTCCGTCCAGCCCTGCTTGGCGAAGAAGGCCGCGAGCTGCTTGGCGATGCCCTTGGCCGCCCGGTCGGAATCGGCGACCACCGAGGCGCCGAGCGATTCGTCGGCCGTCTGCAGCCCGCCGCTCACCACGGTCGAGGCGACGAGGTGCCCGGCGAGGGCGCCCACACCCATCATCTCCGCCATGCCCGGCTGCAGCCCGCTCTTGGCGTCCACCTCGATCTCGTCGACCAGCGTCTTGCCGCTCGCCGTCATGTCGAACACCTGCGCCCGCACCCGCACGTCCGAGCGCCCCGCACCCAGCCCGATCGCCACCCGCTCCGTCCGGTTGCCCTGGTCGACCCCGACGAACTGGCCGCTGATCAAAAGCCCCGAGCTGTCGCCTGCCGGCAGCGCGTCGCCGCGCACCGCCTTGAAGCCCAGGTCCTGGATCTCGATCACCAGCTTCGCTGCCAGCGCATCCGCCACCTGCCGGCCCACCCTGGCCTCGTCCGCCGTGCTGGGCGCCCGCTTGTCGGCGTCCAGCGTCTCGTCGATGGTCCCGCTCAGCCCCGGGTCGAGCTGCACCTCGCCGGCCTGCACGGCGAAGTCCTGCACCACGACCACCTCCGGCTTCGGCAGCTCGGCCGTCGTCTGCACCTGGCTCGAGCTGCTGGTGCAGGCCGCGAGCAGCCCCGCCAGCCCGACCAGCCCCAGCCGCCAGGCGGCCCTCGTCATGTCACCCATCGACCTGTCCTCCCCTGTTCCCGCCCTGCCCGGGATCGGGCGAGCGGCGTTGCCTTCATGCTCGTCATGGCATTTCCGGTACCCGTCGCTGCACGTCAGGGCCTCAGAACCGCAAGGTCACGCCGACGATCGGTCCCTGGATGTCGACGTCCCAGACGAATCCATCGTCCTCGTAGTCCACCGAGAGGTAGCGATAGCCGGCGCGGGCGGTGAGGCGATCGCTGAAGGCGTAGCCGAGCGTGCCCAGCACCTGCCAGGTCTTGTCCGAGCCGACATGGAAGCCGCCATAGTCCGCTTCCCCGGCGAGGAAGAACCCGCTGCCCAGCGCGGCGCGCCCGCGCAGGCCGACGATCGGGTCGACCCAGGCCTCGCTGGCCTCGTCGGTGCGCGGCTGGGCGAGCCCGGCGCGCAGGTTGACCTCGGTCTCGACATACCAGAGCCTGGCACCAGCCATGAGGGCGAGGCTGAACCGGTCGTCGGCATAGGCCTCCCAGAAGCCCGCGACATCCGAGAAGAGCGTGCGGCTGTCCATCTCGGCGTCGCCGAAGAGCTGCCCGGGCGTGTCGCCCTTGGCGGAGATGTCGAGGTAGTTGAGGTCGAAGACCACGCCGAAGCGGCCGTGGCGCGCCTCGCCGCCGAGCAGCACGGCACCGTTGGTGTCGTCGATGATGTCCTTGAAGTCCGCGTCCACATTGGCAGGCGGCGCGCCCTTGAAGGTCGCGACGTCACCCTTGAGGCTGATGAACCAGGCATAGGGCGTGAGCGCGAAGGACCAGCCATCGTCCGCCGGCATCGCCTCGCCCGCAGCCTGCGCCAGGGCCGCAGGCGCCGCCCCGGCCGCGGCCAGCACCAGCCCTGCGACTGTCGAGATCGCCGATCGTGTCACCATCCATGCTCCGTGGCCGGGCCATGCTCCGTGGTCGGGTGCCGCGGAAACTCTTCCGGCGGCTGATCCGGGGCCCAAGTACGTTGCCGTAAGCTACCGGGGCGGCGAGGGGGCATGAGCCGGCCGCCTCAATAGCTCGTCGGGCGTGGCGACGCCGGCACCTCGAGACCCGCGAGGCGAAGTCCGTCGGTGATGGCCTCGATCAGCTCGGGATGGAGGTTCCGCCTCGCCATGTCCTGGCTGACGTGGTCGCCATAGGCCGGGGCGATGGCGAGGATCCGCGCCACCGCTGCAGCGGCCTCCCCGGTATGGCCGAGCCGCGCATGGGCCATGGCCAGTGCCATGTGGCCGAAGACGGTGTTCGGGACACCGATCCGCTTGGCCTCGATCAGCGCCGCCTCGTCCTCGCCTCCTGCAAGATGGGCGAGGAACGGGCCGATCCGGTAGTGGCCGGGCAGGATCGGGTTGCGGGCATAGGCCTCGTCGACCATCGGCACGCCGATGTCGAACATGCCGCGCATGCAGTAGCGCCGCCCCAGCTCGGCCAAAAGCTCGGTGTCGTTGGGATTGAGGGCGAGGCCGCGCTCGCCGGTGGCGAGGCTGCGCTCGACATCGTTCATCAGCCAGTGGACGAGCTGCAGCGCCACGTAGCCCTGCGAATCCGCCGGCGCCAGCTCGACCGCGCGGCGGGCCAGCTGCAGGGCCCGGGGCAGCGTCTCGCCGTTGGCGCCGGCAGGGTCGAAGGCGAGCCGATAGCCATCCGCCAGGACCAGGGCCAGGGCCGCCTGCGCCTGGGCGTAGTCGGGATCGGCCTGGACCGTCCGCTCGAGGCACTGGCGGACCGCCAGGTGAGGCTCCGACATCGGCTCGCGCCAGTACTGGCGAAAGCGCAGCACGCATTCATAGGAGGACAGCTGCTCCGGCGGCTTGCCCGACTGGTCGCGCTGCTGCTCGCTGAAGAGGACGCCGTAGGGCTGGGCCAGCTCCCGCACCACCCGGTTCGCCAGCTGGTCGCGCGCGGCGACGATCGAGGCAGCGGTGGCGTCGCCCTCGAAGCGCCCCGACCAGACATGACGGCCGCTGGCGCCGTCGATCAGCGAGGCGGTCACTGCGAAGTGGTCGCTGGTGACGCTCACCGCTCCGGTCAGCAGGAAATCGGCAGCCAGCAGCTCCGCCAGGCGCTGCTCGTCCGCCTCGCCCAGGGCACGCCCGGCCACCTCCGAATCGAAGACCGAAAGCCCGCCGAAGCGCGTGAGGCCCGCCACCACCTCGCGACCGAAGCCCTGCACCAGGGTCGTGCTTGCGCTCGGGTCGCCCTCGTCCACGAAAGGCACGGCCAGGATCACGAGCCCCCGAGCCGCCCTGGTGTCGTCCAGGACGTATGTCCGGTCGGGCCAGTGGCTGGCGAGCATCCAGCCGCCGACGACCCCGGCGCCAAGCAGCAGGAGGCCGAACGCCATGCCCGCAAAGGACCATCCGGCCCGGACCCGCGGCCGTTTCGTGGCATCCTCCTCAGCCGCAATCGGGGCTTCGTCCGCATCGGCATCGGCGCCGGTGGGCCTGAAGACCGCCGCGTAGCCGCCCTTCGGGATCTCGATCCGCACCGGGTCGTCCTGGCCGTCGAGCAGGTAGTACCGCTCGAGGCTGCGCCTCAGCCGGCTCGCCTCGATGCGGACGATGGGGTCCGACTGGGCGTCGAAGCTCTCGTCGCGGCCGAACACCTCGATGGCGACGCCATAGGCCTTGATGCGCTCGCCACGGCCGGCGAGGGTCTCCTCGACGACATGCTCGAGAAAGCGCCGGTTGCGTTCCGAGGCGTCGAAGGCGGGGCTGGCCAGGATGCGAGCGAGCTGGGCTCGCACCCCGGCCGGTGCGACGCCGGGTTCGGCCTCGTTGCTCTCCCGCTCGGCAGCCTCCGCCGAATTCGGCCGCTCGCGCATCTCGCTCCCGTCACATCGTTGAGCCGGCAGCGAGCTAAGGTCGCTCCGGCACGATTGATTTCGCCGATCCAGGCGGCGTAGGCAACTGCAACGTACTGATCAGGACCAGCCGCGCGCGCCATGCTGGCAAGGGCGACTTGGTGCTGGGTACGACCAGCGGCGCAGCCCTTATCTTTCCCCGGCAGGATGAACGAAAGCGTGCCCGACAAGGCGAAGCAGGTGCTGGATCAGTTGATGCTGCCTTTGGCCGTCCTCGAGCTTCGGATGGCGGCAGACCCCGATTTCCGCTGCCTTTGCGCGGACCACCGCGAAGCCCTGGAGGCGCTGGGCCGCTGGGAAGCGGCCAGCGATCGGCGCCGCGCCGCCCGGGTCGAGGAGTTCACCCGTCTGGTCGCCGAGCTCGAGCAGGAAATCATGGCCGAGCTCCGCGTGAGCTGAAGGGCTCGACGGGACCGTCAGGGACGCCTCGGCCGCCGACAGCATCAGAAAGATTTTGCGCCCGCCGTCGCCCGGTGATCAGATCGGGCGGCAACAGCTGAGGAGATCGCCCATGCCCGCCCGCACCGCCGACGATGCCAGGGAAGACGAGCGGGAAGCGAGCACGCTCGAGGAAAGCCTGAACCGCCTGCGCGAGGAAGTTGCCGGGTTGAAGAGCTCGATCGCCGGTCTCGGCAAGCGCGGTGCGGCCGACGCCCGTGCCGCCGCCGACGCCAAGCTCGACGAGCTGCACGACGAGCTCGAGCGGCTGGCCGGCGACCTGCATCGGCGCGGCGAGGACACGCTGGCGGGGGTCGAGCAGCGGGTGCGCGACCATCCCCTCGCGAGCCTGCTGGTTGCTGCCGGCATCGGTCTGGTGCTGGGCCGTATCCTCGACCGCCAGTGAGCCCTCATGCCTGCGGCACGGCTGGCGGGGCGTAGAGGTCGGCCTTCAGGGCCACCCTGCCGCCGCCGACCTCCCGGAGCCGATCCGGACGCGGGCTGTCATGGACGACGAGCAGGCGCCGATCCTCGCCGTCGCCGACGAAGTCGATGCCTTCCGCTTGATCGACGCCGTTCTCAAAGACGAGGTCCATGAGCCGTTCGACCGAGGACCCAGCATGCAGCCTGTCTTCCTCGCCGCCGAGCGGCGGCCGCCAGCGAAAGAGGCCGCCGATGCCGTCATGCTCCATGGTCGGCCCGCCCAGCAGCAGGAGGTCGTCCCCGTCGAAGCGCAGGTCACGGATACCGAGTCCGCCTAGCGGCAGGAAGTGCTTGAGATAGCGCCGGCCGTTCGCCGCCACGCGGCGGAGCTTGAGGCGACCCGGCTTCTTCTCCTTCAGCCGCAGCTCCAGAATTATCGTCCAGCCGCGGATGACCGGTCCACGCAACCCCAGGAGCACGCGGTCGCCCTTGACCGCGAGCCCCTCCACGTCGAAGCCGTTCTCCTTGCAGGGCATGGTCACCGCGGCGGCAAGATGCGGGTCGTCGTCGAGCGTCTTGGTGAGCTTGTTGCGGCCTTTCTTCTTCATTTTCAGGCACGCCGGGCCGCCCGCCGCCTTGCGGCCGCGCTTGGCGATCACGTGAATGCCACCCTTCTCGAGGTGGAGCGGCAGGCGGCCCAGGAACCAGCGGTTGGGGTCCCGATCGAGATCCGCCAGCGCCTCCAGGGCATCTGACCGGTCGTCGTCCTCGTCCGGCTTGTCGCGCTTCAGGCTGTGCGAGCCCGTGATCCAGAGAAAATCGCCGTCGACGGCGAGTCCCTCGATATCCATCTCGCCGGACGGCCCGTCCGGCAGGTCGAGCAGCTCACCGACGGGCACGTTCTCCTGCTGATGGAAGTCACCGTCACCCGTGCGCACCAGGCGCTCGATGGTCGCCGTCTCGTCGCAGGCGGCGAACATCGTCCGGCCGGTGACCGCGACGGCCGAGATGTCACGGGGCAGGGGATCGTCGACATGCTCGAGGCGCTCGTGCGGGCGGAAATGCAGGTTCAGTCGCCCCGCAGCCCGTGCGAAGACGAGCTTGCGCTTGAAGAAGGTGCCTGGACCGGGCTGGGAGCGCGCCATGGGTGCTGCCTCCGGTGGGTGATCTGGGAACGCGGCTCGACGTTCAGCGGTCGTCCGGATTGTGCCGGCCGGGCTCCAGATGGTCGAGCACCAGGCGCAAATTGCGCCGGTTGGCCTTGTTCGCCAGATCGAAGGCGTCGCCGACCAGCGGCACAGCGCCGAGCACCGTGTCGATGCCGATATTGACCGCCATGCGGCCGAGCTTGCGGGGCGGAACGCCCAGCCGGTGCGCCTCCCTGAGGATCCACAAGGCCGCGATGGTGGTCGCGGCATCTCCCACCCCGGGCACGAGCCCGATCAGCCCGTCGAGGCCGACCCGCCAGCCGAGGACGGGAATGCGGAAGCGGTCGTCGAGCCAGTAGGCTACGGTCTTCAGCCGCTGCAGGTCGGCCGGCCGCACCGCCGTGCCGGTCGCCGCGTCCATCGTCGGTGCCCTCATCGCCGCGCAATCACCCAGACGGCGTGCACGATGCCCGGAATGTAGCCGAGCAGCGTCAACAGGATGTTGATCCAGAACTGGGCGCCGATGCCCACTTGCAGGAAGACGCCGAGCGGCGGCAGGAGGATCGCAAGGAGGATGCGCAGAAGGTCCATGGTCTTTCTCCGATCGGCGGCTCGGATACCAGCGAACGGGGTCGCTGCCGGTGCCAAGCGAATGGCCGGGGCTGATCAAGGTTCCCCGCGAGGTCCGGTGAGCTGCGCACCGAAGTGCATGACGGCTTCACGCTGCACGGCGCCGTCGGCTACAACATCAGGTGCAGCACCGCGCAACGGAGCGACCGGCCACGTCCACAACGTCGATGGGAACTGTGATGCCGACAATCCGTTCGTCGCGGCGGGTCACGCGCGCAGCGATCGACCCCGACAGCCGCCACCTGCCTGCGCTCCAGGGGGACACCGCATGATGCGTTTCGGACCGAAGCCGACTCCGGGCGGCACCCGCTTCGATTTCTGGGGCCCGGACATCAGGGACGTCGAGCTTCTGGCCCGGGGCGAAGGTCTGGCGATGCGGCCCATGGGCGACGGCTGGTTCACCGTCGAGACGCCCCTGCAGCCCGGCGATACCTATGCCTTCCGTTTGCCCAATGGCAGCGTCGTCCCCGACCCGGCCTCCCGCGCCCAGCGAGGGGGCGTGCACGGGTCTTCCGTGGTCCCAGGACCGATCACGACCGATGCAGCGTGGCGCGGCCGGCCCTGGCACGAGGCCGTGCTCTACGAGCTGCATCTCGGCACGTTCACGAGCGAAGGAACGCTGGCAGCGGCGGCGACGAAGCTGCCGGAGCTCGCTGCACTCGGGATCACCGCGGTCGAGCTGATGCCGCTTGCCGCCTTCGCCGGCGAGCGCGGCTGGGGCTATGATGGCGTGCTGCCCTATGCCGTGCACGAGGCCTACGGCACACCCGAGGACCTCGCCGCCTTCGTCGCGGAGGCCCACGCCCACGGGCTGATGGTCTTCCTCGATGTCGTCTACAACCACTTCGGCCCGGACGGGAACTATCTCGGGCTCTATGCAGGCCGCTTCTTCCGCGACGACGTCCGGACTCCCTGGGGGGCGGCGATCGACTTCCGCGAGCCTGCGGTCCGCTCGTTCTTCATCGAGAATGCCCTCTTCTGGCTCGAGACCTACGGGCTCGACGGCCTCAGGCTCGACGCCGTTCATGCCATCGTCGACGAGGGCGAGGCGCATCTCCTGGCCGAGCTGGCCGAGGCCGTGCGCCGGCGCTTCGCCGGCGAGCGGGAGGTTCATCTGGTGCTCGAGAACGAGGACAACATCGCCGGCTGGTTCGACGGCCGGTACGACGCACAGTGGAACGACGACTGGCACCACGTCGCCCACGTCATCGCCACCGGCGAGACGGATGGCTACTACCGCGACTATGCCGAGGACCCGGTGGGCCTGCTGCTCCGCAGCCTCGTCGGCGGCTTCGTCTACCAGGGCGAGCCCTCGCCGCATCGCGACGGCGCGCCGCGCGGCGAGCCCAGCGCCCATCTGCAACCCACCGCCTTTGTCGACTTCCTCCAGAACCACGACCAGATCGGCAACCGCGCCTTCGGCGAGCGGCTGACCCGGCTGGCTCCGGTCGAGGCCGTGGCGGCGCTCCAGGCAGTCCTGCTGTTCAGCCCGCACGTGCCGCTGCTCTTCATGGGCGATGAGTGGGGGGCCACGACCCCGTTCCTCTTCTTCTGCGATTTCGAGGGGTCGCTCGCCGATGCGGTGCGCGAGGGCCGGCGGAGCGAGTTCAAGAAGTTCAAGGCCTTCGCCGACCCGGCCGTCCGGGCCTCCATTCCGGACCCGCTCGATCTCACCACCTTCGAGGCGAGCCGTCTCGACTGGACCGAGGCGGCCAAGGCCGGCCACGCCGAACGGCGCCGCCTCGTCCGCGATCTTCTGGCCCTTCGCCGCGAGCACATCGTGCCGGGCCTTGCCGGCATGGCGCCCGGCACTGCCG
>CAZGUW010000209.1:0-7665 GCA_964528705.1 uncultured Geminicoccaceae bacterium
GGGCCACGTGGAACGCACGGCCGGCGGGCAGGGGAGGCGGTGTCGCCGGGGCCGTTGCCGGCGTCGCCGCCGGTGCGCCCATCGCGTCCGCGAACTGCTTCGCCATCGCCATGCCCATGCCAAGACCGATACCGGTCGCGGCGCCGCCATCGGCCGGGTTGGCAGCCGCTGCCCGCATCGCCTCGGCCGCCTGGAACTGGGTGTACTTGCGCAGATCGCCGATGACCCCCATCGAGGTCCGCCGATCCATCGCCTGCTCGACCTCCGGCGGCAGCGACACGTTCTCGACCAGGAGCTTCGTCAGCTCGAGCCCGTAATTCGCGAACTCCGGGGCGATCCGACCATGCACGAACTGGCCGAGCTGGTCGTAATTGGCGGCGAGGTCCAGCACCGGGATGCCGGAGCTGCCGAGGATCGTGGCGAACCGGGCGACGATCAGGTTGCGGAGCTGGTCCGTGATCTCGTCGAGGGTGAAGTGGCCGTCGGTGCCGACCACCTCGCGCAGCAGCACGGCCGGGTCGGCGATCCGGATCTCATAAGTGCCGAAGGCCCGCAGACGCACCGGCCCGAATTCGGGATCGCGCAGCATGGCCGGGTTGCGTGTGCCCCACTTGAGGTCCGTGAACCGGCGCATGTTGAAGAAATAGACCTCGGCCTTGAACGGGCTCTCGAAGCCGTGCGGCCAGGCCTGCAGGGTCGAGAGGATCGGCAGGTTGGCCGTCCGGAGCTCGAACATGCCCGGCGTGAAGACGTCGGCAATCTCACCTTCGTTGACGAAGACCGCCATCTGCGACTCGCGCACGGTCAACTTGGCGCCGAACTTGATCTCGTTGTTGTACCGCTCGAACCGCCAGGCGAGCGTGTCGGGCGAGTCGTCCGTCCACTGGATGACGTCGACGAACTCGCCGAAGAGCTTTTCCATGATCATGGGCCGTCCTTCCCCGAATCAGGCCGGCTGCGCCGGTGCCGCGGGCGGCGCCTTGCCGGCGGCCCGGGCCGAAGCGGCGCTCAGGCTCTCCTTGAGCTTCGCCTCGCATTCGACGAGCTGCTGCTCGGCCTCCTTGCGTTTCGCCTTGCCCTCGTCGGCAATGCGCAAGGAGTCCTCGATGGTGGCGATCAGCTGGTCGTTGGCGCGCTTGACCACCTCGATGTCGAAGACGCCCCGCTCCACCTGCTGGCGCACCTCGGCATTCACCTCGCGCAGGTTGTCGGCATTCTTCTCCAGGAGCTCGTTGGTGAGGTCGGTCGCCGCCTTGACAGCGCCCGCCGCCTGGCCCGAGCGGTAGATGGTGATCGCTTGGGCGAGCTGCTGGCGCCAGAGCGGCACGGTGTTGGCCAGCGTCGAGTTGATCTTGGTGATCAGCGACTTGTCGTTCTCCTGGACCAGCCGGATCGACGGCAGGCTCTGCATGGTCACCTGGCGGGTGAGCAGCAGGTCGTGCACCCGCCGTTCGAGGTCGTCGCGACGGGCACGCAGGTCCCTGAGCTTCTGCGCCTCGATCACGTCGTCCGAATTCTCGACCGCCGTCGCCATCGCCGGGATGACCGACTCGTCCAGCTCCTTCAGCTTGGCCCGACCGGCGGCGATGTAGACCTCGAGCGAGCGGAAATAGTCGAGATTGACGTCGTAGAGCTTGTCGAGCTTGGTGATGTCGGTGAGCAGAGTCGTCTTGTGCCGCTCGAGATCGTTGGTGATGCCGTCGATCTGGTCGCGCACCGTCTCGTACTCGTCGAGGTACTGCATCAGCTTGTTCTTGGCGCCGAAGAGGCGGGCGAGGAAGCCCGGCTTCTCGCGCGGGTCGATCGCCTCGAACTTCAGCTCACGCAGCTTGGCGACCATCGAGTTGAGCGCGTCGCCGGCTGGTCCGACATCCTTGGTGCGCACCGATTCGAGCATCGAATCCGAGACCTCGGTCAGCTGCTGCTGGGCCTTGGAGCCGAAGAAGATGATCGAATTGCTGTCGGTGACGTCGAGCTCGCTCATTGCCTGCTGGACCTGCTCGACGGCGGTCCCCTCGAGATCGAGCTGGAGGTCCTGGACGAGCTCCCCCGACAGCGCCGCCATGCTGGTGGCGAGCGCCGTCTCTTCGGTGGCCGTCGCGGTCATGGGGGCTGGCGGCACCCGCTCGGGTGTGTCGGTCATCGCTCGTCTCCTGCATTGGCACCAGCCTCACGGGCGGTGGCTCAGTGGACACCTTCACGTTCGAGCTGCGTCTTCAACACCTCGATCTGCACCTCGAGGTCGAGGCTCTCGTTGCGCTTGAGGATCTCGCGCTGCTCCTCGAATACCCGCTCGACGGTCTCCAGCACATGACGGAAATTGTCGGCGAGCGGCGTGTCGGCGAGATCCTGCTGCTGCGCGCGATAGCCGGCCACCACGTCGCGCGTGCCGTCGAGATAGGTCACGAGGAAGCGTCGCGCCCGGCGCAGATCGCCCGGATCCTTCTCGATCTGGGCGAGCACCGCCTCGGCACTCCGGGTGATCCGACCGAGACGCTCCTTGAGCTCGCGCGAATGCAGCCCCCTGGCCTGCGTCTCGATCGCCCGCACCTTGGCGCGGGCCTCCTCGAGGGCGGCGAGCACGGCCTCGGTCTTGAGCCCGGCGCGATCGGCGAGCTTCGCGTCGAGACCCTTGTCGCCGCGCGGGTCGAGCCCGTAGGCGAGATAGGCCGCATAGCCCATGAGCCCGGCCGCGACGAGGCCGAGAATCATCGGCTGGCCGGCACCGAGCGCGCTCAGCGAGAAGGCGGCGAGGCCGACCAGCGCAATCCCGGCAAGCTTCCGGGGCGGCGGCGCACGGGTGATCGTCCGCTCGGCGTACTCGCGCTCGGCAAGGCGACCCTGGCGGATCAGCCAAGCCGCCACCTGCAAGGCGACGACCGCGCCGAGCCCGCCCAGCGCCTTGCCCACCTCGGCGAACATCAGGCCGGTGACCAGGGGGCCGACGGCGAAGAAGGTGGCGATGTGCAGACAGATCGGATGGCTCACCGACCACATGGCGGTCGATCCGCCGCGACTGGCCCCGGCGACCCGCGAGCCGATCCGTCGCGCGAACTCGCTGGTCGGCTCGCTCATTGGTGCGGTCCATGCATGACGTTGCGCGCTGCCCTCAAAAAAAGACCGCCAGCGTGGCAAGCAGCCAGAAGCCGAAGAGCAGGAGACCGGCGCCGAGCCCGCGGGTCACGGTTGTCCGCCCCGGCGTGCGGCCGTGCGCCGGTCCACCATCGCTTGCTCCTCAGCCACATTCACCTGGCGCTTCCTCTTCCTCAGCTGCAGCTGACACCGAAGGCGGCCAGCCCCTCGTCGAGATAGTCCGCGAGCAGCGGCATGCCCAGCAGGTATCGCGCCGTGCGTTTGTTGTGGGCGCGCCGCGCTTCCGCCAGCGCCTCGGCCCACTCCTCGATGCCGTAGCTGCCGCGCCCGACCCAGGCCAGCGCCACGAGCTCGACCTGCTCGTCGTCGTTGAGGTCGTCGATCAGGGCGCGCAGCTCGTCCTCGGTATTGTCGTCATGCTCCTCGTCCTCGGGCTCGACATGCTCCTCGATCTCGTCGACCTCGCCATGCGCCAGGTCCGAGCCGTGGTCGTCACCCTCGTGCGGCAGGTCCGCGTCGAACACCCGCGCCTTGACGATGATGGCGCACACCTTGTCGGGGTCGATGGTCAGCATCCGCGTCGAGCCTCCTTGCGCAGCCCTGGCCACGCCGATATCGGGATGGCGCATCGCGTGGCCAGCGATCTTTCGCAAATTTCCGGGCGTCGCGCAAAACGAGTCCTGCCTTTCTTGCCGCAGAACCGTGCGGCCGCGCGGTGCCGGTACGCCACAACCGGCCTGCTGGATTCACCAAAAATCCATGAATTACTGGTAGAGCCGGCTATAGACATACTATCGAGGCGTTAGCGTCCGATTCTCGTGGCCCGCACCATGCCCAGACCGATCCTGTTGAGCCCCACTCGCCCATGACCAAGCCGCAGCGCTACATCATCCGCGTCATCCTCTTCCTCGTGCTCGCGGTGGTCGTGGTCGGCGCCCTCTACGACATTATCCTGCGCGCGTTCATGCAGAACCCGGGATTGAACGGTCTGATCCTCGGCGTGCTCCTGCTTGGCATCGTCTACGCGCTCCGCCGCATCTGGTCGCTGCGCCCCGAGGTCGCCTGGATCGAGGCCTTCAGGACCTCCGGCCCGGGCTTCTCGATGGCCAGCCCGCCGCGGCTCCTCTCCCCGGTCGCCGGCGCGCTCGGCGAGGAGGAGCGGCGCGGCCGGGCCTCGCTCAATGCGCTCTCCATGCGCTACCTGCTCGACAGCATCAGCGCCCGGCTCGACGAGAGCCGCGACATCACCCGCTATCAGACCGGCCTTCTGATCTTCCTGGGCCTGCTCGGCACTTTTTGGGGCCTGCTCGAGACGATCACCTCGGTCGGGCGGGTGATCGGCGACCTCTCGCTTACCGGCGACGACATGCTCGGCGTCTTCGACGGGCTCAAGGCAGGTCTCGCGGCACCGCTGCACGGCATGGGCACGGCGTTCAGCTCGTCGCTCTTCGGGCTCGCCGGCTCGCTGGTGCTCGGCTTCATCGACCTGCAGGCGACCCAGGCGCAGAACAGCTTCTACAACGATCTCGAGGAATGGCTCGCCGGGCTGACGCGGCATTCCTCGACCGGCAGCAGCCTGGGCGAGATGGGCGGCGGGGCGCCGATGCCGGCCTACATGGAGGCGCTGCTGCAGCAGACCGCCGAGAACGTCGACCAGCTGCGCCTGGCGCTCGACCGCAGCGAGCATGGCCGCAGCGAGCTTAACGAGCTGCTCGCCGTGCTCAACGATCGCCTGGGCATGCTCGGCGAGCGGCTGCGCCACGACCAGGACGGCCTGGCCCGGCTGCTCGGCCAGCAGCAGAGCGCCCAGGCCGCCCTCGGCCGCGGCGGCGCCGGGCTGCTCGACGAGGCGACGAAGGAGCACATCCGCAACACCGACCAGAAGCTCGGCCGGCTGATCGACGAGCTCGCGCATGGCCGCGAGGAGACCGTCCGCGAACTCCGCAACGAGATCAAGCTGGTCTCGCGCACCATCGCCATCGCCGCCGGCGAGCCGCAGTCGCTGCGGTCCTAGCCACCGGGTCGGCCCATGCGCGACGAGCGACACGAACCTATTGGCCGGCGGGCGGGCTGAGGCATGGCGCGCGGCCGCACCCAGCGCAGTGCCTCGGTCGACATCTGGCCGGGCTTCGTCGACGCCCTGTCGACCCTGCTCATGGTCATCATCTTCCTCCTCGCCGTCTTCGTCCTGGCGCAGTTCTTCCTCAGCCAGCAGCTCGAGGGCCGCGATGCGGCGATGAGCCGGCTGGAGGAGACGGTGGCCGAGCTCGACCGGCAGCTCGGGCTCGAGCGCGACACGGCGGCGGACCTGCGGCGCAACGTGACGCGGCTCTCGACCGATCTCCGGGCGGCGCTCGCCGAGCGCGACGCCGATGCCGACCGCTCGGAGGAGCTCGCCGCCGAGCGGGACCGCCTGGCCGAGACGCTGGCTCTTGCCGCCGATCGCGAGCTCAGGCTGGGCGAGACGCTGGAGGCGATGCGGCTCGACCGTGAGGCGTTGGCCGAGGAGGCGGCCGCCGCACGGGCCGAGCTCGAAGCGGCGAACGCCACCATCACCGCCGATCGTGTGACCCTGGAGGCGCGGCTCGCCGAGCTCGTGCAGCTGCGGCGCGACATCAATGCGCTGACGCAGGTGCGCGCCGAGCTCGAGGCCGAGATCGCGGGCCAGGCCGATCTGCTCGCGGCCGCCGACGCGGCGAGTGCCGCCCTCTCGAGCGAGCTCGGCGCGGTTCGCGACGAGCGGGCGGCGCTCGAGGCTCGGCTCGCCGACGAGCAGGAGCGCACCCGACTGGCGCAGCGCGACCTGGAAGAGCGCGAGGTCCGCCTGGAGGAGCTGCTGCGGAGTGCGACGAGCCTCGAGACCGCGCTCGACCAGGAGACCCGGGATCGCGAGGCGGCGCTCGCCGAGGTCGACCTCCTCAATCGCCAGATCAATGCGCTCTCGATCCAGCTCGCCGAGATCGACAACGTGCTCACCCAGAAAGAGGCGGAGATCGCGACGCAGAGCGCCACCATCGCCGACCTCGGCGACCGGCTGAACGTGGCGCTCGCGGCGCAAGTGGAGGAGCTGTCGCGCTTCCGCTCCGACTTCTTCGGTCGGCTCCGCCAGGTGCTGGGCGAGCGCGACGAGGTGCGCATCGTCGGCGACCGGTTCGTCTTCCAGTCCGAGGTGCTGTTCGGCTCGGGCGAGGCGGAGATCGGTCCGGAGGGTCGTCGCCAGCTCGCCCAGCTGGCCGCGACGCTGAGCGCCATCGCCGCCCAGATCCCGGACGAGCTGCCCTGGGTCCTGCAGGTCGACGGCCACACGGATCGTCGTCCGATCAGCACGTCGCGCTTCCCCTCCAACTGGGAGCTGTCGACGGCGCGCGCCATCTCCGTGGCGGAGTTCCTGATCGAGCAGGGTATTCCGCCCGAGCGGGTCGCCGCCCGCGGCTTCGCCGAGTTCCAGCCCCTCGATCCGGCGGACACGCCGAACGCATATCGCCGCAATCGCCGCATCGAGATCAAGCTGACGACCCGCTGACCGGTCGCCCGGGATTCATCCGGCCGCTGTGATTGCTTTTCCTGCCCGATCCGGCAAGACTGCGGCCGGCCGGAATGCTCGAACGAGCGGCCGGCCACCGATGACGGTCCAAAGGCGGGGAGGGCTTGTTGACACGCGCATCGGGTGATCTCTTGGGCGCGGCGCCCGGAGTCGGCCAGCGAATTCCGTTCGACAGCATGATCGCGGTGCATCGCGGCGCCCTGCGGCAGTACCGTCTTGCGGCCGTGCTGCTGCTCGTGATGGGCCTCTTGCTGATCCTGCTCGGCCTCATCGGCATTCTGCCCCAGGTGCTGGCGCTGGTCGTCGGTGTGGTGATGGCGGCGGTGTCGGTCTTTCCCTATCGTGACGGCGTCGAACGCCAGGAGCGGATCGACGGTCTGCAGGTGCTGCACGACGAATGGCGTGAGCTCGAGGGCGCCAGTACCGAGCCGGAGCAGGATCGCGAGCGCTTCCTCGGGCTCTTGTGGAAACTCTACGAAAAACCGTGAAGGTCTTGGTGCGGGATGGCCATGGCGAACAGGATCTCCGAGCTCGAAGCGCATCTGCGCCAGTGGGAAAGCGACAAGCGCCGACGGACGGCGGGCTTCACGCTGATCCCGATCGCGGCCGCCCTGGGTGTAGGTTGGTACGCCTACGACCGTATCGACACGGTGGAGGAGGGCGTCGACCGGACCTTGACGGCGCTCGACATGCCGGCCGAGCAGGGGGGCGGCACGACGGCCAGGCTCGCCCGGCTGGAGGAGCTCGGCAGCGAGCTGCAGACCCTGCGGCCCCTGCAGGACGAGCTCGCCGCGGTCGGTGAGGAGCGGGCGGCGGCCGAGACGGCGCTCGCCGCGGCAGAAAGCGAGCTGGCGGCGGCGCGCGAGGCCGCGGCGGCGCTCACCGACGAACGCGACCGGCTCGCGGCCGAGCTGGAGGAGACGACCGCGGCGACCGACGAGCGCCTGGCGCAGGCCGGCGCCGAGCTCGACACGCTGCGTGCCGAGCAGGCCGAGCTACAGCGTCGGGCCGAGCTGGTCGAGCGTGAG
>CAZGUW010000209.1:7675-8676 GCA_964528705.1 uncultured Geminicoccaceae bacterium
CGCGGCCGGGGACGCGCAGGCCGAGACCGAGGCGCAGCTGCAGGCGCTCGGCACCGAGCAGGGTGCGATCCGGGAATCGCTCGTCGCTCAGCTCGCCGCCACCGGCAGCAGGGTGGCAGCGCTCGAGCAGGAGCTTGCCGAGGCACGCGCCAGCGATGCGGTGGCCGTGGACGAACGGATCGCGGAGCTGAAGCGGCAGCTTGAGCTGGCGGAGCGGACCACGACCGGCCTGCAGTCGGTGCGGGACGATCTGGACCGGCGGCTGGCCGAGACCGAGGACGCGCTGATCGCCGCCGAGGCGGCCGCCAGGGAACGGCAGGCGGCCAGCGAGGCGGCACTGGCGGAGGCAACCAGCCGCAGCGAGGCCAATGCCGCAGCACTCGCCTCGAGGGGGCGGCAGCTGGCCGCGCTGCAGCAGCAGCTGCAGCAGGCCGAGGAGACCGCGGCCGGCCTGCAAGCGGAGCGCGACGATCTCGCCAAGCGTCTGGCCGCGTCCGAGGATGCGCTGACGACCGCCGAGGCCGCCGGCGAGGAGGCCCGGGCCGAGCTGGAGCGGCAGCTGCAGCTCGCCGAACGGACGGTGGCCGGCCTGCAAGCCGTGCGCGACGATCTGGAGCAGCGTCTGGCCGCGTCCGAGGACGCGTTGATGGCCGCGGAGACCGCCGGACAGGAAGCGCTGGCGGCGCACGAGGCGGCGCTGGCGGAAGTGACGAGCCGCCGCGACGCGAATGCGGCGGCACTGGCCTCGCGCGGTCGGCAACTCGCCGAGCTGCAGCGGCAGCTGCAGCAGTCCGAGGCGACGGCAGCCGGCCTGCAGGCGGCGCGGGACGATCTCGAGCGGCGTCTCGCTGCCGCCGAGGATGCGCTGGGCAGCGCTGAGGCGGCGGCCGGTGAGCAGATGGCCGCGCTGCAGTCCGAGCTGACCACCCGTGATGCGGCCGTGGCGGAGCTGGAGCGGCAGCTGCAGCTCGCCGAACGGACGGTGGCCGGCCTGCAAGCCG
>CAZGUW010000210.1:0-8673 GCA_964528705.1 uncultured Geminicoccaceae bacterium
GGCATCGCGGCGAGCGACGGCCGGGCCTATGGCCGGATCCGGGCGATGCACCGGGCGGGGCTGGCCCGGGGGTGTGCCCGTCTCGCCAAATACATGGCCAAAGGATGAAACCGCCACGCAATGGAGCCATGCAGGAATGCCGGGTTGCTCCACGACCCTGGATGGCCAAGTCTTTTGCAGTGCAACAGAGGACAAAGAGGCGCCCGCACAGCGCCACGAATGGAGCTACGACGATGACTACCGACCGGCAGTTTGCCGGACCCTACGACCCCGCCCATGTCAATGCCGTCCTGACCGAGGCCCGGCGCATGCGCAACGCGATGATCATGGGCTTCCTGCGCCGCCTCTTCGTGCGCCAGGGCGCACGGCCGACCACCACCTCGACCGGAGGCCTTGCCGCCGCCGGCACCTGACGGCGACACTGGCCCGCCCCGCCGCCGCTTGATAGGCTGCCGCCTGCGCGAGATCAGCTCGGGGAGGCAAACATGAGCGGCGGGTTCGAAGGCAAGGTGGCGATTGTCACGGGCGGCACCCAGGGGCTGGGCGAGACGACGGCCCGCCACTTCGTCGAGCACGGGGCCAGGGGCATCGTGATCTGCGGCCGCAACGCCGAGCGCGGCGAGCGGGTGCGGGCGGACCTCAGCGCGGCCGGGGCCGAAGCGATCTTCGTCCCGGCCGACCTCGGCGAGCTCGATAACGTGCGCAAGGTGGCGAAGGCGGCGGACGACGCCTTCGGGCGGGTCGATTGCCTGGTCAATGCCGCGGCCATCACCGATCGCGGCACCATCCTCGACACGAGCCCCGAACTCTACGAGCGGATGTTCGCGATCAATGTGCGTGCACCCTTCTTCCTGATGCAGGATACGGCGACCATCATGCGGCGCGAGCGGATCGCCGGAACCATCGTCAACATCCTCTCGACGTCGAGCCATGGCGGCCAGCCCTTCATCTGCGCCTACTCAGCCTCCAAGGCGGCCCTCGCCGGGCTGACGAAGAACGTCGCCTACTCCCTGATGCGCGACCGGATCCGGGTGAACGGGCTGAATATCGGCTGGATGAACACGCCGGGCGAGCACGCCATCCAGAAACGGGAGCACAACGCCCCGGAGAACTGGCTCGAGTCGGCCAAGGCGCGCCTGCCCTTCGGCCGGCTGCTCGAGACCACCGAGGTCGCGCGCGCCATCGCCTTCCTCGCCTCCGAAGAGAGCGGCATGATGACCGGCTCGCTGGTCGACATGGATCAGTCCGTGCTCGGCTGCTACGACGCCGCCCCGCAGCCGGCGGAAGCGCTCTGACCGGCTAGAGCGTCGTCGGCGGTTCCTCCGACTCGGCCACCGGGGCAGCCCGCGGGCTGCCGACCAGGAGGCGGCGCATGCGAGCCAGCAGCCCGTCCTCCGACAGCGCCTCGTCGACCGGCCGGAACGAGAGGCCGATCTCGGCGATCTTCCCGGCGTCGTCGACGCTCCGCACGATGAGGTCGATGGAACCGATCGTCAGCCGGTCGCCGGGCTCCGGATGGCCGCCGAGCCGCTGCTCCAGATAATCGGCGATGCGCGGCGTCGCCGGGTCGGTCTCGATCGCGAGGCCATAGGTGGCGGCCAGGGCCGCGACCGGCGCATCCGGGACGATCGGCAGCTCGCCGTAGAACTCGATATCGGCGGGATCGAGTTCCGCACGACTGGCGAACAGGCGGTCGAGCAGGTGGATGAATGTGGGTGGCGCGAAGATGTAGACATAGTCGTCCGGCAGGAGGTGCCCCGCCTGATGCACCCGCAGAGAGCTGCCGCCCCGCACCACCAGCGACGGGCGGGCCCAGCGCGGCAGGCGATGGCCGCGGGCGACGGGGCTGCCTTCGGTGATGTGGTAGACCACGAGCTCGTGATGGGCGGTGCCGGGCAGCTCCAGCTCGACCTTGTCGACCGGGCCCTGGCGCGGCGGCACGACCACGTCGAGCCAGCGGGCCAGGGGGCGGATGCTCCAGCCCTGGGCGAGGAGCGAGACGAGGACGATCAGGAAGGCCGCGTTGAAGAGCGTCTGGCCATGCTCCAGGCGGGCCATGATCGGCATGATGGCGAGCAGGATCGAGACGGCACCGCGCAGGCCGACGACGCTGATGAAGGCCATCTCGTTGCGCCTGAAGCCGAACGGCAACAGCAGCAGCGTGACAGCCAGCGGCCGGAACAGGACGACCAGCAGGATGGCGAGAACGATGACCGGCAAGGCGATCTCGCCGAAGGTCGAGGGCGTGGCGAAGAGGCCGAGCAGCAGGAACATCACGATCTGGGCGAGCCAGGCGAGACCGTCCTGGAAGCGGTGCAGATGCGGCCGGGCGCGGATCCGCATGTTGCCGGCGACGAGCCCGGCCACATAAACGGCGAGGAAGCCGCTGCCGCCGAGGAGCCCGGTGCAGGCGAAGAGGATGAGCGCCCCGCCGAGCACGGCGATGGGGTAGAGGCCGGGCTCGAGCTCGATCAGGTTGATGCCCTTGACGATGAGCCAGCCACCGGCGAGGCCGAGAACGAGGCCGAGGCCCATCTGCAGGGCGAAGGCCTGGAGCATGCTCACGCCGAGCGTGTCCAGCCCGGCGCCCGACGTGATCAGCTCGAGCAGGACGACGACGAGGAAGATCGCCATCGGATCGTTCGAGCCGGATTCGACCTCCAGGGTCGAGCGCACCCGCTCGCGGATGGTGATGCCGCCGACCCGCAGGAGGAAGAAGACGGCCGCGGCATCGGTCGAGCTGACGATGGCGCCGAGCAGCAGCGATTCCGGCAAGGGAAGCCGGAGCAGCAGATGGGCGGCGGCGCCCATGAGCCCGGCGGTCAGGAGGACGCCCAGCGTCGCCAGCACGACAGCCGGGCCGGCGGCGTTGCGCAGGGTCTGCCAGCGGGTCTCGAAGCCACTGTGGAAGAGGATGATCGCCAGCGCCAGGCTGCCGACGAAGAAGGTGCCCGAGCTGTCGTCGAAAGCGATGCCGCCCGGGCCGTCGACGCCGGCGAGCAGGCCGATGACGAGGAAGAGGAGCAGCAGCGGCGCGCCGATGCGGAACGAGACGAGGCTGGTGAGGATGGAAAGCACGAGGAGCCCGGAGCCGATCAGGATCGCGATCAGCATCGTCTCGATCATGTGGCGGGGCGCTCCTGGCTGACAGTGGTCCGGCAGGCAGGTGTCGCATGCGCCGGTGCGCCCGGCAACTGTCCCTCAGGCGGTGCCCAGCATCTCGGGGTCGATGGTGTAGAGTTCCTGCGCGCGGCCGACGCCCCTGAGCGCGTAGCGGCCGAGCGAGACGAGATGGTCCCGCGCGGCGCCCGCCGTCTCGGCGAATGCCCTCGAGACGACGACCCGTCGGTCGAGCGAGCGGCACATCGCCTCGATCCGTGCCACCTCGTTGACGGCCGGGCCGATCACCGTGAAGTCGAGCCGCTCGGGGCTGCCGATATTGCCGTAGAGCACGTCGCCCCGATGCAGACCGACATAGAACTCGGTGACCGGCTCGCCGGCAGTCCGACGCGCCGCGTTCAGCTCGCCGACCGCACGCTGGGCGGCGATCGCCGCATCGAGGGCGCGGGCGGCAGCGTCGTCGCCCCGGAAGAGGGCGAGGATGCCGTCGCCCATGAATTTGAGCACGTCGCCCCCACGGCCGTCGACGATGCCGACCTGCACCTCCGCATAGGCGTTGAGCAGGGCCATCAGCCGGTCGGACGGCGTGGTGTCGGCGATCCGCGTAAAGCCCTCGAGGTCCGAGTACCAGAGCACCGCCTCGATCGTCATCGCCTCGCCACGCCGGATCTCGCCGGCCAGCACCCGCGTGCCGGCATCCTGGCCGAGATAGGTGCAGGCCAGGGTACGGGCGGTGTCGACGGCCCGAAACCCCTTGAAGGCGAGTGTGAGCGGCGCCATGCAACGCTCTAGGAGCGCCATCTCCCCGGCGTCGAAACCGCCCGACCGCATGGTCGTCCAAGAGGTGAGGATGCCGTCCTGGCCGCCGATGGCCGCCGTCGAATTCATGCGCCGGCCGAGTGCGAAATAGTCGGTGCAACCCTGCATTCTGAGCCGGTCGAGTAGCGGGAAGCGGCGCGCCTCGAGGCTCTCGTCGAGCGGCACGCGCAGCCGGTCGAGGCCCTGGTCCAACATGTGGTAGAACGGGCTCCGCCGCCAGTTCGGGTCGTCGACGCTGTTGTGGCCGTAGTCCTCGCGCACCGCACCCTCGCCCTGCCAGATATAGCCGCGCGCGCCGATCAACGGGTGCAGCACCTCGGAGGCGAGATAGGCCCGGACGATGCCCACTCCGGCCCGGCTCAGCCGGTCGCAGAGCCCGGAGAAGAGCGCCTGCTCGTCGGAATCGGTCAGCCCGGTGTCGATGAGCCAGTCGGCGATTTCACGTTCGACGTCCGGTGACATGGGCCGATTCTCCTGCGGGCGCACCGGCCGGGGCCCGCATCGCCGCGAGCCACGGCCGGTGGCCCGAGGCTCAGCTCTCCATGCCGGCGAAGATATCCTTGCGGATGGTCGCGTGCACCCCCCAGTTGCCGTCGACCACCTGGGTGACCCCGAAATCGACGCCAACCGTCATGAGCGAGATCGCCTCGTCCTCGGTGAGGCCGCGCGTGGTCATGAGGAAATGGCGCATCTTGCGGAAGGCGTCGCGCAGCGCCAGGTCGACCGAGGATTTGCCGTAGATGTCGGACTGCGCCGCCTCGCCGAGCTCGGCCAGGTAGTTGGCGTAGCTGAACCCGTGCACCAGCCACTCGGTCTGGGTCTCCAGCATCGGGTAGTCGAGCGCCTCGAGCGGCGTGCCGCCGAGATCGCCGCGCTTGTGGAGGATGATCTGGAAGGTGCCGGTGAGCGAGCATTCGATCGCCGTGCCGCAGAGCTCGGAATCGCCCTGGCTGGCATGCGGGTCGCCGACCGAGAGCAGGCCGCCCTCGACCGCGACCGGGTAGTACATCGTCGCCCCCTTGCCGATCCGCCAGTTGTCGATATTGCCGCCGGTGTAGGAAGGCGGGATGGAATCGACCATGTCGGCTTCCTTCGGCGCCAGGCCGATCACCCCGAAATGCGGGCGGATGGGAATGCGCACCCCCTTCAGCACGTCGAAGTTCTTCTCGATGGTCGAGTGGTCGACCGGCACGCCCGGATAGTCGATGATCGGGTGGACGACGCCATAGGGGTCGGTCTGCGGCGTCCAGCGGTAGTTGTAGACGGCCTTGGCCCAGCTGCGCTCGCCGGTGGCGTCGATCTCGTAGATGGTGATCACCTCCCGCTCCTTGGGCTCGGTGATCAGGTCCTTGAAGTGGAAGCCCCACCAGGCGGCGGCGTTGCTGCCGAAGGCCTTGCCCGTGTGCCCCGGATTGGCGGTGGGGCGCGGCGTCACGTCGAGGATCCGCACCTCCAGCACGTCGCCGGGCTCAGCGCCCCGCACGTAGACCGGGCCGGTGCAGATATGCACGCCGAGCCCCTCGCCGGCGCCGCGGCCGAAGAGCGAGGCATCCATCGGCCCGGCACCGCGGCGGTCGACGCCTTTGCCCTCCTTGGTCCAGCGAAAGACGCTCTCGGCGCCCGGGTCGCCGTTCACCATCAGCTCCATGTCGTCGCCGGCATGATGGGTGAGCGCCTCGATCGTGACATGGTCGCCGGAATCGATCTCCACCTGCGGCTTCAGGCTCTTGCTGAAGTAGCCCCAGTGCACAGTCTCGTCGGTGGCCGGCAGGTAGTAGTGGCTGCGCGTGCCGGGGGCCCGGGCCGACGAGGCCTGGGCCAAAGCCGGGGTGACCAGCGAGCCGCCCATGGCACCCAGTGCCGCAGCACCGCCGGTGGCGACGAAGCTGCTCTTGAGAAAGGCCCGACGCTCGGCGCCGAGCGCGCTCATCAGCTCACGCCGATGCTGCTCGAATTCGGGACAAGTCCGGTCATCACCTGCACACATTCGCGCTCTTCCCGTCATCAGGTTGCGGGAGCGCCCTGGATGTCGCTCCCCGCGACGTCCGGGTGCAACATTGGTGCCAGGTGACGATGTTCTCAGGCGCCGGCCAGCAGCCGTTCGGCGGTCGCCTCGTCGAGGATCGCGACATTGAGGAAGCGCGCCTCGAGCACGGCGCCGATGACCCGGTCCTTGTCCGGGCCACCCGAGGCGAGGATGGCCGTCGGCACGTCCGAGAGCTCGGCCGGGGCAAGGCCGATGACCCGGCGGTTAATCGGGTGGTCCACGAGCCGTCCGGCGGCGTCGATGAAATGGCCGAGGCTGTCGCCGACCGCCCCCGCCCCGACCAGCGAATCCAGCTCCTCCTCGCCCAGCATGTCGAGACGGCGGATGGTGGCGCCGGGGCCGATCCCGCCGACGCTGACCAGCGCCAGGTCGACCTTGCGGGCCCGGTCGAGCACGTCCTTGATGACGGCCTGTTCGATGAAGGTGGCGCGGCTCTCGGCCGTAGAGGTGAAGGTCGGTGCGGCGAGGTAGTAGCAGTCGGCGCCGAAGAGGTCGGCGAAGCGCGACGCCGTCTCGTAAGTGTTGATCGCCGATGCCCGGGTCAGCCCGCCCATCAGCGAGACGACGGAGAGGCCGGGCACGTTGCGCCGCTCGATCGCCTTGAGCGAGCCGAGCACGGTCCGCCCCCAACCGACACCGACGCTCATCCCTTCCGCCAGCCGGTCGGAGACGTACTGGCCGGCCGCCATGCCGATGACGCCCGGCAGGAGCGCCGGATCCTCCGGTGTCGGCACGACCACGGCGTCCTTCAGGTCGAACCGGCGGATCAGCCGGCGCTCGAGGGCGACGCAGGTGGCGAGCCTGGAATTGATGCGGATCTGCACGATGCCGCGCTCGCGGCAGACCGCCAGCTCGCGATTGACCCTGACCCGGCTGAGCCCGACGCGGTCGGCGATGTCGCTCTGCGTCAGCCCCTCGACATAGTAGAGCCAGGCGATCCGGGTGCGGAGCTGCTCGACACGGTCGAAGGAGGCGCTCTCGGTCAAGGTGATGGGCCGCGATAGTGGAAGGCGGACCAGGGCAGCACGAGGGGTCGATCCTCGACGATGGCATCGAGGATGGCGAGCGTCAGCGGCAGGTCCTCGGCGTGAAGTTCGCCCTCGCCCAGCATAGCCCTGAGCGTCGGGCCGACCGCCAGTGCCAGCTCGGCACCCTCGACCGTGTCCGCCGCCATGCGCTCGGCCTTGGCCCTTGAATAGGTCCAGCCGGCACCGAGGAGCCGGCCCATGCGGCTGTTCCGGCCGCCCTGGACCGTGACGTAGAGATCGCCCGTCCCGGCGAGGCCGTGGACACTCTCGGCGGTGCCGCCGAGCAGCGCGTTGAGCCGGCCGAGCTCGAGCACGGCCTGGGTGAAGAGCCCGGCCGCCGGGTTGTGCATGGCGGCACCGTTGATAGCAGGCCCGGCCGTATCGGCCATTCCCTGGGCGGCGCCGATGCCGAGCGCCATGAAGTTCTTGAAAGCGGCGCAGACCTCGGTGCCGACCAGATCGGCGCTGGCGCGGGCGTGGTAGTAGGGGGCGGCGGTGAGCGCCAGCACCTGCCGGATCAGGGCCGGATCGGCGAAGCTCATGACGACGCTGGTCTCGCGGCGGACCGCCAGCTCGCCGGCCATGCAGGGCCCGCCCACGGCACCGGCCGGGCAGCCGAGCGCCGCCTCGACCGGCCCCGGCAGGATGCCGATCCGCCTGCCATCAGCGGCGAGCCCCTTGGTCAGGAGCAGGATCGGCCGCTTCCTTGCCAGGAGCGGCCGCAGCCGGTCGATCGCCCAGGGAATGCCGGCCGAGCTGACGCCGAGCACGACCAGGTCGACACTGTCGTCGAGAGCACTCGCCAGCTCGTGGTGGTGAAAGGCCTCGACCGCGGCCGGCAGCGGCGCTTTCAGCCGCCTGTGGACGCCATCGGCACGCAGCCCGTCGATCAGCTCCATATCGAGATGCGTGCCGACCAGGCGGACGGTGGTCCCGGCATCGGCCAGCGGCAGGGTGAAGGCGCTGCCCATGACCCCGGCACCGAGGACGAGGACGGTGGTCACCTTGCCCCTACCCTTCGCCGGCAGCGAACGCGTGGAGCCGCCCCGTGTGGGCGGCGAGGTCGAGGAAGCCGAAGCGGTCGCGAATCTCGTGCGCGTGGGCGACGGCGTTTCGATAGACCGCCGGCTCGAGCCCGAGATCGGCGCCGGTCCGGGCGGCGCCGATGGAGGAAAGCGCCGCCTCGAGCCGCTCGACCGGAATGGCGAGCCCGGCCAGCCTGCGGCGCCACTCACCCCAGGACTCAGCCAGCCGCGCGTTGACGGCGGCGAGTCGCTCGCCGGTGAGCGCCTTCGCCTCGAGCGCCCCGCGGCAGGCCGCCGCCTGGGTGCCGTAGCGTTCGGCCAGCGCCGCCTTGTCGATCCGGCTCGGGCCGAGCACCGGCGGCGTTTCCTCCGCCAGCAGCAGCTCCTGCAGCCGCGCCATGGTGAGCGTGGCGACGCCGACCTGGGCACCGTGCAGGGAGCCCGGGTGCGGGCGGGCGAACATGTCGATGTAGTGACTGATGCCATGCTCGCCCATCGAGCCCGAATGGCTGGTGCCGGTGACCACCACACCGAGGCCGCCGAGGGTCAGGACATGGACCAGCGTGGCCATTGCCGCCAAATCGCCGTCGAGCAGGCGGGGCGCGGCGGCGAGGAGCTTCGGCTCATCGATGCG
>CAZGUW010000211.1:0-8612 GCA_964528705.1 uncultured Geminicoccaceae bacterium
GATATGCCATCACGTATGTCCGTCGCCTCGATCTCCCATTGCCACGGCGGCAGGTCTGCGGTTATCTCTCATGGCACAGCGGGCGTAGTTCAGAGGTAGAACGTCAGCTTCCCAAGCTGAATGTCGTGGGTTCGATTCCCATCGCCCGCTCCACTCTTCCCCGCATCGCACATTTGCGTGTTTCGTCCGGTTCAACTGAAGCGTTCCGGGCCGACCCATTGGCCTGACGAGTAGCGGTCGCCATGCGCCCAGCCGACGGGCAGCGTGCGTTCGATGGCTGCTAAAGCGTCGGGGCCGAGCTCGAGACGACCGCCCGCGGCAAGCTCGCGCAGGTGCTGGACCGAGCGCGTCCCCGGGATCGCCAGGACATGCTCGCCCTGATGCAGCAGCCAGGCCACGGCCAGCGCCGCCGCGGGCGTGCCGAGCTCGCGGGCGAGCGCGCGAAAGCCATCCGTCGCCTGGAGGTTGGCGCTCAGATTGGGCTCGAGGAAACGCGGATTGACCTTCAGGAACTCCGATTCCGCAACGCTCTCCGGCGTCGGCGGCCGGTCGGTCAGGAGGCCACGCCCGACCGGCGAGAACGCCACGAGGGCGGTACCCAGCTCGGCACACGCCTGGATCAGGCCAAGCTCGACCGCGCGTGTCGAGAGCGAGTATTCCGACTGCACGGCGGCTACCGGATGCACGGCCGCCGCGCGTCGCAAGGTGCTCGGCGCGATCTCGGAGAGACCGTAGCTTTTGATCTTGCCGGCCTGGATGAAGCCGGCCAGCGTCTCGGCCACCTCCTCGATCTCGACCCGGGGATCGCGGCGATGGATGTAGTAGAGATCGATCGCCTCGACCCCCAGCCGGCCGAGGCTGGCGTCGAGCTCGGCCTCCAGATGCGCCTTGCTGTTGTCGAAGCCGCGCGCGCCCGTCTCCGGATCGCGCCTGATCCCGGCCTTGGTCGCGATCGTGAACGGCACTTCGCCGCGCCGTCCGGCGAGAAAGCTGCCGATCACGCGCTCCGACAGCCCGACGCCATAGACATTGGCCGTGTCGACGTGGTCGATGTCGAGCTCGAGTGCCGCTGCGAGCACGGCGTGCGATGCTGCTTCGGTCGTGGGGCCGTAGAACGCGGAGAACGACAGCCCCCCGACACCGATGGCGGAAACGACGGGTCCTCCCTGGCCGAGCTGGCGCCTCTTCACGATCATTTCTCCGACTCGAGTTGCGCGTTCTTCCGATCGAGGAGGGCTTACCATCGCACATCCGACGAGGCCAAAGCTTTGGCTGCCGTCCTCCATCGCCAGGACCGCCTGTGCGGCGCACCCACCCACGGCTTTCCAGGTCCGCCGGATCGCTCTACATGATTGCCTTGGCCTGCCACACGAACCTGCCGTGCCTGCCCGGATCCGTCGGGCGCGGATGGTTCAATGCCCGAGCCGGTACCGCCCCTTGAGAGCTTCCCTACCCGATCCAGACACGCTGCTTGCTGCCCGCCGGCTGTCAATTGCCCCCATGATGGACTGGACGGATCGGCATTGCCGCGTCTTTCACCGGCTGCTGGCCCCAGGCGCCCTGCTCTACACCGAGATGGTCACGACCGGCGCCGTGCTGCACGGCGCCGCCGACCGGTTCCTCGCCTTCGACCCGCGCGAGAGCCCGGTCGCCCTGCAGCTCGGGGGCAGCGAGCCGGGCGAGCTCGCCCGCGCCGTCGAGATCGCCGCGAGCTGGCCCTACGTCGAGTTCAACCTCAATGTCGGCTGCCCGTCCGACCGGGTGCAGAGCGGCCGTTTCGGCGCCTGCCTGATGGCCGAGCCCGATCGGGTCGCCGCCTGCGTCGCCGCGATGCGCGCCGTCACGAACCGGCCGGTCACGGTCAAGTGCCGGATCGGCATCGACGACAGCGACGAGGAGACGTTCCTCGACACGTTCGTCGATACCGTGGCGGCGGCTGGCTGCGACGTCTTCATCGTCCATGCCCGCAAGGCGTGGCTCTCCGGCCTCAGCCCGAAAGCCAACCGCGAAATTCCGCCCTTGCGGTATGGTCGCGTGCGACGCCTCAAGCAGCGGCGACCCGATCTCGCCATCGTGCTTAATGGCGGGCTCACCGATCCTCGCGGCGCAGCCGCCGAGCTGGCCCATGTCGACGGCGCGATGATCGGTCGTGAGGCGTATCAGAACCCCTGGAGCCTCGTTGACTTCACCCGCGCGATGCTCGATCCGTCGCACGCCACGCCGCGACGTGACAGCATCGTCGCCGCGATGCGCGACTATGCGGAGGAGGTCGGCGCCGAGGGAACGCCGGTGCGCGCGGTCGCCCGTCACATGCTCGGCCTCTACAACGGCGTTCGCGGTGCGCGGGCTTGGCGAAGAGAGCTGAGCACGGCCATGCATGCGGCCGGCGCGGACGCAACGATCCTCGTCCCGCTCGACGATGGCGGCGACGTGGATGGGCTTGGCCTGACGAAGCGACATGCGCCAGCGACGGCAGCGGCATAGCCATTCTGGGCCAGGCGTAGCGTTAACGAAGTCTCAACGAGTTCAGCGTAGCGTAAACACCTGAGCAAACGTTCCGGGCTGGAGCTGCCTTGCGCGCAACCTGCCAAACCGACTTCCCCGCTGACAGATGCTGGCATTCCCGGTCTTGCTGCCTGCTGCACGATCGACGAGGCGCCACGGCCGTGGAGTACGGCCTCATCGCGGCTCTGGTCGCGATCACTGTGCTCATCGGCGTCTTTGCGCTCGGCGGCTCGGTCAACGACCTTTGGGCCGCGATCGGCGAGAACATGCTCACGGCCTTCGGCGGCGGTTGATCGTCGACCTCCGACAAGGCGGCCCGCAGGTGTCGATGTGGCAGCTTGAGCAGTACCGAAGTACCGCTAGCGGAAGGCCGGCTCGTCGAAGCTGCGCAGCTTGCGGGAATGGAGACGCTCCGGACCCTGGATGCGTAGCAGCCGGATGGCCTCGAGGCCGATCTCGAGGTGCTGGTTAACACGCTCCTCATAAAAGCGGTTGGCCATGCCCTTCAGCTTGATCTCCCCATGCAGCGGCTTGTCCGAGACACAGAGCAGCGTGCCGTAGGGGACGCGGAACCGCAGGCCGTTGGTCGCGATCGTGGCACTCTCCATGTCGAGCGCGATCGCGCGCGACTGGTTCAGCCGCTGGAAGAACTCCTCGTAGCGCAACTCCCAGTTGCGATTGGCGGTCGACGCCACGGTACCGGTGCGCATCCGGCTCTTCAGGTCGAGGTCGGCGAGCCCGGTGACATTGGCCATCGCCTGCTGCAGCGCCACCTGCACCTCGGCGATCGGCGGCACCGGAACGAAGGGCGGCACCTCCTGGTCGAGCACGTGGTCCTCGCGGACGTAGCCATGCGCCAGCACATAGTCGCCGAGCCGCTGCGTGCGCCGCAGACCGGCGCAATGGCCGAGCATCAACCAGCAGTGCGGGCGCAGCACGGCGATGTGGTCGGTGATGGTCCGGGCATTGGACGGGCCAACGCCGATGTTCACGAGCGTGACCCCGCGACCGTCCGGCCGGGTCAGGTGATAGGCCGGCATCTGCGGCAGATGCTGCGGCGCCGTACCGTTTCGCGCTGGTGCCGAAAAGCCGGGTCTGACGGTGACCACATTGCCGGGTTCGATGAAGCGATCGTACTCGTTGCCGGTGGCCAGCTCCCTTCTGGCATAGTCGACGAAATGCTCGACGTAGCGCTGGTAGTTCGTCAGCAGGACGAAGCGCTGGAAATACTGGGTCGACGTGCCGGTGTAGTGGCTCAACCGCTGCAGGCTGTAGTCGACGCGCTCAGCCGTGAAGAGCGCCAGGGCGCCGGGCTCGCCCGGCTGCGAGTGGAACGTCCCGTTAGCGATACTGTCATCGGTGGCTGCGAGATCGGGCATCGGGAAAAGATGGGTGAGCCGGTGCACCCGCTCGGCATCGAGCCCGCTCGCCGCCACGTCGACGACGAAGGGCAAGGGGATGGGCCGGCGGCTGACGCCGACGATCAGAGGCGCTCCGTGATTGGCAAGCAGGATCGCGAACTGGCCGCGATAGTAGTCACCGAAGAGAGACGGTCGCGTCAGCGTCGTGCCGTAGAGACCCGGATCATGCAGGGCGCCATAGGCGATCCTGGCATCGAGGTTCACGGCATCCGCGGCAATGCGGACGCCGACGAACGGATAGCAGGCATCCAGCTCGCCGGGCAGCGTGCCTTCTGCCACATAGGCGGCGAAGGCCGACGCCAGACGTCCGACGGCGGCATCGTAGTGCCGGGCCACCTCTGCCACGGCCGCGTCCGGGTCGTCGAAGACGGCGATCTCGCGAATGCCGTTGCGTTCGAAGGCTTCGACCAGCGCCTCGACCATACCCTTTAGCTCCGCTAAGAACCCACCGCCGCGCGCGTGTGGCGCCGGTTGGCGAACCATCGCCGCTCTAGCCGCTTTTTTCGCCAACCACCAGCCGACCCCTGCCGTATCGAGTGCCGTCCCCATGGCCGCAGCCACGCTTCTTTCCTTGCGCCACGCGTCGCTCAGCCTGGGCGGCAAGCAGCTGTTCGACGACCTGGAGCTGGAGATTCCGGCTGGTGCCGCCATCGGCCTCGTCGGGCGCAATGGCAGCGGCAAGTCGAGCCTGCTCAAGGTGCTGGCAGGCCAGATCGAGCTGGACGGGGGCATCCGGCAGGGCCAGCAGCACTGCCTCGTCCGCTATCTCGAGCAGGAGCCCGCGCTCGATCCTGCCCTCACCCTGGCGGCAACCGTCATGCGTGGTCTGGCCGCCGACGTTGAGCCGACATCGGCCGCGCACAGGGCGACGAATCTCCTTGTGGAGCTCGGGCTCGACCCGGACCGGCTGGCAACCGGGCTATCGGGTGGCGAACGCCGCAAGGTCGCGCTGGCGAGGGCACTGATCGGCGAGCCGGACGTCCTGCTGCTCGACGAGCCGACCAATCATCTGGATCTCCCGACCATTACCTGGCTCGAGACCACCCTCGCCCAGAGCCGGGCCGCGCGGGTCGTCATCAGCCATGACCGGTCGTTCCTCGCCGGCGTCACCAACCAGACCTGGTGGCTCGATCGCGGCCGGCTGCTCGTCAACAATGAGGGTTGTGGCAGCTTCGAAGCGTGGCGGGACCAGGTGCTCGCCGAGGAAGAGAAGACCCTCGCCCGCCTCGACAAGCATCTCGAGGCCGAGACGCACTGGCTGCATCGTGGCGTCACTGCGCGGCGGCGGCGCAACCAGGGCCGCTTGCGCAAGCTCGGCGAGCTGCGCGCGCAACGCGCCAGCTTCCTCCGTCCGGAGGGTCGCGCGAAGCTCGAATCCCATCTCGCCAAGGGCGGCGGCAGCCTCGTGATCGAAGCGACCGACATCACGAAGACCCTGGGTGAACGCCTTATCCTCGGTCGCTTCTCGACGCGCATCCTCAAGGGCGATCGGGTGGGCATCATCGGGGCCAACGGCTCCGGCAAGACGACCCTGCTCAACCTCCTGACCGGCGTACTGGCACCCGACAGCGGCGAGGTGCGGTTGGGCACCGGCCTCGCGATCGCCCGCTTCGAACAGGACCGGGGCAGCCTCGACCCGCAGGCGACGCCCTGGTCGACGCTCTGCCCGGATGGCGGTGATCAGATCGAGGCCGGCGGTCGGCCGCGACATGTGGTCGGCTATCTGCGCGACTTCCTCTTCTCGGAATCGCAGGCGCGCCAGCCGATCGCCGCGCTCTCCGGCGGCGAGCGCAATCGCCTGCTGCTCGCTCGCAACCTGGCCCAACCCAGCAATCTTCTGGTCCTCGACGAGCCGACCAACGACCTCGACCTGGAAACCCTCGATCTGCTCGAGGACCTCCTCGCCGACTATCGCGGCACGGTGCTCCTCGTCAGCCACGACCGGGACTTCCTCGACCGGGTGGCGACCAGCACCATCGTGCTGGAAGGTAGTGGCCGCGCCGTCGAGGCCGCTGGCGGCTACAGCGACGCCATTCGCCAGGGTTGCCTGATCGGTGGGGTGAACAGGTCGAAACCGGCCGCGCAGGTGCCCGGCAAGGATCGCGACCCGGCCAAGATCGAGCGACGTCGGGAGGCCGGCAAGGTAAATGCGCGGCTGGCCCGCGAACTCGACCGCCTGCCGGACCGCATCGCCCAGGCCACGACCATCGTGGCGGCGCTCGAGGAGCGGCTCGGCGATCCCCGCCTGCACACCGAGGAGCCCAAGAAGGCTCGCCAGCTCGCCGACGAGCTCGAGAGGGCCAGGCAGGACGTCGCGACCCTCGAGGATCGCTGGCTCGAACTGGAGACGCAGCGCGAGACCGGCGTCCTCTGAGTTGGCGCAGAAGGACAGGAGCCTTCGCATGGAACTGGCGAGAAGCCTCGACCTGAATGCCTACAAGCCAGCCGAGATCGCGCGGCTCATCGAGCGTTCGGGCGTGGCGAAGGCCCGTCTCGGTACCCTGCAGACGGTAACCCTGGGTCTGCTCGCCGGTGCGTTCATCGCCATGGGTTCGATGTTCTACACCGTCGTGATGACCGACCACGGGCTCGGCTTCGGTCCGGCGCGCCTGCTCGGCGGGCTGGTCTTCTCGCTCGGGCTCATTCTCGTCGTGATCGCCGGAGCCGAGCTCTTCACCGGCAACAACCTGATCGTCATGGCGTGGGTCGATCGCCGGATCACGCTGCTCGAGCTCGCCCGCAACTGGACACTGGTTTACGTCGCAAACTTCATCGGCGCGGTCGGCACCGCCTTGCTGCTGACACTCTCGGGCACACTGGCACTGGGCGACGGCGCCGTGCGGGAGACGGCCTTTGCGATCGCCCTGGCGAAGACGGAACTCGTCTGGCACGAGGCCCTTTTTCGTGGTTTGCTCTGCAATGCCCTGGTCTGCCTCGCGGTCTGGCTGACCTTCGCCGCACGCGATGTCACCGGCAAGATCCTCGCCATTTTCCTGCCGATCGCCGCATTCGTGGCACTCGGCTTCGAGCACTCGGTGGCGAACATGTACTTTATCCCGCTCGCGTGGATGAATGGCGCGACGGGCGTCGGCATCGACGGGCTGCTCGCCAACCTCCTGCCCGTGACGATCGGCAACATTATCGGCGGCGGCGGATTCGTCGGCATCACCTACTGGCTCTGCTACCGTCCGGGCAGTGCGGATGCCGGCCGTTCGGGTCGGGAATCCTGGGAAACCGGAAGAGAAGATTAACGGTTTTCCATCATGCTTGGACACGCTATCAACCTACCGGCCTGGAACCGGAGGAGATGGACGTCGATGCTGCCGACGCAGAATCTGCCCAAATCAACCCGTCGCTGGTTCATCGCCGGCGCAGCCGCGGCCGTCAGCCTCGCCGCTAAGCCGCTGGAAGCCGCGACCCGACCCCGCCGGCTTCTCCTCCACAACCTGCACACCAAGGAAGACCTCGACGTCATCTACAGGCGCGGTCAGGTGCTCGACCGGCGCGCACTGACGAGCCTGAACCACTTCCTCCGCGACTGGCGACGCGACGAGGTCCTGCCGATCGACCCGCGGCTTTACGATATCATGACCGCCATCGCCGACCGCCTCGGCCAGGCACCCCGTTTCGAGATCATCTCGGGCTACCGCTCACCGGAGACCAACGCCATGCTGCGTCGGGCCGGTGGAGGTGCGGCGAAGAAGAGTCTGCACATGTTCGGCCGGGCCATCGATCTGCGCCTCGAGGGAGCCCGGCTGCGCGATGTCAGGGAGGTCGCCCGGCAGCTCGAGCGCGGCGGCGTCGGCTACTACCCCAAGTCGCAGTTCGTCCATATCGATACCGGCAACGTCCGCACCTGGAACGGCTGACGAACGCGCCCTTCACGGGCGAATGGTGCGGATACGAGAAGGTATCGGAACGGGTCCCGTCATACTCCTGTGCCGATCTGGCGCGCGATGATCGGCGCGCTGTGCAACGTTTGATTCATTCATTCTGGATAGGCTGAGTCCGAGCAAGACACGGCGGATCCATGACGGCTGGCCCCAGGCTCGACGAGTGGGGCAATTTCAACTATAAGTTTCCCGCCGACCCGTTTGGGAACAGCGCAGGGAGATACCAAAGATGACGATCGGGCACCTCGATGCGACGGATCATCCGGATTCGGCCGCCCGCGACCTCCTGCAACAGTTCAATGGCGATCTCGCACGGGTAGAGAGTCACATAGCGATCAATCTCCTGGCCGAGGCGCTGCGGCGCGACGACTACGAGAGCTATCTGCACTGGCGCACGGTCAACAGCCTTTGCGTCGAGCTCGCAGCAGCGCCTTCCCGGCCCGACATCGGCCACCCGCCGATGCCCGTCGCCACCGCCCAGGGTGTGCCCCGCCCCGCGGTCGCGACGAGCAACACCGCCGATCGGGCAGCCTTTCGGGCCTGACCGTCGGGCACGCGCGGGCGCCCGCTGATCGCCGCGCCAGCAGGGATAGGCCAAGCGCCTGAACCGGGTCTATAGTCACCATCGGAAACGTCGATGGAGACACAGCATGACAGCCATGGCCGATCCGGGCTCGAAGGCAGAGAGCGGCCACGCCGCCGAGGCTCGCCCGGTATTCGACTGGGCGGACCCCTTCAGGCTCGGCGACCAACTCGACGAGAGTGAGCGGCTGATCCGGGATGCTGCCGCCGA
>CAZGUW010000212.1:0-8591 GCA_964528705.1 uncultured Geminicoccaceae bacterium
CCTCGTGCGGCTGGCCCACGAGGTCGCCCACACGGCGCGCTCGAGGACCAGGCCGCCGCCTGGGTTCGCCACGGGCACATCGCACGCGGCACCGAAACCGTCGGCCCCACCATTCTCCGCGAGCCCACCTATCCGAGGCGGGCCACCGCCACTGCCATGCTCGAGGAGGTGGAGCGCATCCTCGCCCTCACCCGCGACCCGAAGGCGGCGGACGAGACCACGCGGCTCTGGTCCGCTGTCGGCACGAACTTCGGCGACGTCACCGCCGGCAGCATCGCGCGCCGCATCTGGACGAACCTGTTCCTCCGCCATTTCGTCGAGCCGCCCAGCCGGCCGGGCATCGAGAGCCGCTTCCCGCGCTACATGTACTCGACATCCTTCGGCTGGATCGACGCGCAGCACTTCTTCGGCTTCATCGACTACGCCGAACAGCACCAGCGGCGGACGATGGACCGCCAGAAGGCGTTCGACGCCGCGACCGCACATGGCGTCGACATCGAGGAAAAGCAGCAGAAGGTGCGCGACTACGTCGTGGCCGGCCATTCCCCCGATCCCGGCGGCTTTCGCATCATGCAGGTGCGACCGCCCACCACGCCGCTCTTTCGGGCACCCCAGGCCACCTACGGCGCGCTTGCCGGCCTCGCCGCCAACGTCGTCGCCGGCGTCACCCTCTCCGGCACCGAGGGCGAGCTCTTCGGCCTCCTCGACAAGACCCGCAAGGTCAGGTTCTGGACCGACTCGGCGAAATCCGCCTTCACCTACGAGGACATCGCCTCGGACCAGCTCGGCACCCGCTTCTTCTTCCAGCACGGCGACGCCATCAACGCCAAGCCCGCCGCCGAGCGCGAGCAGGCCTTCCGCACCGCGCTCAAGTCCTTCCTCACCGCCAGCGGCATCGTCGACGACCAGGCCGAAGTGGACCGCCAGGCCGAACATTGGGGCCTGCCCGGCATCGAGCGTTTCCTCACCTCCCGCCCCAGCGAGGCGGACGTGCGGTCGAAGTACCCGTCACTGTTCAAGCTGCCGGGGAGCGGGTGAGAGGTGACTGAGAAGAGCCGTTCGATAGGTGGCAAATTTCGCAATATCGAAAGTTGTTGACGGCTTATTGCATACACCACCTGTCATTCATATCGCTTTCACTGCAAAAAGCGTTCTTCTAGAATGGGAAAAGTATGAAGTATATCATTTTTTTCTACCTGCTCACTGCACCAATCCAGATCAGAAGCGCGGCCAAACCTATCTCTGGCAAGAACTTGAAAAATGCACGTATTTGCAGCTGAATAACTAGCCACCAACTGCGTTACGTCTTCTGAGTTTTTCACGAATTCATCAACTCGTACCCGCCATATATTATATATTCTCCAGTATTCTTCATAGTCTGTAATGTTTGATATTGCCTCCGATAGCACTCTCGCAGCATATAGACGGAGTTCTTCCTGTGATTTGTCGCGGAATACATACGGCATAACAACAAATGCAACTTCAGAAGCATAATCTTCATTCGACGCGTACTCGCTTCGGATAGCACTTATAGTCGCCATCGATATAAATTCATTGTATTGCGAATAAGCACTATGCGCAACCAGTCTATCGACAAGATTACTGAATGTTTGCCGTTTCTGTTCGCTTGTTCCAGCTCTGTAAGAAAGAATGGCCAATGCGGCGGTGACGACAATCGTTATCGTCGCAATGTGCGATAACAAAAATCTTCCAAATGCACGAGATCTTGACAGCCAGTCTTTATCTCCTCCTGCGATTTCTTTTGATATTTTGCTAATTTCCAAATCGATTTGTTTGATTATTTTATCTCGAGTTTTCGCTTCCACTTGTTCAGACGTTGCCATGTGTGGTTCCTCTTAACTGGCCTCCTGGTCATATCCTAGACGCAACCGCAAGTGCTCGTTTCGGATAGGATCAGCCACCACGACTCCGTGCCTGTTGGCGTGCAGGACAGCGGCGCCAAACATCCGCCATAGCAGTCATTCGGTATTACAGCATGTCGCACTACTCGACAGGCGCCGCCAACGATCGTTTGCGAAAAGGAAACGGCGACATCGGCCTCGAGCAGTGCGGCTGTGACCGCTAGGGCACCCAATCCCACGACCACCACCACAATCACCACCGGATTTGCATTGTGTTTATAAGTATAGAGTTCACCGGGCTCCAGATGAACTAGCGAAAACGCCTGCGACGTTCCATCACCGGTCAGAGCCTCGAGCATTAGTGTCGCTCGATGATGACCAGCATTCCTGAAAGTCGCTTCCTCAATTAATGCAATCGTCTCCTTCTTTGGCCGCAAGTAAAGACGGTAAACCCCGGCCGCCAGCTCTTGCGATTCCGACGACGAAAGCGGCGTCGGCTGAGCTCGTTGCAAAGCGATCTTCTCAAGCTCACGGTAGCTTCCGCCGAGGAACTTCGTCGCTTGCGCCAGCGAGGCGAAGAGCGTGAGAGCACCGATCTTGCCGAATGAGCGCTCGATGTCCCCTACGGCAATGCCTCCTTCCTTGAGCTCCGAGAAAAGGACCGAAACATCGGGCGTCAAGGCCGTGCGCTTTGCGGTTGTCGCGGACTCCAGGGACGCCATGCGATGATGAAGCGCCTCGATATCCCGCCCGATTTGGTAGTCCGACATTGGATGCTCCTTGTGCTGGGCCGCTGGCGGCGGACAGCCAGATGCATCGGGCCCTGCAGGAGCGCAGACGATGGCGGCGGCCGTTCTGGACTAAGCCACGTTCCTGCAGATAGACGTGCTGACCACCGCCGCTGCGCGATTTGATCGACACGTACGAGCTTTGTCTACACCAGAAGCCGGACACCAATCATAACACGAAAACTGTCGAACGCACACATTGTAGCGTCCACAGGAAACAGCTCAAATACTCTAGAATGCGAAACGGGGAAGCTAATGGGGTCAGAAGCTAACGGGGTCAGGACAAATTTGGGCCTCGATCCAGCCCTGGATCGAGGAACCCCGTCTTCCACCGGAGCACGCAGAAGCCGCCGTCAGCGCCCGGGTGCGGCCGCAAGGCGATTGACAGTCGGTCGTCCCGCGATCTCCAGGAGCAGCTTCTGGCGAACCGCGTCCGTGAAGCTGCGCTCGCCATCGACGGTGACGACGAAGCTGCCCGGCCCGCCGATCACCTCCTCGGCGAAGTGGGCCTCGAGGTCCATGGCGCGTGGCCGGCCGGAGCAGGCCGGGTCGCGACAGAGGATGGCGAGCCCGTTGATGGTGATGTCGGCCCGCAGCGCGTTCTGGCGTGCCAGCGGCAGCGGCATGCCGCCGAAATTGCCGCTGTCCGCCGAGACATCGATGACCCGACGATGGCCGTTGATGGCGTTGCTCTCGATCAGGTCCTGGCCGAAGGCGATGGCGTTGCTGATCGAGTTGTGGCCGAAAGCCTGGCGGGGCTCGCTGCGCAGGGCATCGGCGAACGCCCCGGCACTTTCCGGCCCGTCGATGACGGTCCAGGGCACGATGACGTGCTGCGAGCCGGCGCCGCCCCACTCCACGTAGGTCACGGCGATGCGGCCGTCGAAGCCCTGGGCGATGGCGTCCAGGATCTCGGGAGAGGTGATGGCGGCGGCATAGCCGTCGCGCTGCAGGGCCATCTCCGTCGTGTCGATCGAGCCCGAGCCGTCGGCGGCGAGGACCAGTTCGAGGTCGACGCCAAGCTCCTCGGCGGCACCCGGCCCGACCTGCGGGACGGTGATCGTGACGAGCATGAGCAACGCGGAAAGCCTCATGCGGTCGAGACGCACGCGTGATTTGTCCTGCCCAGATCTGGTACGCGGCGTCATTCGGCTTGTCGTCGCGTTTGGCATTGCCCGCCTCTCATCTCCAGTGACCGTGCCCCGAGGCTGATATGACGCAATGAGGCGTAAAGGGGTCAAGGTATAACGGGGAGCAAGTCAAGACGTAGCGGTCCGCAAGGAGCGCAACACCCGCCTCGATCCTCCGTTGCGCCTGTCCGCCAGGTCGGAGGGGGTCGCAGGGAACTCAGTTCCCCCGCCCTTCCAGCCCGGAATGTCGCATATAACGCGACAGTAGGGCTCGGGTTGTCGCGTATAACGCGACAGTTTCGCTTGGGATGTCGCGTATAGTGCGACAGTTGCCTTCGGGTTGTCGCATATAGCGCGACAGCAAACCCGGGATGTCGCGCTATATGCGACAGTTGGCGACGAACGAACCCGCCGGATCGACGATCGAACCCACGGAATCGACGAACGAACCCGGCGATTCGACGATCGAACCCGAGCTTTCGACGAACGAACCCAAGCGGTCGGGCCAGTGATTCCGGGCCGGCGGCCGTCCTTCCGGCCGCGAAGGAACCCGAGAAGCATGATTTGCCGAAGGAACCCGGGCTCTTGACACGAGGGGCAAAACAGGATAATATTCACACCACGTTCGGCGATTAGCGGCATGTTAACCCGGCGCGCGCATCCTCCTCCCGTCACCGGCATCGGTTGCCGGCTCCGTGAAGGGTGGTTCGACGAAGATGCGCCGTGGCCGATACCTGGCGATCGTGCTGCTGGCGGGTGTCCTCGCTGCCGGTCCCGCTGCGTCGGCGGGTGCGGCGGGCGAGGTCGGGCTCGTCGTCTCCGGCAAGGTCGCCGGCGGCCGCCAGCGCTTGAGCATGGAAGCACTCGGTGCGGCCGGCATGGACGAGGTGGTGGCCAGAGTGCCCTGGGCCAGCGGCACCGCCCGCTTCGCCGGCCTGCCGCTGCGCCGGTTGCTCGATATGGTCGGTGCTTCCGGCGCGAGCATCGAGGCCCGCGACGGGCGCGGCAACCGGACCAACCTCGCCATCGAGGAGGCCCTGGCTCGCGACGCGCTCATCGCCATCAGCCACGAGGGCGAGCCGATCGCCGGGGGCGGCAGCGGCCCCTGCTGGCTGATCTTTCCCGAGCCCGAGGGTGCCGGGCGGCGCTCGGGCCTGGGGCCGGCTCCCCTGCCCCGCCTCGTCGAGCTGCGCATCCACTGAGCGCCAATCCGCTCAGCCCCGGGAGGCCGGTCAACCCCGGGAGCCAGCCGGCCCCGGGAGCCCCGTCAGCCCCAGACGCGCCGCGCCACGTTCAGCATATTGAGCCCGAGGATGCCCCGGAGCGCCTGCTCGCCATAGCCCAGCCGCTCGAGCCCCTCGACGATCTCCGGCAGCTGCTCCGGCGGGGCGATCTTGATGTTGAGTCCGCCCACATAGCCGTGCGCCGGCGGCCACCAGTAGTCCTTGTCGAGCCCCGGCGGGTCGTCGTCGAGGCCGCCGGCCGGGTAGCTGTAGTCGATGCCGAGCCCGACATGCCGGTCGCCATAGGTCTGCACGAGGTGGTCGATGTGGGCGAGGATCGCCGGCGTGCCGGCCGCATGGTCGCCGAGGAAGCGGCCGACGCCATTGATGCAGACGACGCCCCCGGTGGCGATGCAGGCGCGGATCTGCTCGTCCGTAATGTTGCGGCCGTCCTCGCAAAGCGCCCTGGGATTGGCGTGGCTGAAGATCACCGGTGCGGTCGAGGCAGCCATGATGTCGAGGCTGGTCCGGCGTCCGGTATGCGAGCAGTCCATCAGGATGCCCGCGTCGTTGATCGCCGCCACCACGGTCCGGCCGTAGGCCGTGAGCGGCACGTCATCGTCGTAGCAGCCGCCGCCGAGCGCGTTGTTGCGGTTGTAGGCCAGGTGCATCTGCCGGATGCCCATGGTGGCGAAGAGACCGATCATGTCCGCCCGCCCCTGCAGTGGCAGGCCGCCCTCGAGGTCGAAGGCGACGCCGAGCCGGCCGCTCGCATGGGCCGCCTCGACATCTGCCACCCGACGCACCGGCACGAACATGTCGGGCGACGCCGCGAGCTGCCGGCGGAAGCTGGCGATGACCTTCATGATCTGCGGCAGGGGATTCATGTCCATGCCGATATTGACCGAGACGAAGCTGCAGCCCGCCCGTCGATGCCGCTCCAGCACCCGGATATCGGCCGCCTCGTGCAGGGGCAGGCAGGCATGCGCATCCCAGACGAGATAGCCCGCCGCCGCCCCTGCCTCTCCGTCCGTCATGTCGGCATCTCCATCAGCCGGCTGGTTCACGGGCCGCCGCTCCCCGCAACACGTCGCTGTCCGGGCGCCGGCCCCTCAAGAGTCGAGGGTCGCCAGCACCATCTCGCCGATGGCCGGCGAAGCGGTGAGCCCCGGGCTCTCGATGCCGAAGAGCTGCACGAGGCCCGGCACGCCATGGGTGGCCGGGCCCTGGACCACGAAGTCCGCCGCCGGCGTCCCGGCCGGGCCGAGCTTCGGGCGGATGCCCGAGTAGCCGGGCTCGAGGGCGCCGTCCTGGAGGCCGGGCCAGTACTTGCGGACAGCCGCATAGAAGACCTCGGCCCGCCGCGGATCGACATCGTAGTCGACCGTCTCGACCCACTCCACATCCGGCCCGAAGCGGCATTGCCCGCCCATGTCGACGGTGACGTGCACGCCGAGGCCGGCCGCTTCCGGCACCGGATAGATCAGTCGGTCGAAGGGGCTGCGGCCCTTGAGCGTGTAGTAGTTGCCCTTGCAGTAGTAGGCGGCCGGTGCATGGGCCGGATCATAGCCCGCGATCCGCCTTGCCATGTCGGGTGCCTCGAGCCCGGCGCTGTTGATGAGCACCGCGCATTCGAGCTCCATCGGCGCATCGCCGCCCACCTCGAGGTGGAACCCGTCACCGGTCACGCGGGCCTGCTCCAGGCTGGCGTTGAAGGCGATCATGCCGCCGCCGTCCTCGATGTCGCCCTGGTAGGCGAGCATCAGGCCGTGGATGTCGATGATCCCGGTGGACGGCGACCAGAGTGCCCCCGTGCAGGAAAGCTCGGGCTCGAGCTCCCTGGCCCTCGCGGCATCCCAATGCTCGAGATCGGTGACGCCGTTCTCGGCGGCCTTCAGGCGGATGCGCTCGAGCTCGGCGAGCTGGCCCTCGCTGGTGGCGACGATCAGCTTGCCGCAGCGGCGGTGCGGGATGCCCCGCTCGCCGCAGTAGTGATAGAGCGCCTGCTTGCCGGCGACGCACAGCCGCGCCTTGAGGCTACCGGTCGGGTAGTAGATGCCGGCATGGATGACCTCGCTGTTGCGCGAGCTCGTCTCGCTGCCGATGAGGCCGTGGCGCTCGAGCACGATCACCTCGCGCCCCGCCCTGGCCAGGGCCGCGGCGACGGCAAGGCCGACCACGCCGGCGCCCACGACCACGCATTCGATCCGATCCGTCACCCGGGTCGGACTCCGGCATGCGATTCATTGAGCTGGCAGATCATGGGCATCGGTCCTCAGGCTGCATAGGCGGCACGGGTGGCGTCGACCAGCGCCGGATCGACGCCCGCTGCTGTCGCCGCCCCCAGAATGTCGTCGACGCTCTTCGCGTCGAGCGGAATGCCGGCCCTTCCCCGGCTATCCCGGCTCTCCAGCTCCGGCTCGCCCGGCAGGCGCACCTTGTCGAAGCCCGGCGCCGGTGGCGAGGCACGAATCCAGTCCTTGACGGACTCGACCTCGCCAATGATGGCCGCCGGGTCGCCCATGCGGGCGTTGTCGATGACGATGCCGAGCACGCTGTTCAGGATGCCGCCGGACGTCTCCTCCGCCGGCTGGATCGTCCGCCCGCCGGTCAGCGCCGCCCCGAGCAGCTCGCAGAAGACGGCGAGACCGGAGCCCTTGTGCCGGCCGAAGGCCATGAGCGCACCCTTGCGCTCGTCGACGAGCATTGTCGGATCGGTGGTCGGTCGCCCGACGTCGTCGATAACCGAGCCTTCCGGCACCGGCACGCCCTTGTTCCGCGCCACCCGTGCCTTGCCGAAGGCGATGGCGCTGGTGGCCATGTCGAGCACGGCGGCGGGGCCGTCAGCGCCCGGCATGGCGATGGCGAAGGGATTGGTGCCGAGGCGTGCATCGCTGCAGCCGAAGGGCGCCTGGAACGCCAGGTGGTCGGCCACATTGACGAAGAAGATGCCGGTCATGCCGGCGGCGGCACACTGCTCGGCATAGTGTCCGACCCGCCCAACATGGCCGCAGTCCCGGGTGCCGAAGACCGCCGCCCCCTGGCTCCGGGCACGTTCGATCGCGGCGGCGGTCGTCACCTCCATCGCCCGCTGGCCGACAGCACGTCGGGCGTCGAAGAGCAGGAGCGCACCGAAATCGACCAGCTTCTGGATCTCCTGGTTGGGCACGATCAATCCCGCCTGAACGAGCCTGACATAGTCAGGCAGCATGCCCACCCCATGGCTGTCATGGCCGCTGAGATTGGCCAAGATCAGATGAGCGGCGACGATCCGGGCTTCCTCGGGCGCACTGCCGAGCGCCAGCATGGTGGCCTCGGCCAGTCGCTCCAGTTGCTCGGCCTTCAGAGTGTGCATCTCGTTCCCTAAGCGTGTGTTAACAACGGACACCGGCGCGTCGCCTCCGGGCGCCTCGCTTATCCCCTCCATGTCGCTGTCGGCAAGTCGGTCCCGCCCGGTCCGGCGACGCTGGCCAGTGCCCGTAGCGAGCGGGCAACGAGATCGCGGTGCAGGAGCGGCGGCGCGGCGAGCAGCCCGGCATGGCGCGGCGACGGGCGATTCAGGCGCAACGCGCCGCCATTCCGATCGGA
>CAZGUW010000213.1:0-8588 GCA_964528705.1 uncultured Geminicoccaceae bacterium
GACGGCGACATGGCCGCCGCTGCCGGCCACGCCGATCACGGCCTCGATGCGCTGCAGGTCCTCCGCCAGCGAAGCACCGCCGATCTTCAGTTTGAAATCGGCATAGCCCATGTCCCGGTAGGACTTCACCTCGTCGACGAGGCCGTCGATGCCCTTGCCCGGGTGGTAGTAACCGCCGGCGGCATAGACCCAGACACTGTCGTCGGCGACACCGCCCTTGTAGCGGTCGGCGAGCAGGCGCCAGAGGGGGACACCCTCGATCTTGGCGAGGGCATCCCAGATGGCCATGTCGAGCGTGCCGACGGCGACCGAGCGCTCGCCGTGGCCGCCGGGCTTTTCGTTGGTCATCATGCGATCCCAGCAGCGGAAGGGATCGATGAGACCGGTCTCGGGGTCGAGCAGGCTTGCGGGTTCGGCTTCGAGCAGGCGCGGGATCATGCGCTCGCGCATGATGGCCCCGGCGGCGTAGCGGCCGTTGGAGCTGAAGCCGAAGCCGGTGACCGGCTTGCCGTCACGCATCACGTCGGTGGTGACCGCCACCAGCGAGCAGGTCATCTTCGAGAAGTCGATATAGGCGTTGGCGATCTGCGAGGAGATCGGTGCCGTCGTCTCGCGGATGGAGGTGATGCGCACTATAAGAACTCCATATCAAGTGTCGAAACTGCCAATTCAGCCACTATACGACAGAACCGTCTAAGCTCTATCGCTCGACATAGACCACCTAGTCTGGCAGAAAACCAAGCTCGATGAGCGCCTGTCGGAGATTTGCTTCAAAGGTCTGGAAGGCTCGCAGACGTCTTAAGGAATCGAGCGGTACCCTTTCCCCCAAGAGTTCCCGGGGCGGCTTGATACGACGCCGAGCGCGGCGCCTTCCGATAGCATTGGAGCATATAGCATCGAGTACCGCTTTTGGATCGGCTAGGGATTCTATCTCCCCGGCAGTCCGCGGCACACCTAACCGCTGATCATCGAGTCTAGTACCGATGGCCCCGCGCAACGCATCGCCGTCACACAGCATCCACGCTTCAGTCTCGTGGACTGGGACAACACCGACTATCAATGCGTCAATTTCCGGCGGCAACGCCTCGGCAACAGGTGCAATTCGATCCCTGTACGCCCGTTCCGGGTCACCTGTGCCGTCTGTATGCAAAAATGCTATATTGAACTCACCGCAAAGATCACGTGCAAGGTTCGCCTGAACCGCAACCTCCCGATCACCCTTGCCAAGGGCTAGAAGAGGTCGTTGGATCTCGACTGGACGCTCAGCATGCTGCAACAGATGCTCCAGGAGGCGACGACATACTGGCTCTAGAAATGGCCAATCAGACGTTCCCTCGACATCACGAAAATATGCAACGACTAAATAGTCATGCCGCCCAATCGGCATCTTCACTCGCTTCCAACAACTGCTCGATTTGGCGACGTGTTGCTCGATGACCCTTCGGCTCCTCGGCGAACAACTCTTCCTGCTCGCTTATCTGATAAGGCCGCATTACTGTTCGATTCGTCACGCGACCGCTTGCTCCGGGTTCTACAAGCGTCGACATGCCGGCTAGGACGACGGATCGCTTTACGACACGTGCGGCAATCGGTGAATGTGTGTTGACGATGATCTGGCGAAATGGTCGGCTAAACTCACCTTCATCACTGGACGGGTCAGTGCAGGATTCTTCGAGAAATTCCATAAGCGCACTGAGCCTTGTCTGATGGACACCGTTCTCTGGCTCCTCGAAACACAGAACGCCGCGATGGCGCGGATCATGGAGCAGCGTTAACAATGCAAGAATTCGCAAAGTACCATCAGATAACACACGTGAATTAAATACCTGACCGTCGCGCATCGTCACTTCAAGCCGGTATTCCCGTTTCTCGTCGTCCCGGGTCACGGTAAGATCCACGATCCCGGGCACCATGGTGACGAGATCATTGCGGATATCATTCAACGCACCCTCGGTGCTGTCAGGTGTCGACGTTTCCGCGCGAACGCGAAACAGCACCGCGGCAACGTTGCTGCCGTCCCTTTCGAGCTCCTCCGACGCATCAATTGGACTCGGCGGCCGCTCCGATGATGCATCGAGTTGGAGATAACGTAGACTCGCCAACTCCTTCTTTAGAGCATAGAGATGTGGAAACTCCTGAACTAACGAAATACCTGAGAGTACCGAGCGATAAGCCTCACGCGCCGGCAGTTTCCGTTGCCGCCCGGCCGTGCCGTCTTGCCGCAACTCGAAAATCCGCTGCTGCTCCTCTACAACTGTTTCAAGAAAATTGGTGCGGCGATTGCTTTTCCTCCTGATAAACTGCTTGGCAAACTTTTCCGAAATAGGCTGACCATACGGTAGCCATCTATCAGTTTTCTTATGTATTGGACTTGCTTGCTCATGATCAACAAAGAAGCGCTCGATACCTTCCTCGTCTCGCCGGATAATAGTAATCTCATAGCGAAGGCGCGTATATGTAAGTTCGATCTCCTGTCCGAAATCGTCTCGTACAGTTTGGTCCAGAAGCGTCTCGACGGCAAACTTCATTCGACGGGTGACTCTCCCGTCGGGCAATCGGCGAAACAGTTCTAAAGGTTCGCCGCGCAACTCCCGCATCGCAGTACGAACATCGCTGGTCGCAAGGCGCGACAGCAGACGGAAGGCATCGAACAGGTTGGATTTGCCCGCGGCATTCGGCCCCAGAATGACCGCAAACGGCGGCAAAGTGAGGGAGAACTCCGAAAAGCTCTTGAACCCGTCGATTTCGATTTTGGTGATCAAGGATCCTCGCTCGCGGTCGGTTTCGCGCCGACTATCGGACTCTAGGTAGTTTGTCGGGTCAAGCCAATAGATGCGCTCCGATGGGCCAACGCGACAGAAGATTTGGGTTCCGCGTCCGCTTGCGCCTTACGTCATATCAGCCGCCACCCATTACACTGCGAGTCGCTGGTGCCACGTCCCCGCATCCGGCAGGCCCTTGGCGGGGCCGATGGCGGCGACGGTGGGTTGGGGGTTGGTGAGAAGGCGGCTGGCGACGCGGGCGGTGGCGGCTTCGTCGACGGCCTCGTAGCGGGCGGCGAGCTCGGCCGGGGTGAGGTAGTCGCCGAAGCAGAGGAACTGGCGGGCGATGTCCTCGCAGACGGAGAAGCAGCCTTCCTGGCCCATGAGCAGGCTCGCCTTGAGCTGGGCCTTGGCACGGCGGAGCTCGGCCTCGCCGATGCTGGAGGCGAGGTCCCGAAGCTCGCCGGCGATGACGCGGATGAGCTCGGGCACGTCCTGCTCGCCGGTGCCGGCATAGATGCCGAAGACGCCGGAATCCTTGTGCAGGCCGGAGAAGGTGAAGACGGAGTAGCAAAGCCCCCGGTTCTCGCGGACCTCCTGGAAGAGGCGCGAGGACATGCCGCCGCCGAGGGCCGTGGAGAAGACCTGGAGCGGGATGAAGTCCGGGTCGGTATAGGCGAAGGCCTCGAGGCCGAGGCAGATGTGGACCTGCTCGAGGTCGCGGCCGGAGAGCCACTCGCTGCCGGCGTAGCTGGCGGGCTCGGGGACCGGCTTCGGGCTCTTCGGCAGGTCGCCGAACTTTTCGGCGGTAAGCGCCACGATGGCGTCGTGCTCGACCTTGCCGCAGGCGGCGACGATCAGCGCCTCGGGGCCGTAATGGCTGTCGATGAAGCGCTGCAGGGCATCCCGCGGCAGGGACTCGATGATCGCCTCGGAGCCCAGGATCGAGCGCCCGATCGGCTGGTTCGGAAAGGCCGCCTCCTGGAACTGGTCGAAGACGAGATCGGAGGGGGTGTCGAGGGTCTCGCCGATCTCCTGCAGGATGACGTGACGCTCCTTCTCGAACTCCTCGGGGTCGAAGGTCGAGTGGCGGAGGATGTCGGTCAGGATGTCCGCGGCGAGCGGAACGTCGTCGGCGAGGATCCGGGCATAGTAGGCGGTGTGCTCGCGGCCGGTATAGGCGTTGAGCGAGCCGCCCACGTCCTCGATCTCCTCGGCGATGCCCTTGGCGGTGCGCCGCTCGGTGCCCTTGAAGGCCATGTGCTCCAGCATGTGGGCGACGCCGTTGACCTCGGGCGCCTCGTAGCGCGCGCCGGCATCGACCCAGATGCCGAAGCTCGCCGTCTCGACCCTGGGCATGGTCTCGGTGACGACGCGAAGTCCGTTGTCGAGCGTGGTGATCTGCATGGTGTTCCTGGCTGGTGTCAGGCGGTGGGGCCGGCCCAGGCGCGCAAGTGCGCCTCGAGGGCGGCCAGATCGTTGGGCAGGGTGGTGAAGCGCTCGGGGGCCTGCAACATGGCGGCGAGCGGCTCCGGCAGGGGGGCGGCCGCGCCGGTCGCCCTGATCATGGCTTCCGGGAACTTCGCCGGATGCGCGGTGGCGAGGGTGACGAGCGGCGTGCCGGCCGGGCAGAGGTCGCGGCCGGCACGGATGCCGACGGCGGTGTGCGGGTCGACGAGCCGGCCCGTGGCGTCGCGGACCGCGGCGATCGTGGCGGCGGTCGTCGCCTCGTCGACGCGGGCACCGGCGAAAAGGCGGCGGGCCGTGGCGATCCGGTCATGGTCGAGCTCGAGGGCGCCATCGCGGGCGAAGCCGGCCATGAGGTTCGCGACGGCATCACCGTCCCGGCCCTCAAGCTCGAAGAGCAGGCGCTCGAAATTGGAGGCCACCTGGATGTCCATGGACGGGCTCATGGTGGCGGCGACCTCGCCCCTGGCATAGCGGCCCGTATCGAGGAAGCGGGCGAGGATGTCGTTGGTGTTGGTGGCGACGATCAGCTTTGCCACCGGCAGGCCGATCCGGCTCGCCACGTAGCCGGCATAGACGTCGCCGAAATTGCCGGTCGGCACGGCGAAGGCGAGCGGGCGCTCCAGCCCGCCGAGGCGCAGTGCGGCATAGACGTAGTAGCCGGCCTGGGCCACGACCCGCGCCCAGTTGATCGAGTTGACCGCGGCGAGCCGGAGCTCGTCCCGGAAATTCCGGTCGTTGAACATGTCCTTGAGGCGGTTCTGGCAGTCGTCGAACGTGCCCTGGACGGCGACGATGCCGACATTGGCCTCGGCCGAGGTGGTCATCTGGCGCTGCTGGACGGGCGAGATGCGGCCCTCGGGGAAGAGGATGGCGACCCTGATCCGCTCGAGCCCGGCGAAGGCGCGGACGGCGGCGGCACCGGTGTCGCCCGAGGTGGCGCCGACGATGGTGATGCTCTCCCCTCGCCGCTTCAGGACCGCCTCGAACATGCGGCCCAAGAGCTGCATGGCGAAGTCCTTGAAGGCGAAGGTGGGGCCGTGGAAGAGCTCGAGCAGCCACTCGTCGTGGTCGAGCTGGACGAGCGGGGCGGTGGCCGGGTGGCGGAAACCGGCATAGGCGTCATGCGCCATGGCGCTGAGCTCTTCCGCATCGAAGCAGCCCGCGGTGAAGGGGGCGAGCAGCCGGGCCACGGTCTCGGGATAGGAGAGGCCTCGCAACGCTTCGAGATCGACCACGGGCCAGGTCTCGGGAACGAAGAGCCCGCCATCCTCGGCGAGGCCGCGCAGCAGCACGTCCTCGAAGCTCCGGCCGTGCGTGCCGCCGCGGGTGCTGGTGTAGGTGGTCATCCGTCCTTCGCCTCGCCGCCATTGTAGAAGGTCTGCGTGCCCTTGGCGGCGATCGCCGCGCACAGCCGCTCGAGGGCAAGGAGATAGGCGCCCTGGCGCAAGCCGCAAGCATGGCGTTCGGCGCGCTCGATCACGCGGCCGACCCGTAGTCGCCCATGGTCTCGCCTGCCGGCTCGAGCCGCCGGATGATCGCGTGGCACAAGACGTCGTTGCCTCCCCTGGTCGTTCGAGGGCTCAGACCTCCTGGCGGACCTGCGCATAGGCAAGCGCCGCGAAGATCCCCGTGCCGCCGATCACGTTGCCGACGAACGCCGGAAGAATGCCGCCGAGCAGCGCGTGGGCGATACTGATCTCGCCTCTCAGCATCAGGATGAAGAGCTCGGTGGCGCCTGCCACGACGTGCGACAGGCCGCCGAGGCCGATCATGTAGGTGATGATCAGGATGATCAGCACCTCCCCCGCCCCTTCCAGCCGCGGCATGATCCAGACCAGGGACGCGATGAGGAAACCGGCCGGAACACCCCAGCTCAGGTGCTGCATGGCAGACGCCTCGGCATAGTGGCGCGACACGGCGAGAATGCCCTCGAACTGGGCATCCGGAACGAAGCTGCCCGCCACGAGGAAGGCCGCAGCGATGAAGCAGCCGACCATGTTGGCGGCGAAGACGATCGCCCAGAGCCGCGCCGTGCGCGCCAGATTCCGCCGGGTCGGCGAAAGGAAGAGCGGCAGGATCGGCGTGATCGTGTTTTCGGTGAAGAGCTGCAGCCGGCCGAGGATGGTGATCAGGAAGCCCACGGAGTAGCCGAGATTGCTTACGGCCGTGGTCCAGGGTGCCGTCGGCAGCGTGGCGACGAGGAAGCCCTTGCAGATAATCGAGGTGCTGATGGCGAGCCCGGCGGCCACGCCGGACCACCAGAGCGCCTCGAAGGTGCGGGACAGCTCGTGCTCGCCCTGGCGGCGGACCGCCTCGAAGATCACCGAGGTCGGTATGCCCTCGATCTCGTCCGCCTGAGCGCGCTCCTCCGCGCCGAGATGAGGCCGCTCGCTCATTCTTCTCCTCCGTCCGGTGCCACGGAAGGCAACGGGCGATCATGCCGGTGGCGCCCTGCCGCGCGCGCCGACGGTCAGCTCGTCCCGGCCAGCTCCCGAAGCGCCTCGGCCACGGCCAGACCCAGCTTGCGGTGCGCCGGCGCCTCGTAGTGGATGCCGTCGACGGGGCTGACCTCGATATGCTCGCCGGCATCGAGAAAGCCGGTGCCGAGGTAGCTGGCCGAGCGGCGGAGCCAGGGGCCGACCTCAAGAGACTTCGCCTTCCCGCCGGCGAAGATCTCGGCGAGGCAGCCGGCCTCCTCGATCGGTGGTGGCGCGATGATCAGGATCTTCGGCACGGTGCGACCAGGGGCGGTGCAGAGCTGGCGGGTGGTCATGACGAGGAGCTCGATCGAACGGGCGATGTCCGCGGCGCAGACCGAGTGGCGCACCTTGAGGTCGTTCGTGCCGAGCTTGATGGTCATGAGGTCGAGCGGTGAATGGCTGGCGAGCAGCATTGGCAGTGCCGCCAGACCGTTCATGTGGGCACCCTCGATGGGGTCCGCATGGACGGTGGTCCGCCCGGGAAGGCCCTCCTCGATGATGCGGTAGTCGGAGCCCAGCTCGGCGGCGAGCACGCCCGGCCAGCGCTCGGCAGGGCCGAGGCGGCGGATGTCGCCAGGGCCGGTCAGCGGCAGGGTGCCGTGGGTGTTGGAATCGCCGAAGCAGAGAACGGTGGGCACGGGGGCTGATCCTTCAGGCGGCGGGAAGATTGAGGCGCGCCTGTCGATAGCCCTGATCGAGGGTGCGGGACAAGCGGCGGCTGGCCGCCTGCCCCGTCCCGGAAGGTCCTACTCGGTCGCCCGCTCGACGGCGTCGCCGGCATCGTCGGCTGCATCGCCAACCGCGTCGGCGGCATCCTCGGCCGTATCCTCGATGGCGTCGCCGGCGTTCTCCGCGGCCTCGCCGGCCTCGTCGACCGCGTTGTCGACGGCGGCCCCGGCCTCGCTGGCCTCCTCGTCCGGCCCGTCGTCACACGCGGCGAGCGTGGCGGTCATGAGGCCGAGCGTGAGGGCGACGGCGAGGCCGCGCCAGACGGCCATCGTCCCGCTACGCACGGGCTCGACGGGGTGATTCTGGGCCATGACGGCGCTGTCCTGCTCTGCCGACATCGGCTTCCTCCTTGTCTGTTCATCTATATTCGATGAACGAACGAGACCCCTGTTTGTTCCCGACCCGTGGGCGTTTCCTGCGCCTCCGCGGGGCCCGGACACGGCCGGGTGTGATAGGGTAGCCGCCTCGCCCCCCCCCGGAGCCGACCCTTGCCCACCTCGCGAGCACGCCGGCCTGCCGATCTGGAGCTCTGGCTCCTCGGCCTCGTGGCCGTGCTGCTGCTCGTGGCGCAGGCGGGCATTGCGTTGCACGTTCTCCGGCAGGTCCCCGGCGCCAGGTCCGAGGCGCGGCCGGCGGCCTATCGGCTGGCGCTCGCCGGGGACGGGGCCAGCGTGCGGCTCGAAGGACTGATCGAGTTCGGCATTACCCGCGAACTCGAGGACCTGCTGGAGCGCGCGGACGGCGTGAAGCTGGTCAGCCTCGAGAGCATGGGTGGCCGGGTCGCCGAGGCGCGGGGGCTGATCCGCGTGATCGAACGCTTCGACCTGGTGACGCTTGCCCGTGGCGACTGTGCCTCGGCCTGCGCGCTCGCCTTCATGGCAGGCCGGCAGCGCTATCTCGACGAGGGTGCGAGGCTGGGATTTCACCGTTACGGGCTCGGCGGCCGGATGGCCGGTGTCTTCGTCGATCCCGAACGCGAGCAGGCGAAGGATCTTGCGGTCTTTCGCCGGCATGCGGTCGACGAGGCCCTGCTCGCCCGGATCGACGCCACGCCGCACGACCAGATGTGGTACCCGACGCCGGGCGAGCTTCTCGCGGCCGGCGTGGTGGACGCGCTCGGACCCCCGCCGGTTCAGCGCCCGTAGCG
>CAZGUW010000214.1:0-8573 GCA_964528705.1 uncultured Geminicoccaceae bacterium
CCCCTCTCCCGAGACGATCAAGCAGGCAGTGCTCGAGCACGGCGCCGATCTCGGCATCGCCCTCGACGGCGACGCGGACCGGCTGATCCTCGTCGACGAGCGGGGCCAGCTCGTCGATGGCGACCAGCTGCTCGCCCTGATCGCCCAGAGCTGGATGGCGGACGGCCGGCTGCGCGGCGACGGTGTGGTGGCGACGCTGATGTCGAACTTCGGCCTCGAGGGCTTCCTCAAGGGCCTGGGCCTCGACCTGCACCGCACCAGGGTCGGCGACCGCTATGTCGTCGAGCGGATGCGCGAGGGCGGCTTCAATGTCGGCGGCGAGCAGTCCGGCCACATCGTCCTCAGCGATTTCGCCACCACCGGCGACGGGCTCTTGGCCGCCCTGCAGGTGCTGGCCGTGCTCTGCCGGAGCCAGCGCCCGATGAGCGAGATCGGCCGCTCCTTCGCGCCGCTGCCGCAGCAATTGCGCAATGTGCGGATCGCCAGCGCCATCGACCTGCACGGCCCCGCTCTGGCCCCGGTGCTGGCGGCGAACGAGGCGCGGCTCGCCGGGCGCGGCCGCCTCGTGGTCCGTCCATCCGGCACCGAGCCCCTGATCCGCGTCATGGTCGAGGCCGACGACGAGGCGCTGCTCGAGGACGTGATCTCGACCGTCGCCGACGCGATCGAGCGCGTGACCGCAGCCACCTGAGCGACCCGGGGTTGTAATTCAACCATAGGTTAATTTATCTTCTGGGCATTCTCGCATGCGAGGTTGCCCGATGCTGCGTCTCCGCGATTTCCTCGGCCTCCTGCCGCTGCCGCTCCTGGCCGCCTGTGCCGGTACGGCGCCGGAGGCGACGGACCTGGCTGCACGGCCGGCGGCGGTCGAGCCGGCCGGCGGACCGGCCACGGCACCCGTCGCCGCTGCCTGGCCCGAGGCCGCGTCCTGCAGCGCCCTGGTGCGGGCGCTGGCGACCCTCGGCCCGGCGGCGCGGCGCGACCTCGACCCGCTGACCGCCCCGGTGGCCCTGGTCGGCGTCGGACCGCAGGAGCTTCGGCTCGAGCGCGACCTGCCGATACCCGTGGCGGCCACCGCCACCGGTGCAACCGCCCCCTGCCTCCTCCTCGTCGGCGCGCCGGCGGCCCTGCCGGCGGCGGCCGACCGGGTGCTCGACCAGCGTGTGGTGCATTCGACCTATCAGGACGGCAGCAAGCGCCGGCGCAACCCGGACCACCAGGCGCTCGAGCGCGATCTCGCCGCGGCCAAGCGGGCGCCGGGCGACGAGTTCGATGTCTTCCGGACGGGCGACCCGATGCTCGACCTGATCGGCACGCTGGCCGGCGGCGTGATCGGCGGCATCGGGCAGTTCGGGGCCGAGCGCGAGATCAGGGAGCTCGAGACGGCCCTTGCCGCGACGCCTGCCTATCTCGAGCAGCCGACCGAATCCGCCTATCGCTACGACCTCGTCGAGCTCGAGGCGGAGCGCCGGGCGCGCCTGCCGGTCGCCCTCTTCGACCGGGCGAGCGGGACCGCCATCGCCATCGACGTGACCCGCGCCGAGCGCCAGCTCTTCGCGCTCGCCAACGACCGCCGGCCGCAGGACCTGCAGCCGCCGCCCGTGCCCGGGGCGGCCCTGGTGACGACCGCGACGCTCGCCGCCTGGCGGGCGGGCAGCCCGACCCTGACCACGAGCGCCCTCGTCGAGCACCTCGCCGAAGCGCTGGGCGACGGCGTTTCGGCCCGCCCGGCCACGCTCGGCGAGACGCTCGCCGATCTGCGCCGGGCACTGCCGGCGGGGCCGGTCGTCATGGCGGCGCTCGAGGGCCCGACCGGGCGGACACCGGCCGCGGTCAGGAGCGCCCGCCCGCTGGCCGAAGGCCTGGTCCAGGTGGGCGGGGAGGGTGACGCCAGCGGTTTCTACGTCACGGCCGAGCACATTGCCGCGCCGGCAAGCGCGCTCGCCCGGTCGAGCCTGGTCCCGGTCCGCTACCCGGACGGCATGGCGGCCTATGGCATGGTCGAGCTTGTCGACGAGGAGCTCGGCCTGGCGCTCATCTACCTGCCCCGTCACGGCGAGGTGCTCGAGCGGGCCGTCGCCGGAGCGGCGCCGCCGCCACCGGCCCCCCGCCCGGGCACGCCGCAGGGCGTGCCGTTCGTGGATGACGAGCGGATCCTCGGGCTCTTCGTCGTCGACAGCCTGACCGCCGAGCCGCGCTGGGTCAGCGCCCTGGAGCTCGACCGCTTCGTCGGCCGGCTGCAGTCGCTCTGACCGGCCGCTGCCCCGGCGGACGTCAGCCGGCCGCCCGGCGCTGGCGCCAGAAGGCGAGGGCGAGCAGCGCCCAGCCGGTCATGAAGGCGAGGCCGCCGAGCGGTGCGAGCATCGCCACCGGCCCGGGCGCGCCGAGAGCGAGCGCATAGAGGCTGCCCGAGAAGGCGAAAATGCCGCCCAGGAAGCACCAGGCCGGCAGGCGCGCCGCCGGCAGGGCGATGGCGGCCAGGATGATCGCCAGCGCATGCCACATCTGGTAGCGCGCCGCGGTCTCGATCAGCGCCGCCGCCCGCTCGTCGCCGGCGCCATGCGCGCCGAAGGCGCCGGCCGCGACCGCGAAGAGCGCCAGGACCGCGCCGAGCCAGGCATCCCTGCCGATCTGCATCCGCCGCCTTTGGTGATGGGTTGGCCGTGGCTTCGAGATATGCGATTTCCCTGGCCGCGCAACAGGCGCAGGGATGTCGCGGCAGGGCGGAATGACGATGATCATCAGGGTCGGCATCGACGAGGTGGGTCGCGGGCCGCTCGCCGGCCCGGTGCTGGCCGCCGCCGTCCACCTGCCGCGGGCGATCCCGGGCATGGCCGATTCGAAGACCCTGAAGCCGGCCCGGCGGGAGGAGCTGGCGCTGCTGATCCGCGAGCAGGCGTGCTGGGCGCTCGGTGCCGCCTCGGTCGCCGAGATCGACCGGCTCAACATCCTCGCCGCGAGCCACCTCGCCATGCGGCGGGCGATGCGCCGCCTCCTCGGGCTCCTGCCCGCGGCACCGGACGAGGTGCTGGTCGACGGCCATCTCGATCCGGGGCTCGGCTGCCGCACGCGCTGCATCGTCGGCGGCGACGCCACGGTGGCGGAGATCGGCGCCGCCTCGATCCTCGCCAAGGTGGCCCGCGACCGGCTCCTGGCGCGCCTCGGCCGGCGCCACCCGGCCTACGGCTTCGAGCGCCATGCCGGCTACCCGACGCTGGCGCACCGGACGGCCCTGGCCCTGGTCGGGGCCTCGCCGCATCATCGCCGGAGCTTCGCCCCGGTGCGCCAGGTGCTGGCCGCGGGCGTCGCGGCTCAGTAGCCGAGCATCGCCGTCCAGAAGGCGTCGCGTGCCATGAAGCTCTCGGCCGAATCGTTGGGATAGACGGCAAGGTAGAGAAAGGCGAAGCCGGGCAGCCGGGCCATCACCGTCTGCAGCCGCTCGAACCCGCCCTCCCGGATCCAGTCGAGCGCCGCTTCCTGGTGTTCGGCGCTGCGCGAGAGCAGCAATGCCAGCGCCTGCTCCGGCTGCGCCGCCGCACCGCCCTCCTCGAGCAGCATGAAGATGCTGGTGATCACCGCACTGCACATCGTCGCGTATTCGAGGATCGCGTGGCTGGTGGCGAGCGTGTAGGGCTGCCGGTTGATGACCGCCGTGATCTCCTCGTTGGAGAGCAGCCGGCGGGCCTCGCCCCAGACGAAATCGTCGAGCAGCGTCATCCGGTCGGCCCAGGGCAGATACTGCAGCCGGGTCGCGAGGCGCCGGGCGTGGCCGGCGGCGTCCTGCCAGCCATTCGGCACCTGGTCCTGCAGGAAGGCGTCACAGCCGGGCGAGAGATGGATCATGCGACCCTCCCCGGGCAGCGACGGCCCGCTTCGCCACCCTGTCCGGCCCGGCGCCGGACCAAGACTTCCCCGTGCCGGGCAGCCGTCAGGCTGCCCGCTCGTTCCTTCGACATGCTCGCCCTCTCCTCGCTCGGCGCGCTCGGCACTGCCCATGCGTTGCTCGCTCGACCGACGACGCTTCCTCGGCGATAGTGGCCTGACTTTCGTGGCCCCCGGCCGGGCGTCGATCATGACCGGTCGTCCCGAGAGCGCATGATAGGAACTGACGCGAGCGTGGCAACCCAAAATTCAACTATAGGTTATTAGATGGCTGCCAGGCGTCCCCGTCCGGTAGAAACCGACACCCGGGCCGGCGAGCGCGCCAGCCCGATGATCGAGCAGTACCAGGGACTCAAGGCCGAGCACCCGGGATCGCTGCTGTTCTTCCGCATGGGCGACTTCTACGAGCTCTTCTTCGCCGACGCCGAGGCGGCGGCACCGGCGCTCGACATCGCCCTCACCAAACGCGGCCAGCACGCGGGCCGGGACATCCCGATGTGCGGCGTGCCGGTGCACAGTGCCGAGAGCTATCTCGAGCGGCTGATCCGCGCCGGCTTCAAGGTGGCGATCTGCGAGCAGGTCGAGGATCCCGCCGTCGCGCGCCAGCGTGGCGGCAAGAGCGTCGTCCGCCGTGAAGTGGTGCGCATCGTCACGCCGGGCACGCTCACCGAGGAGAGCCTCCTCGATGCCAGGCGCCACAACTTCCTCGGTGCGCTCGCCCGGGTGGGTGGGGCCCTGGGCTTCGCCTGGGTCGACATCTCGACCGGCGCCTTCCGGACCGAGGCAACGACCCCGGAGGATCTGGGGCCGCTGCTCGCTCGCCTCGCCCCGGGCGAGATCCTGCTGGCGCGCTCGCTCGTCGAGGACCAGGGCCTCCAGGCGGCCCTGCAGGCCTGGCAGGCGCGCCTGACCCTCCTTGAGCCGCCGGCCTTCGACAGCCAGGCGGCCGCCCACCGGTTGCAGCAGCACTTCGAGGTCGCCACGCTCGACGCCTTCGGGCGCTTCGAGCGGGCCGAGATCGCCGCCGCCGGGGCCATCCTCGACTACCTGGCGACCACCCAGAAGGGCCTGCTGCCGCGCCTCGACCGGCCCGAGCGGCAGGAATCCGCTGCCTCCTTGCGCATCGATCCGGCGACCCGGCGCAATCTCGAGCTCCTGGAGACCCAGGACGGCCGCCGCCAGGGGGCCCTGCTCGCCACCATCGATCGCACCCGGACCGGCGCCGGCGCCCGCCTCCTGGCCGAGCGCCTCGCGGCACCCCTCGCCACGCTCGCCCCGATCCAGGCCCGGCTCGCCGAGGTCGCGGGCTTCGTCGCCGACGAGGACGCCCGCGAGCACTGCCGCACCGTCCTCAAGGGCGTGCCGGACATCGCCCGGGCCCTCTCGCGCCTGGTGGTCGGCCGGGGCGGGCCGCGCGATCTCGTGGCCCTCGCCGCGGGCCTCGCCGCGGCGCACGGCCTCAGCGACCGGCTCCGGCCGGCCGAGCCGGCACTCGCAGCACTCGCCGAAGGGATCGCCGACACGAGCGGCCTCGTCGCCCGGCTGGAGCAGCTGCTCGAGCCGGCCCCGCCGCTGCAGGCCCGGGACGGCGGCTTTATCCGCGCCGATGCGGTGGCCGAGCTCGACGAGCTCAGAACACTCCGCGACCAGGGCCGCCGCCATATCGCCGCCCTCGAGGCGCGCTATCGCGAGACCACCGGCATCGCCTCGCTGAAGATCCGCCACAACAACATGCTGGGCTACTTCATCGAGGTTACCGCGACCCATGCCGGGAAGGTGCCGGACGATTTCCGCCGGCGGCAGGGCATGGTCAACGCCCAGCGCTTCGGCACGGACGAGCTCGCCGACCTCGAGCGGCGCATCGCCAGCGCCGCCGACCGGGCGCTGGCGCTCGAGCTCGAGCTCTTCGAGGAGCTGCGCGGCCTGGTGCTGGAAGCCGCCGAGCCCGTCGCGCGGACAGCCGCGGCACTCGCGGCGATCGACGTCGCGGCAGCCCTTGCCGCCCTCGCCATCGAGGCCGACTGGACGGCACCCGTCCTCACCGACGGTCTCGACTTCAGCATCGAAGGCGGCCGGCACCCGGTGGTCGAGGCGGCGCTGGAAGCCGGCCGCGGGCGGTTCGTCGCCAATGACTGCCGGCTGGAGGAGGCGGAGCGCCTGTGGCTGCTGACCGGCCCCAACATGGCCGGCAAGAGCACCTTCCTGCGCCAGAATGCGCTCATCGTCGTGCTCGCCCAGATCGGCAGCTTCGTGCCGGCGCGGAGCGCGAGGCTCGGCGTCGTCGACAAGCTCTTCAGCCGGGTCGGCGCCGCCGACGACCTGGCGCGCGGCCAGTCCACCTTCATGGTCGAGATGGTCGAGACGGCGACCATCCTGAACCAGGCCGGCGAGCGCAGCTTCGTCATCCTCGACGAGATCGGCCGGGGTACCGCGACCTATGACGGCCTGTCGCTCGCCTGGGCCGTGGTCGAGCACCTGCACGAGGCCAACCGCTGCCGCGGCCTTTTCGCGACCCACTACCACGAGCTCACCGCCCTCGCCGCACGGCTCGAATCGCTCGGCGCCTACACCGTCCGGGTGAAGGAGTGGCAGGGCGATGTCGTCTTCCTCCACGAGGTGATGGCCGGCACCGCCGACCGCTCCTATGGCCTGCACGTCGCCCGCCTCGCCGGCCTGCCGCATGCCGTGCTGGCCCGGGCCCAGGAGGTGCTGGAGAAGCTCGAGGCCGGCGAGGCCCGGGCGGCACCGGCCGAGATCGCCGAGGACCTGCCGCTCTTTCGCGCGAGCCTCAAGAACCGGCCGCCCGTCGCGGCACCGGCCGCCATCCCGCCGCAGCTTCTCGCCCTTGGCGACCGGCTCGCCGCCGTGCGGCCGGACGACCTCTCACCGCGCGCCGCCCTGGAGTTGCTCTATGAGCTCAAAGCCATTGCCCGCGAGACCTGACAGCACCGCCCTCGGGGCCCTGCTCGGCGCCGGCCTCGCTCTCTTCGCCGGCGGCGGTGCAGCACTCGCCGCCGGCGAGGCCTTCGACCGCGCGGTGCGCGGCCTCGGCCGGGAATGCGTGAACGCCGCCTCCACGGCCTGCGCCCGGAGCGCCTTCGAGCTCGCCGACGCCAACGGCGACGGCCGGGCCGATCTCGCCGAGATCTCGACCCTGAACGATCGGCTCAGGGTGTGGACCCGGGCCAATGGCGAGAGCGTGCCGCCGGCCGACCTAAAGGCCCTCAACCTCGGGTTCCTGCTCGTCGACAGCATCGGCCTGCCGAACTGGATCGCCCTCTATGACACCGACGGCGACGGCGCCCTGACCTTCACGGAGGCGACCGCCGACCTGCAGCTCGACCAGCGACCGGTGCCGGAGCTCGTGCGCACCCGCGAGCTGGTAGACTGGCAAGGCCTGCGCCAGCGCTTCGGGGCGATGTCCTACATCTTCGACTATCTCGGCGTCAGGTAAGTCGGCAGTTGTGGACGAGCAGCGCCAGCACGCGGCTTTCTTCCGCTTCATCCTCGAAGCGGTCCACCGTGTCGAAGAGCCAGCGGGCCGACCACACGCCGCGGAAGAGCTGCTTTCGCCAGAGGCTGTAGATCTTGACATCCTCGACGATGCGTTGCTCGGGCAGGCATTCCGCGATCAGGAACTCTTCCTCGGGTAACGCCGTTCCGTCCGCACCGCCGACAAGTTCTTCGCCCAGCCGCCCTACGGCATCGTCATGACGTGCCAGCAGATAGGCCTCGTGCGCCAGGAGCTGGCTTGGGAAGCCCTACATGGCGAGCATGATGTTTGCGCGATGTTGCATGCGTCGGGCGTTCAGCTCCGCGTCCGATAGCGCATTGGCACCGCTTTCTCCTGCCCAACGCCGCGCTGCCTGATAGCTGCGCTCGACCAGGGCATCGGCGAGCAGATCGAAGGCGGCGATCTGCTCGTTCACCAGTGTCTCGTAGTCGATTTCCGCCGGCTTCAGGACCAGGGCGGCGATAAGCCCGCCCAGCGCCGCCGCCAGGAGAGGGATCAGGACCTTGTCGATTGTGACGGACATGACGGACATGGCGCAATGCCTCCTGCTGCTCCCGCCAAGTAGTCGAACACTTGCGGCTGCCACTGCTGACCCATAACGATCCGTGATGGCCACCGCCGCTCCAAGGGCGGCCGCACCAAACACTGTCGCGTATAATGCGACATCGGCCGTGGGTTGTCGCATTATACGCGACAGTCGGGTATCCGGTGTCGCGTATAGTGCGACAGCAGGGCGGCAAATGTCGCGGAATACGCGACATCACGAAACGTTATGGCGCATATTCCGCGACATTTGTGACGAAGGAACCCGGGAAAACGACCAACGAACCTGCGGAATCGACCATCGAACCCGGGGATTCGACGAACGAACCCAAAGTCAACGCGAGCGAACCCAAGGCCGTCTGGTTGAGTATTATTGAGAAATATCAGATGGTTGGCAGGTTCAGCGTGACGCCCCGGCCAGATCGAGGCAGGTGCGGGAACAACAGAAATAGCTGTTTTGCCGAGTGAACCCGGGCGGCTTGACGCCGTGCAGGCGTTCTGATAATATTCCTATGATCAGTACCAGAAGCCGAGCCGGCGGTAGCGGGGCGGCCCGGCCTGGGCGAGCCCGGCGGGCAGGGCATGGCGCAAGGGGCCGGCCGTGATCGGCTCGGCTGCATCGACGTAAAGGGAG
>CAZGUW010000215.1:0-8547 GCA_964528705.1 uncultured Geminicoccaceae bacterium
GGAAGAGGCCCGTCAGCACCAGCACGATCGTCGGCGCCGGTGCGCTGTCGAGGAAGAAGCTGAGCCAGGTGCCGAGGAAGGTGGCGAGAATGGTGACGACGACGGCGGTCACCAGCATCGTCCCGAAGCGGCGGGCGAGGAGAAAGGCGATGGCGCCGGGGGCGATCAGCAGGCCCACGGCGAGGATGATGCCGACCGAGGAGAGGGTTGCGACGATGGTGAGCGAGAGGATCGCGAGCAGGCCGTAATGCAGCCAGGCCACCTTGAGCCCCGAGGCCCTGGCCTGCGCCGGATCGAAGGCGTGCAGGAGGAAGTCCTTCCACTTGGCGAGCAGCACCAGCGCGACGCCGGCCGAGATGGCGCCCGAGGTCAGGAGGTCCGCACGCCCGACCCCCAGCATGTTGCCGAAGAGGATGTGGTCGAGGTGCTGGTCGGACTCGATCGAGGTGAAGAGGATGATGCCGATCGCGAACATGCCGGAGAAGACGACGCCCATGACGGTGTCCGGCTTCACCCGGCTGTTGTGCGCGAGGTAGCCCGTGACGAGCGCGCAGGTCATGCCGGCACCGAAGGCGCCGACGATCAGCGGCAGGCCGGCGAGATAGGCGAGCACCACGCCCGGCAGGACGGCATGGCTCACCGCGTCGCCCATGAGCGCCCAGCCCTTGAGCACGAGGAAGCAGGAGAGCAGCGCCGTCGGGAACGAGATGATGAGCACGATCCAGAAGGCGTTCTGCATGAACGGGAACTGGAAGGGCAGGAGGAGGTCGCCGACGCTCAAGACGCCACCTCCTGCGGCTCGTTCGGGCTCTCGGCCAGCGCCGCGGCCGCCCGGCGCCGGGCGGCGAGCAGTCCGTGCCGGGGGGCCAGGAGGAATACCACGAGGAAGATCGCCGTCTGCAGGGCGACGATGATCCCGCCGGTGGCACCGTCGAGGAAGTAGCTGGCATAGGCGCCGACCGCCCCGGTCGAGGCGCCGATCGCGACCGAGAGGCCGAGCAGCCGCTCGAAGCGGTCGGCGAGCAGGTAGGCCGTGGCCCCCGGCGTCACCACCATGGCGATGACGAGGAAGGCGCCCACGGTCTGCATGGCGGCGACGGTGCAGGCCGCGAGCAGGACGAAGAACACGGCCTTCAGGAGATCGGGCTTGAGGCCGATCGCCCGCGCGTGGCTCTCGTCGAAGAAAGTGACCATCAGATCCCGCCACTTGGCCAGCAGGATGGCGAGCGAGACGAAGCCGATGATGGCGAGCTGCAGCGTGTCCGCGGCGTCGATGGCGAGGATGTTGCCCATGATGATGGTCTGGATGCTCACCGCCATGGGGTTGATCGAGACCATGAAGAGGCCGAGGCCGAAGAACGAGGTGAAGATCAGGCCGATGATGACGTCGACCTTGAGGCCCGAGCGCTGGTTGAGGAAGAGCATGGCCCCGGCCGCGAGCCCCCCGGCGACGAAGGCGCCGAGCGCGAAGGGCAGGCCCAGCATGTAGGCGCCAGCCACGCCTGGCACGATGGAGTGGCTGAGCGCATCGCCGATCAGCGACCAGCCCTTGAGCATCAGATAGGCCGAGAGGAAGGCGCAGACCCCGCCGACCAGGGCCGAGACCCAGATCGCGTTGGTCATGTAGCCATAGGCGAAGGGCTGCAGCAGCAGCTCCATCACAGCCGTCGGCCGTTGCCGTTCGAGCCCGCCCGCCAGGTCCGGCCGCCATAGCGCACCAAGGGCCGCTCGTCGTCGGTGATGACGGTGAGCCGGCGCGGGTCGTCGTCGTCGTGCAGGTGCTCGCCGTCCAGGGTGAAGTGCCGGAGCACGCCACCGAAGGCGTGCTCCAGGTTCTCGCGGGTGAAGACGAGCTCGGTCGGCCCGTCGGCGAGCACCGTGCCCTTGACCAGCACGGTGCGGTCGCAGAACTCCGGCACGGAGCCGAGATTGTGGGTAGCGACCAGCATCACCCGGCCCTCGTCGCGCAGGCTCTTGAGCAGCGCCACGATCTGCTCCTCGGTCTTGACGTCCACACCGCTGAAGGGCTCGTCGAGGAGGATCACCCGCCCCTCCTGGGCCAGGGCCCGGGCGAGGAACACGCGCTTGCGCTGGCCGCCCGAGAGCTCGCCGATCTGCCGGTCGCGGAACTCGCTCATGTTCACCCGGGCGAGCGCCTCGGCGACGGCGGCCCGGTCCACGGCACGCGGCCGCCGGAAGAAGCCCATGTGGCCGAAGCGGCCCATCATCACGACGTCCTCGACCAGCACCGGAAAGGCCCAGTCGACCTCCTCGGCCTGCGGCACGTAGGCGACGAGGTTCCTCGCCAGCGCCTCGCGCACCGAGAGGCCGAGAATGCGGATCTCGCCCGCAGCGATCGGCACGAAGCCCATGATCGCCTTGAAGAGGGTCGACTTGCCGGCGCCATTGACGCCGACGAGTGCGGTGATGGTGTTCGTCGGAATGGCGAAGCTCGCGTGGCGCAGCGCCGTGTGGCCGTTGCGGTAGGTGACCGTGACGTCCCGGCCGAGAATGCCGCTGCCGGGCTCGGCCGCCGCCCGGATATCCGCCTGCGGCACCGCTGCGTTCATCCCCCGCTGCCCTCCAGCCCGCTCGCCACGGTCTCGGCGGTGACCCTGAGCAGGTCCAGATATGTCGGCACCGGCCCGCCCGCCTCGGAGAGCGAATCGACATAGAGCACGCCGCCATAGACGGCATCCGTTTCGCGCGCCACCTGCTCGGCGGGTGCCGTGTTCACCGTGCTCTCGCAGAAGACGACCGGTATCTGGTGATCCCGCACGGCATCGATCACTCTCCGCACCTGCTGCGGGGTGCCGACCTGGTCGGCGTTCATGGGCCAGAGATAGAGCTCGTGCATGGCGAAATCACGGGCGAGATAGCTGAAGGCACCCTCACAGCTGACAAGCCAGCGGCGATCCTCCGGGATGGCCATGACCCGTTCGCGCAGCGGCTGGATGGTCTCGCGAATCCTCTCCTTGTAGGCCTCGGCGTTGGCCGCGTAGGTCGCGGCGTTGGCCGGATCCTGCGCGGCGAAGGCGTCACGGATGTTGTCGACATAGACGAGGGCGTTGTCGAGACCCATCCAGGCATGCGGGTTGGCCTTGCCCGCATAGGCCCCCTCGGCGATCGGGATGGGATCGATGCCGTCCGTCAGCACCACGGAGGGCACGTCGCCGAGATTGGCGAGGAACTGCTCGAACCACAGCTCGAGATTGAGGCCATTCCAGAGGATGATATCCGCATCGTGCGCGCGGACGATGTCCTGCGGCGTCGGCTCGTATCCGTGAATCTCCGCCCCCGGCTTGGTGACCGACACGACCTCGGCGGCGTCGCCGGCGACATTCTGCGCGATGTCGGCGAGCACCGTGAAGGTCGTGACCGCCTTGAGCTTCTCCGCGGCGGCCGGCTCGCCCGGGGCTCCGGCAGCCAGCAGCAGACCGGCAGCAACCGAAGCGAATACCACCCGTCGTCCAACGCCATCGATCATCTGCGCCTTTCTCCTTCGTCGCTGTCAGTCAGCCATGACCATGAGATATAGCAAGAGCTAATTTTCCGTCAACAGGCTCGCTGATTGAGTCGAACCTCATCCCAGGCACGAGCACGTCGGGATTCAAAGGGGCGACACAAGGTATAGACCCAGCTATGAAGCCTTCCGTACCGACATAGATTTTGCCTGAGTGGACGATTTGGACAGATGACGAACAAGCGGGCCGGAACCCGGTTGGCCGAGGCGGATCCCCAGACGGCAGCACCGGGGCTGGTCGCCAAGGAGACGCATGTCGAGGCATTCCGCCATGTCCGCGCGGCGCGGCGCACCGAGCTGGTCGAGGACTATGTCGAGCTGATCGCCGACCTCATCGACGATGGCGGCGAGGCGCGGCAGGTCGACATCGCGGCCCGCCTCGGCGTGGCGCAGCCGACCGTGGCCAAGATGCTGAAGCGCCTGGCCGAGGACGGGCTGATCCAGCAACGCCCCTACCGCGCGATTTTCCTCACCGAGGCCGGCCGGGAGCTGGCCGAGGAATCGCGCCGCCGCCACCAGATCGTCGAATCCTTCCTCCTGGCGCTCGGCGTCGGCCCCGACATCGCCCGGGTCGATGCCGAGGGCATCGAGCACCACGTCAGCGACGAGACCCTCGACGCCTTTCGTCGCTTCGTCGCCGAACGCTGAGCCATCGCCGGAACGCACCATGCCGCCATCGCCCGAGGACACCCCTCTGCTCGAAGAAGCGAGCCGCCTCGTCACCCACCTCCTCGAGCGGCTCGACCTGCCGGTCGCGGTCCGCCTGTGGGACGGGCGACGGGTCGCCGCCGCCGGCGCGCGGGCGGATATCGACGAGATCAGGATCGCCGGGCCCGGTGCGCTCCGCTCCCTGCTGCGGCGCCCGACGCTCGACACGCTCTTTCGCCTTTACGTCACCGGTGCCGTCGAGCCTGTCGACCACGACCTCCTGGGGCTGATGAACCGGCTGCAGGGCCTGGCCAAGCGGCGTCGGGGCCGCCTGCGCCACGTGCTCGCCGGCTTTCCCTGGAACGCCGCCCGCAAGCTCGCCTTCGCCCCGGCGCGGGCGGGGAGCGTCACCCATGCCTATGAAGGTGACGAGGAAGCGCGCGACAGCCGGTCCCGTGACGACAAACGTCTCGTCCAGTTCCACTACGACGCCAGCAACGACTTCTACCGGCTCTTCCTCGATGCCGGGATGGTCTATTCCTGCGCCTATTTCGAGACCTTCGAGACCGATCTCGACACGGCGCAGACCGCCAAGCTCGACCTCATCTGCAAAAAGCTCCGGCTGCGGCCCGGCGAACGGTTCCTCGACATCGGCTGCGGCTGGGGTGCCCTCGTCTGCCATGCGGCGCGCCACTACGGCGTCACCGCGCACGGCGTCACGCTCTCCGAGGCGCAGCTCGAGCACGCCCGGGCGAAGGTCGAAAGCCAGGGTCTCGGCGACCGCGTCACCCTGGCCCTCGAGGACTACCGCAAGCTCGACGGCCAGTGGGACAAGATCGCCAGCATCGGCATGTACGAGCATGTCGGCATCGACAACTACCCGACCTACTTCAGAAAGCTCGGGAAGCTCCTGGCCCCCGGCGGCATCCTGCTCAACCATGGCATCACCCGCCGCGCCAAGAAGGAGCGCAAGGCCTTCCGCCGCCCTTCCGCCAGCCGCCGCATCATCCTCCGCTACATCTTCCCCGGCGCCGAGCTCGACCATATCGGCCACACGCTCGAGGTCATGGAGGCAGCGGGGCTCGAGGTCCACGACGTCGAGGGTCTTCGCCGCCACTACGCCCGCACCTGCCGGCTCTGGCACGAGCGGCTGATGGCGCGGCGCGAGGAGGCCATCCGGCATGTCGGCGCCGAGCGCTTCCGCATGTGGGCCGCCTATCTCGCCGGTGTCGCCATCGGCTTCGACCGCGGGCCGCTCCGCCTCTTCCAGGTGGTCGCCACCCGCCAGGCCGCCGACGGCACGGCGCCGCTGCCGCCGACCCGGGCCGACCTCTACACCGACGCCTGACTAGTCCGGCTCCGGCCGCTTCGATCGCAGCGACTTGACCCGCGACCGCACCGCCTTGCCGGCGAGGCGCCGCTCGCGGCTCGCCCGGGTCGGCCGCGTCGCCCGCCGCGCGGTCGGCAGCTCCTCCGCCGACCGCACCAGCGCCGCCAGCCGCTCGCGCGCATCCTCGCGATTGCGCTCCTGGGTGCGGTAGCGGCGCGCGTCGATGACGAGCACGCCGTCCCGGCTCAGCCGCCGCCCGGCCAGGCGCTCGAGCCGCTCCCTGACCGCCTCGGGCAGGCTCGGCGAGCTGCGCACGTCGAAGCGGAGCTGGACGGCACTCGACACCTTGTTGACGTTCTGCCCGCCCGGCCCCGAGGCGCGCACGAACACCTCTTCGAGCTCGTGCTCGGGAATGGCGATCCGATCGCTGACAATGAGCATGGCGGCGATCCTAGGGGCGGCACCGCATGCCGCAAGGCTACACCTCGGCCGACGGCTCGCCCAGCCCGGCGAGCATCGCCACCGCCTCGTGCGTCAGCTGGCCGTCGAAGACCGCCACCTCGTCGAGCCGGCCGTCGAACGCGTCGGTGATCTTGTTGCCGGTGCCGCGCGTGCTGGTCCAGGCGAGCGCCCCGAGCACCAGCGGCTCGGCGTTGCTCTCGAGCCCGCCCGTATAGGCCGAGCGCGCCACCTCGACCCCGTCGAGCCAGAGCGCCGCCCCGCCCTGCCCGAAGGTGAAGGCCACATGATGCGCCTCGCCCGCGGTCACCGCCCCGTCCGCCGAGCGCAGCTCATGGCTGCTCGAGCCATCCTGCAGCCGCAGCACAAGCTGGTCGCCGTCGAGATAGAGGCTGACATCGCCGCCCCCGCCATAGCCCGATGCGTCCTTGCTCAGGAGGCCCTGCCGGCCGTTCAGGTCGTCGGCCGCGAACCAGAGCGAGACGGTGCCCTGGGCGAGCGCCAGGGGATCCGCATCCCCCTTGCCGAAGGGCTCGAGCAAGGCCTCGATGTCGTCGATCAGGTCGTCGAGGATCAGCGAATTGCCGGCGGGCGTCGGGTGGACGCCGTCGCTCGTGTAGGTGTCGACGCCGGCGCCGAAGACCGCCTTCAAATAGTTGGGGTAGTAGGCCGCACCATGCTCGGCGGCCTCGTCAGCGAAGATCTGGTGGAACGCCTCGGCTTGAGCCTCCGTCGGGTAGCCCTTGCCCGCCTGCGCCCATTGCGCCGGGCTGCCGGCGAGCAGCGTCGCCACCTCGTTCTGGTCGAGCAGGTCCATGATACCGTGCAGCTTCGCCTCGACCGTCTCGAGGGCGAGTCTGCTCCGGCTGTCATTGGTGCCGAGCGCCACCAGCGCCGCGTCCGGCAGCGGGTTCGTCCCGTCGGCGAGATAGGCCTCGAGCCGGTCGAGCCCGCCGACCACGGTGCTGCCGCTTTTCGAGAGATTGATCAGCTCGACGTTCCAGCCGGCCTCGGCCAGCCGCGGCGCCAGCTGGCCCGGGATCGTCTCGCTCGCCGCCATGCGCGGCGAGGTCGGCGTCGAGAGGCTGTCGCCGAGGATCATCAGCCGGACCGGGTCGCCGCCCGACGGCACCAGGAGATAGTCGTCCTGCCCGTCGAGCCGGACGGCCCCGTCGTCGCCCACGAGGCTCGCCGCACCGAGACCCGCACCATTGCGCAGGCCGGCATCGCTCGACCCCAGCGCATCCGCCGCCTCGCTGCCCCCCGTCTCGGCGAAGCGCCAGTGCGCGATGCCGCCGAGCCCTGCCACCAGCGCCCCGTAGTCGCCCCCCGGCACAGGGTCCGGGGCCGGGTCCGGATCCGGCGTCGGATCCGGATCGGGCACGGGATCCGGGTCCGGCGCAGGGTCGGGGTCCGGCGTCGGGTCGGGATCGGGTGACGGGTCGGGCTCTGGCGCCGGCTCGCCGAAGACGCTGGCCGGCACCTGGACGTACCACGTACCGTTATAGGTGATCGTCGCCGCCGCCTCACCGTGCTTGATCACGTTGCCGTCGCGCGGCCCCACGTCCTGCGCGCCGCTTGCCGGATCGAGCGCCGTGCCGTTGACGGCCACGCCAAGGATGTCGAGCGCCCGCAAGCTCGTGTCGTGATAGTGCTCGATCGCCACCTCGTGCGGCGACCCGTCGTCGAGCCCGGCGACCGTGAAGGCGAACTCTGTCGCCGCCGCACTCGTCACCCGCGCCTCGCCGACCACCGCACCATCGACCAGGAGCTTGAACTTGGCGAAGTCCGAGCCCGGTGCTGCGGCCAGCGTCAGCACGATCGCCGTGTCGCCGCCCTCGCCGCTCGGCCCCGGATCGGGCACCGGGTCCGGCCCGGGGTCCCCAGTCGGGTCCGGGTCCGGGGTCGGGTCGGGGTCCGGAGCCGGGTCCGGATCGGGCGTCGGGTCCGGATCGGGCGTCGGCGCGCCGAAGACGCTCGCCGGCACGTCGACCTCCCAGGTGCCGTTGTAGAGGATCCGCCCGGCATCCTCCCCCGCCACGAGCACGCGGCCGTCATACGGCCCCACGTCCTGCACGCCCTGGCTCGCGTCGATCACCGTGCCGGCGACCGTGACGCTCTCGATGGTCAGGGCCCGTGCCGTGGTGTCGTGGTAGTGCTGCACGCCGATCCGGTGCGCCACCGCCGGGTCGACGTCCTCGAGCACGAAGACCGTGTCCGTCGGCGTCGAGCCGCGCACCACCGCCTCGCCGACCACCTGGCCGTCGAGCAGCAGCCGCAGCTTGCTGAAATCGCTGCCGGCGGCGGCATGGGCGCGAATGGTGACGGTGACCTGACTCATGGCGTCGACCCAGTTGATGAGCGCGACCTGTAATCGAGCATTTGGCGAATGGTTAATGCAACGCTCATCATGATGGCCGGCATGCACGGACATACTCAGGAGGGCAGACGGGTGCCCGCGCGGCCGCTACGATGCGCCCGCCAACACAACGGGCCATCGCATCGGAAGGGAACCATGGCGGAAATCGTCGCCACGCCGGCGGCTGTGCCGGACTGGGCAGAAGGCCTCGTCAACCTCGCCTCGCCG
>CAZGUW010000216.1:0-8512 GCA_964528705.1 uncultured Geminicoccaceae bacterium
CGTCCACCCAGCGCCGCCGCAGCAAGGCGCTCGGTCGATGACCGGCATGCCCGCCCCGTTGCCGGCAGGCCCGTGTCGCGGCCCGGCGATCGGGTGTTGCGGACCACGCACGCGGCCGGCCGACGGCATCGCTTCGGCGGCAACCCCGGCGACGCACGCCGGCGGGCCGTGCTATATTTCAAGGCGTTCGCGGGCCGCCGCCGGCGTCTCACCGTTCCCTTGCCGCACCGGCCGCCGGTGGTCGGCCGGCAGGCTCCCGGGGCAGGACCTGTGCGCCCCTCAGTGGTTGAAAGCATCGCGATGATCGAGCTCTTTGACCTGCTCCCACCCGGCTCGGTGATTCTCGGGCTGAAGGCGGGCAGCAAGCGGCAGGTGCTGCGGGCGCTGGCCGACCGGGTCGCAGCCGACGAAGCTCTCGACGCGGGCAAGGTGCTGGACGCCCTGCTCGAGCGCGAGAAGCTCGGCACGACCGGCATCGGCGACGGCCTCGCCATCCCGCACGCCAAGCTCGACGGCCTCGACCGGCTGGTCGGCGTGTTCGCGCGGCTGGAGCAGCCCGTCGATTTCGAGGCTTTGGACGACGAGCCCGTGGACCTGCTCTTCCTCCTGCTGGCGCCGACCGGTGCCGCGGCCGATCACCTCAAGGCGCTCGCCCGGGTCGCCCGGGTGTTCCGCGACGAGGGGCTTTGCAAGGCGCTGCGCGAGGTCGAGGAGCCCGGCCGCGCCTTCGAGCTGTTGACCGGGCGGCAGCGGCCGCAAGCGGCCTGAAGCATGGTCACGACGCCGGTACCGAACGCCGCTCCCGATGAACGACGAAAGCCGGCCGGCGGTCCGCAGACAGCGGCCACTGAAGGCGAGAGCGGCAGCGTGGTCGTCCACGCCACGGTGGTCCGCTGGCGTGGGCATGGCATCCTGCTGCGCGGACCGTCGGGCGCCGGCAAGAGCGATCTGGCGCTTCGTCTGATGGAGCAGGGCGCGCAGCTGGTTGCCGACGACCTCGTCAGGATCGAGGCGGGCGGCAATGGCCGGCTGGTCGCCAGCCCGCCGGGCGAGCCCGGCCTCATCGAGCTGCGCGGCCAGGGAATCTTCCGCGAGCCGGCCCTCGGTCGAACCGGGCTCGATCTCTGCCTCGACCTGGTCAGGGGCGCGGCCCCGGCGGCGGACCGGCTGCCCGAGCCGGCGACGGCCGTCTACTGCGGCTGCCGCCTGCCACTCTATCGCCTCGATCCGTTCACCGCCTCGGCCACCGCCCGTCTTGCTGTCCTGCTCACCGGGGAGCGGGTCGCTTGAGCGGCGGCCGGCGGCGTCTGGTCATCGTCACCGGCATGGCGGGCGCCGGTCGCACCAGCGTCCTCAAGCGGCTCGAGGACCAGGGCTTCGAGGCGATCGACAACCTGCCGATCCCCCTGATCGAGCGCTTCATCAGGCTCGACGAGGAACTCGAGCGCGACCTCGCCGTCGGCATCGACAGCCGCACCCGTGCCTTCGACCCGCGCCGCCTGGCGCGGCTGGTCGAGCGGTTCGCCCGCGTCAACCCGCAGGTCGCCGTGACCCTGCTCTTCTGCGACTGCGACGACGAGGTGCTGCAGCGCCGCTTCACCGAGACGCGCCGCCGCCACCCGCTCGCCGGCGATCGTCCGGTGCAGGACGGCATCGCCGCCGAACGGGCGCTGCTGGCACCGCTGCGTGCCGCGGCCGACGTGGTGATCGACACGACCCAGCTCAGCCTGCCCGAGCTCCACCGCGTGCTCGCCGGGCATTTCCCACAGGCCCAGGATGCGCCAGGCCTGACGATCAGCGTCGTATCGTTCGCCTACCGGCGCGGCCTGCCGCGCGAGGCGGATCTCGTGATCGATGTGCGCTTTCTTCAGAATCCACATTACGTTCCGGCACTCAAGCCTTTGACCGGACTCGATCCTTCCGTCCAGGCGCATGTCCGCAACGACCCGGATTTCGACTCGTTCATGGCGCGGCTGGAGGACCTGGTGGTGCCGCTGCTGCCGCGCTACCTGGCCGAGGGCAAGAGCTACCTGACGATCGCCATCGGCTGCACCGGCGGCCAGCACCGGTCGGTTTTCGTGGCGACGCTCCTGACCGACACTTTGCGTCGCGCCGGATACGAGGTAAGCACCTCCCACCGCGAGCTGGCGGCAGCGGGCGAGCCCCGGGCCACGGCTTCAAGCGTTGCGCGGGTGGGTCTGGCATCCGGCGGCGGGTGAGACAGGTCAGCGGGGGACGATGATCGGCTTGGTACTGGTGACGCATGGCCGACTGGCGGAGGAGTTCGCCGCGGCGATGCAGCATGTGGTGGGCCCGCAATCGCAGATCGCCGCGATCAGCATCGGTGCGGACGACGACATCGAGCAGCGCCGGCAGGACATCGTCGCCGCGGTCCAGGCGATGGATACCGGCCGGGGGGTCATCATCCTCACCGACATGTTCGGCGGCACGCCCTCCAACCTCGCCATCTCGACGCTCGAGCGGCCGGGGGTCGAGGTGATCGCCGGGGTCAACCTGCCGATGCTCATCAAGCTCGCCGGCGTGCGCGGCCAGGACGACCTCGAGGCGGCAGTGGAAGCCGCCCAGGATGCCGGACGCAAGTACATCAACGTGGCGAGCCGGCTCCTGGCCCCGGGCAAGGCCCCGGCGGGCTGAGCGGGTGCCGGGCGACGCCGTGCCGGATGCGTGGCGCCAGAGCTGCACCATCGTCAACGCGCGGGGCCTGCATGCCCGCGCGGCGGCCAAGCTGGTACGGCTCGCGGGCGAGCACGATGCCGACGTGCTGGTCGAGAAGGACGGCATGCAGGTGCCGGCGACGTCCATTCTCGGGCTCATGATGCTGGCGGCTGGTCGCGGCTCGACACTGATGCTAGAAGCGCGCGGGCGCGACGCCGAGGCGGCCCTGGCCGCCCTTGTCGGCCTGGTGGAGCGCGGCTTCGACGAGAGCGATTGAGCCTGGCTGTGGCCATGGCGCGGGCCGGGGCGGCGAAACCTGCCGCCCTGGGGCCCGTCCTCCTGCGCCACGGCCCGAACCGGGCCTTGGACAGTTACGGGAAAGACCTGAACACATGAGCCAATTCACCGATTTCAAAGTGGCCGATATCGGCCTTGCCGGCTGGGGCCATCGCGAGATCGCGATCGCCGAGAAGGAAATGCCGGGCCTGATGGCGCTGCGCGACGAGTACGGCTCCTCCCAGCCACTCAAGGGTGCGCGCATTGCCGGCTGCCTGCACATGACCATCCAGACCGCGGTGCTGATCCGCACCCTGGTCCACCTCGGGGCCAGCATCCGCTGGTCGTCCTGCAACATCTTCTCGACCCAGGACCACGCCGCGGCGGCCATCGCCGATAGCGGCATCCCGGTCTTCGCCTGGAAGGGCGAGACCGAGGAGGAGTACGACTGGTGCATCGAGCAGACCATCAAGGGGCCGGACGGCTGGACCCCGAACATGATCCTCGATGACGGCGGCGACCTGACCCTCGTGATGCACGAGAAGCACCCGGACCTGATGGAAGCGGTGAAGGGCATCTCGGAGGAGACGACGACCGGCGTGCTCCGCCTCTACGACATGGCGCGCAAGGGCACGCTCAAGGTGCCGGCGATCAACGTCAACGACAGCGTCACCAAGTCGAAGTTCGACAACAAGTACGGCTGCCGCGAAAGCCTGGTCGACGGCATCCGCCGCGCCACCGACGTGATGATGGCCGGCAAGGTGGCCGTGGTTGCCGGCTACGGCGATGTCGGCAAGGGCTCGGCCGAGAGCCTGCGCCATGCCGGTGCCCGCGTCATGGTCACCGAGATCGACCCGATCTGCGCGCTGCAGGCGGCGATGGACGGCTACGAGGTGGTGACGATGGAGGACGCCTCGACCCGCGCCGACATCTTCGTCACCGCCACGGGCAACAAGGACATCATCACCCTCGACCACATGCGGGCGATGAAGGACGGGGCCATCGTCTGCAATATCGGCCATTTCGACAACGAGATCCGCGTCGCCGATCTGAAGAACCTCAAGTGGACCGAGGTCAAGCCGCAGGTCGACCAGATCGAGTTCCCGGACGGCAAGCAGATCGTGCTGCTGGCGAAGGGCCGGCTGGTCAATCTCGGCTGCGGCACCGGCCATCCGAGCTTCGTCATGAGCGCCTCCTTCACCAACCAGGTGCTGGCGCAGATCGAGCTCTGGACCAATACCGGCAAGTACGAGAACCAGGTCTACGTGCTGCCGAAGCATCTCGACGAGAAGGTGGCGGCGCTGCATCTCGACAAGCTCGGGGTCCAGCTGACCAAGCTCTCGGCCGACCAGGCGGCCTATATCGGCGTGCAGCCGCCGGGCCCCTTCAAGTCCGAGCAGTACCGCTACTGACGCCCTTGCCCGGCTTCCGGCACGAGCTCGCCTGCGCCACGCGCGATGCCACCCTGGCATTCGCGCGTGGCCTTGCGGCTCGCCTTGCCCCTGGCGACACGCTGCTCCTCGAAGGTGACCTGGGTGCGGGCAAGAGCGAGCTCGCCCGCGCGATCATCCAGGCGTGGATGGGTGGCGCCGTCGAGGTGCCCTCGCCAACCTACACGCTGGTGCAGCACTACGCGGCCCAGGCTGGCGAGATCCTGCATGCCGACCTCTACAGGCTGAACGGCGCCGACGAGCTGATCGAGCTCGGCCTCGACGACGCCCTCGGCCAGGCGCTGCTGCTCGTCGAATGGCCGGAGCGGGCCGGGCCGGACTGGTTCCCAGCGAGCAGCCTCGCCATCGGGATTACCATCGGCGAGGGCGAGGCGCGGGTCCTGCAGCTTTCCGGCGACACTTTCTGGGCTGACCGGCTGGCGCCGCTCCTCAACCAGAGCTAGAGTTGTGCCCATGGGCAGGCTCCTGAGCATTCCGGCGGAACGGCCGTTCCTCGCTAGCCTTGCGAGGACGCTGCTGCAGGAACCGGCCGAGCGGCTCGCCGATCACCTGATCCTGCTGCCGTCACGGCGTGCCTGCCTCGAGCTGCGCGACGTCTTCCTCGAGCTCTCGCCGGCCCCGGCGCTGCTGCTGCCGCGGCTGCAACCCGTGGGTGAGGTCGATCTCGGCGACCTGCCGCTGCCGCTCGCCGGCCCCGCCCCGGACCTGCCGCCACCGATCGACCCGCTGCGCCGCCGCCTGCTGCTCGCCCGGCTGGTCAAGGCCAAGGATCCGATGCCGGACGAGCAGGCGATCCGCCTCGCCACGGCCCTCGCCGAGCTGCTCGACATGGTGCAGACCGAACGGGCCGACCTCGGCCGGCTCGCCGCGCTCCTGCTGGGCGACCTCGCCGAGCACTGGCAGGCGGTGGTCAAGTTCCTCGGCCTGCTCGACGAGGCCTGGCCGATGCTGCTCCACGCGGAGGGAGCTAGCGATCCGGCGGCCTGGCGGAATACGCGGCTCGAGGCGGCTGCCGCGGCGTTGCGGACGACGCCGCCGGCGGGGCCGGTGATCGCCGCCGGAATCACCGGCACGGTGCCGGCGGTGGCCGATCTTCTTGCGGCGGTGCTCGAGCTCGATTCCGGCATGGTGGTGCTGCCGGGCTTCGACCCGCTGATTGACCCCGCGAGCTATGCCGCGATGGGGCCGACCCACCCTTTCCATCCCTTCCGCCTGCTGCTCGACCGGCTGGGCCGCGAGCCCGGGGACGTGGTGCTGTGGCCCGATCCGGCCCCGGCCCGGTCGGCGCCGGAACGCACCGCTTTCCTGGCCGAGATCATGCGCCCGGCGGCGACCGCCGAGGCGTGGCAGGACCTGCCGCAGCCGCCGGCCGCAGCACTCGAAGGGCTCGAGATCGCCGAGTGTGCGGGGCATGCCGAGGAGGCGCTCCTGGTGGCGCTGAAGCTGCGGGCCGTGCTCGAGGAGCCGGGGCGCCGGGCGGCGCTGGTGACCCCCGACCGGCAACTGGCGCGACGGGTCGCGGCCGAGCTCGCGCGCTGGCAGATCGAGGTGGACGACAGCGGCGGCGTGCCGCTCGACCAGACCCCGCCCGGCAGCTTCATCCTGCTGACCGCGCACGCCTTTCTCGGCGATGGCGGCCCGGTGCAGCTCCTCTCCGCGCTGAAGCATCCCCTGGCGCGGGGCGGGCTGCCCCCGGGCGGGCTGCGTCGGCTGGCCCGCCTGCTCGATCGCAAGGTGCTGCGCGGCGCCCGCCCGGCCCCGGGCATCCGGCCGCTGATCGAGGCCCTGCACCCGGAGAAGGACGAGGCGCTTCGCGCCTGGCTTGGGAAGCTCGCGGCGGCGGTCGAGCCGCTGCTCGAGACGGCGGCGGCCGGCGGCCCCTTCCCGGCCCTGATCGAGGCGCACCTGGCCTTCGTCGAGTGGCTCGCCGCCGACGCGGACGGCGACGCGCGCGAGCTCTGGGCCAGGGAGACAGGCGAGGCGGCGCGTGACTTCCTGGCGCGGCTCCTCGAAGCGGCCGCGGGCGAGAGCGCGCCGGCATCCAACGCCTATCCGGCCGTGCTCGCCGTGCTGATGGGCGCGGAGGCGGTGCGCCCCCACGGGCGCAGCCACGAGCGGCTGATGATCCTCGGACAGCTCGAGGCGCGGCTGGTAGAAGCCGACACGGTGGTGATCGCCGGGCTCAACGAAGGCACCTGGCCACGCACCGGCGAGCCCGGGCCCTGGCTCAACCGGCATCTCCGCCAGACGCTCGGCCTGCCGCCGGTCGAGCTCTCGATCGGCATCGCGGCGCACGACCTCTTCATGGCCGCTGGAGCCCCCGAGGTGCTCTTCACCCGGGCCGCCAAGGACCCGGGCGGCGCGCCCACCGTCCCGTCGCGCTGGCTGCAGCGCCTGGATGCCGTGACCAGGGCGGTCGGGCAGCGCGACCTGCTGCGACCGGCGGCCGAGTGGCAGGACTGGCAGCGGCGCCTCGATGCCCCGGAAGGGCCGATCACGCCCTGCCCGCCCCCGGAGCCGAGACCGCCCGCCGCCGCCCGGCCGCGGGAGCTCTGGGTGACGGATATCGAGCGGCTGATGCGCGATCCTTACAGCATCTACGCCAGGCGCATCCTCAAGCTCGACGAGCTGGACCCGCTGGACGCCGAACCCGGTGCCAGCGATTACGGCCAGCTCATCCACAAGGTGCTGCAACGATTCGTCGAGCGCCATCCGCAAGTGCTGCCCGCCGATGCCGAGAAGGAGATCGTCAGGCTCGGCCTCGAGGCCTTCGCCCGGCTCGCCACGCGGCCAGAGGTCCAGACCCTCTGGTGGCCGCGCTTTCGCCGGGTGGCCAGCTGGTTCCTCGAGCAGGAACGGGCGAGGCGCGGGCGCATCGAGCGGATCCTGGTCGAGACGCGCGGCAGCCTCGTCGTCGATGACGCCGGCCGCTACACCATCCGGGCGCGGGCCGACCGGCTCGAGATCGGTGCCGACGGTGCGATCGGCATCGGCGACTACAAGACCGGCAGCATTCCGCGCGCCCCCGAGATCGCCCGGGGGCTGAACCCGCAACTGCCGCTCGAGGCCGCGATCGCGCGGGGCGGCGGCTTCGAGAAGGTGGACGGCCAGGATGTCGCCGAGATCGCCTACTGGCCGGTCAAGGCGAGCCTCGTGCCGCCCAGGCTCGAGGTGCGGGGCTCGGGCGAGGATCTGGGCCAGCAGATCGAGGCGGCGCTCGACGGTGTGCGGCGCCTCTTCGCGGTCTTCGACGACCCGCGGACCCCATACTTCTCCGTGCCACGCCCGGAGATCGCACCGGCCTTCAACCCATACGAGCATCTGGCACGGATCAAGGAATGGCGGGGCGGTGGTGACTGAGCGGCCCGTCTCGCGCCCGACCGCCGAGCAGAGCCGGGCGGCCGATCCCGGCCACTCGGTCTGGGTCACGGCCAATGCCGGGACCGGCAAGACCCGCGTGCTGACCAGCCGAGTGCTGCGGCTGCTGCTCGCCGGGAACGACCCGGAGACGATCCTCTGCCTCACCTTCACGCGCGCCGCCGCGGCCGAGATGGCGGCCAGGATCGAAGCGCAGCTCGCGGCCTGGGCGATCGAGAAGGACGCGGCGAAGCTCGCCCTTGACCTCGAGACTCTGCTGGGCCAGCCGGCGGACCGGGCCACGACCGACCGGGCGCGGCGGCTTTTCGCCCAGGTGCTCGACCTGCCGAACGGCCTCGCGATCACCACGATCCACGCGTTCTGCCAGTCGCTGCTCCGGCGCTTTCCGCTGGAGGCGGGCATTGCGCCGCATTTCGAGCTGATCGACGAGCGCACGGCGCGCGAGCGGCAGATCGAGGCGCGGCAGGCCGTGCTGGCCAGCGAGGATGCGGTGCTGCGCGAGGCGATCGAGGCGGTGGCGATCCTGCTCGCCGACGGCTCGCTGACCGAGGCGCTCGGCCAGCTGCTCGGCATGCGCGACCATCTCCTCGGCCTCGCCGACCGGCATGGCGGGCCGGCCGGCGTGATCGATGCGATCTGCCGGCGGCTCGAGGTCGATCCGAGGGACACGCCCGAGGCCGTGATCGCCCGCGCCTGCCGGCCGGAAGAGACGGACAGCCGAAGCCTGGTAC
>CAZGUW010000217.1:0-8504 GCA_964528705.1 uncultured Geminicoccaceae bacterium
GAGGCGTTGACGACGGTGATGAGGGCGGTGAGCGTGACCAGCAGGATGGCGCCGGCGATGGTGCCGAGATAGCTGCCGCGGCCGCCGAGGATGGAGGTGCCGCCGACGACTACGGCGGCGATGGTGCCGAGGAGATAGGGCTCGCCGATGCCGACATAGCCCTGCCGGTTCATGCCGAGCAGGAGGAGCCCGGCGAGGCCGGCCGAGGCGCCGGAGATGGCGTAGGCGATGATCAGGGTAAGCGGGGCATCGACCCCGGCGAGGCGGCTGGCACGGGGATTGGTGCCGATGGCGTAGAGCCAGCTGCCGAGCACGCTGCGGTGCAGGACGACGAGCGTGGCGGCGGCAACGACCAGCCAGGTGAGGATGGTGACGGGAAAGCCCCAGATGCGCTCGTTGCCGAGCCAGACGACGGCGGGATTGGTGGTCGAGACGGCGCTGCCGCCGGCGATGAGCAGGAGCGAGCCCTGCAGGATGGTGGCGGTAGCCAGCGTGATGATGAGCGGGTGGACGCGGAGCAGCACGACGCCGACGCCGTTGACGGCGCCGATGGCCGTGGTGATGGCGAGCACAACGAGGATGCCGACGAGCCCGGTCGGGTCCCAGCCGGCCGAGACGATGGGGGTGAGGATGGCGGCGAAGGTGATGATGGCGGCGACCGAGAGGTCGATGCCGGCGGCGATGATGACCAGCGTCTGGCCGGCGGCGGCGATGCCGATCACGGCGGCGAGCTCGAGCAAATAGCGGAGGTGGCCGATCCGGGCGAAGCCCGGCTTCATGATGCCGGCGATGATCCAGATGGCGATGACGACGAGATAGACGAGGGTCACCGGATGGAAGAGCCAGCTCGCACCGGGCACACGTTTCAGGCTCGCGAGCATCGGCTCAGCGCTCCCTGAGCAGGCGGAGGCCCATGGCGACCACGATGATCAGGCCCTTGGCGATGTACTGGGCGACCGGCGGGAATCCCAGGAAGAACATGACGTTGATCATGACCGCGAGGAGCAGGCTGCCGGCGATGGCACCGCGAAACGCGCCGATGCCGCCGAGGAAGCCGACGCCGCCGAGCACGGCCGCGGTGATCGAGTCGAGGATGAAGGGGGTGCCGATGATCGGATCGCCCGAGCCGGTCTGTGCCGCCACATACACGCCGGCGAAGGCCGAGAGGGCGCCGGAGATGGCATAGGCGACGATGCGCGCCCGGGCGACGTTGACGCCGCTTCTGAAGGCGCCGTGCGGGTTGTTGCCGGCGGCGTTGATGTCCTGGCCGAGCGGGGTGGCCTGCAGGATGCGCCAGGCGACGAGCAGGCAGAGGAGGAGGACGAGGGCGGTCGGCGTCTCGCCGGCGAGGCCGTCGGAGAGCCAGGCCGGGACGTGGCCGCCGGGGCGCGGCATGACGAGGAGAGCGATGCCGCCGATGATGAAGGAGGCGGCGAGCGTCACGACGATGGCCGGGATGCGCAGCAGCGCCACGATGGCGCCGACCGTGCCACCGATGATGGCTCCGACACTGACCGCTAGCGTGATGCCGAGGGCGGCGCCGCCATAGCTGTCGCCGATCCAGCTCGCGGCCAGCACGCAGCCGAGGCTGACCGTGGCGCCGATGGCGAGGTCGATGCCGCCCATCAGCATGATCAGGGTCTGGGCGAGGGCGACGACCGCGATGGGAAACCAGTTCTGGGTGAAGCGGGCGACACCGGCGACGCTCAGGAGGCCGGGATGCAGCCAGGCGTAGACGGCGAGCAGGGCGATCAGCAGCAGATAGAGCCCGTAGAGCCCGGCATTGCGCTGCCAGAGGAGGCGGAGATGCAGGGCGAAACCGCTCACGCGGCAAGCTCCTGCTCGACGCCGAGCGAGGCGGCGACGATGGCTTCCTCGGAGAGGCTGTCCCGGTCGAGGTGGGCGACCACCCGGCCACCGCGGAAGACGGCGACCCGGTCGGCCACGTGGATCAGCTCGAGCGTGTCGGAGCTGGAGAGGATGATGGCGACACCGTCGGCCGCCATCTGGCGGAGCCGCAGGTAGATCTCGCGCTTGGTCTCGACATCGACGCCGCGGGTGGGGTCGTCGAGGAGGAGGATGCGCGGCCCGAGCGGCAGCCAGCGGGCGATAGCGACCTTCTGCTGGTTGCCGCCGGAGAGATAGAGCGTCGGCTGGGCCGGATCGGCGACGCGGATGGCGAAGTCGCGGATGGCGTCCGTGGCGGTCCGGGCCTCGTCCTGCAGGCGGCGCAGGCCGCGCCGGGCAAGGCGGCGGAGCGAGGGCAAAGTGAGGTTGAAGCGGATGGAGAGGGGCAGGAGCACGGCCTCGCGCTTGCGGTCCGCGGGCACGTAGACGGTGCCGGCTTCGATCGCCCGGATCGGGGTGAGGCGGCGCTGTACCTCGCCGGCGAGGCGGATCTCGCCCGCCTTCGCCGGCTGGTCGCCGAAGAGGGTCCTGAGCGTCTCCTCCTGGCCCTGGCCGAGCAGGCCGCCAATGCCGAGGATCTCGCCATGGCGGAGCTCGAGATCGACGCCGGAGACACCCTCGGCGACGAGGCCCCGGACGGCGATGGCGGTCTCGCCTGGGCTGTGCGCCGGGCGTGGCGGGAAGAGGTCGCCCGGCTCGCGGCCGACCATGAGCCGGACGAGGCTCGCCGGGTCACTGCCGTCGAGGGCCTGGTCGGCGGTGCGCTGGCCGTCGCGGAGCACGGTCACCCAGTCGCAGAGCTCCAGCACCTCGTTGAGGCGGTGGGAGATGTAGAGGATGGCCACACCGTCGGCCTGCAGCTCGCGCAGGAGGCCAAAGAGGATGCGCACCTCGTGGCCGGTGAGCGAGGAGGTGGGCTCGTCGAGGATGAGGAGGCGCGGCCGGCGATAGAGGGCCTTGGCGATCTCGATGAGCTGGCGCCGGCCGAGGGAGATGCGGTCGACCGGGGTGTCGAGCGGCATGTCGAGGCCCAGCCGCCGGCAGAGCCGGCCGGCTTCGGCGGCGAGCCTCGTGTAGTCGGTAAGGGGGCCGCGGCGCGGCACGGCACCCATGACGATGTTCTCGGCGACCGAGAGGTTGGGGGCGAGGCTCAGCTCCTGCTGGACGACGGCGATGCCGAGCTCGCGGGCGAGGGCGGGCGTGAGCGAGCCGTGCTCGGTGCCGTCGATGGCGATGGTGCCGGCATCGGGGCGAAGCACGCCGGAGATGAGGTTGATGAGTGTCGACTTGCCGGCGCCATTCTCGCCGAGCAGCGCGTGGACGCGGCCCGGATGGATGTCGATCGAGACGCCGTCGAGGACGGTGTTCTCGAAGAAGCTCTTGGCAAGCCCTCGGGCCGCGAGCAGCGGTGCCGAATCCATGAACCGCTGCTCGCCGCCGCTTGCTTACTTGAGGCCGAGAATCTCGTCGAAGAGGGCGAGATCGTAGGGTGAGTAGATGTAGCCGTCGGCCGGGAAGTCCTCGGCGCGGGCCAGGTACTCATCCAGGTTCTCGTCGGTGATGATCGGCAGCGGCACCTCGACGAACGGGGCGATGTCCTCGCCCTCGAGCGCCTTGACGGCCGCGTAGACGCCGAGACCGCCGAGCCAGTTGGGCTGCATGGTGGCCCAGCCGGGGAAGCCCTTCTCGCTCCAGAGCTCGAGGAACTGGCGGTAGTTCTCGCCCGAGCTCGGCGGCACGTCGCGGCCCTGGCGGTCCATGGCGAGAATGGCGCCGGCGGTGAGCGCACCGCCGAAGCTGAGGATGCCGTCGATCTCAGGGTACTGGAAGAGCAGGCTGGTCATCGCCTCCTGGGCGGGGGCGGCGTTGTAGGGGGTGTTGGTCTCGGTCAGGACCTCGATGCCGGGATTGGCCTCGAGCACCGGCGTGGCACCGGCGCGGCGATCCTCGCTGACCGAGACGCCGGCGGGGCCGTTCATGATGATAACCTTGCCCTCGCCGCCGAGCTGCTCGACCATCCATTCGGCAGCGAGCTGGCCCCACATGTTCGAGTCGGTGTTGATCTTGGCGGTGATCTCGTCGGTCTCGACCAGGCTGTCGACATTGATGACGGCGATGCCCTTCTCGCAGGCCTGGGCGATGACCCGGTCGAGGGCGGTCGACGAGCCGGCGATGACGACGATGCCGTCGACATCGGCGTCGATCATCGACTGGATCTGGGTGATCTGGGTGTTGGCGTTGCCCTCGGCGTCGGTGACGACGAACTCGTCCGTCAGGCCCTGCTCCTTGAGCTGGTTGAACACGTCCTCGATGGTGCCCTGGGTCTGCTTCATCCAGGTCGGGATCGAGTAGATGTTGGCCCAGCCGATGGTGTAGGGCGCCTCGCGCTCGCCGGTCATGCACTTGGCGAGCGCCAGAGCCGGCGTGCTGGTGGCCGTGCTCATGGCGGTGAGCGCGATGGCGCAGGCGGCGCTGGACAGCGTCAGCTTGAGGCTGCTCGACATGGATGTTTCCCCCGGTTTGGCCGGCCGTCCCGGCAGTTTGTATGATGATATGCTAATCTCGTAGGTCCGACTTGTCGATCCGGTAGTCGCGCACGGCGTTGTCGTGGAAGAGGGCGCGCTGCTCCGCCGCCGTCAGGTCCTGCACGATATCCTTGAAGGCGTCGTACATCCGGGCGTAGCCGGTATGCAGGCCGGCGACCGGGAAGTCCGAGGCGAACATCGACCGGTCCGTGCCGAAGGCGTCGAGGCAGTCGTGGACCACGGGCCGGAGGCTCTCCAGCGTCCATTCGTGGTCGTAGGCGCAGAGGTCGGAGATCTTGAGGCGGACGTTCGGCCGCTTGCCCAGCTCCTTCAGGCCGCGCCGCCAGTGCTCCATCTCGGCCGCTTCGCGATCGATCGGGCTGCCGGCGTGGTTGACGACGATGGTGGTTTCCGGGAAGCGGTCGGCGAGGCCGGCAGCGTCGGCGAGCTGGCCCGGGAAGATCAGCATGTCGAAGGAGAGGCCGAACTCGCGGAGCAGGGCGAAGCCGGCGAGCCATTGGGGATCGGACATGTAGTCGGCGCGTTCGACGAAGCGTTTGTCCGGATCCTCGTGCCAGCTCAAGATGAAGCGCACGCCGCGGACGAAGTCGAATTCGCACTGGGCCTCGAGAACGGCACCGACACCCGGTTCGTCGAGTGGAGCGCGGACGACAGCGACCGTCGGCAGGCGGTTTCGTTCCCTGAGGCCGGCGATCCAGCGGGTCTCGCCGACCGGGTCGTTCCTGTCCCAGCTCGCCTCGATGTGCACCGAGCCCACGAGGTCGAGCCCGGCGGCGTCGCGCTCGAGGTCGTCCGGCAGGTAGTTCCGGTAGAGCGGCGTCGTGTCGCCGAAGATCTTGCGGCGGCCGGCCTGGGGCAGGAGCCAGGGGTGCTTCTCGAGCTTCAGGTCCCAGAGGTGGTGGTGGGCGTCGAGGATCGGTCCGGTGTAGCGCATGGTCAGGCTCGTGCTCCAATCCGGTCCTTCAGCCGCTTCAGCCGCAGTGCGACGAAGAGCAGGACCAGGGCGATGGCGAAGGCGGCGGTGGCGAGCACCCAGGCGACGGTGACGATGCCGGTCGTGGGCCAGAAGAAGAGAATGACGCCGACGAGCGTCACCGCGATGCCGATGGTCTTGAGATGGCCGTTGGCCCGGGCGACGGAGGCGTCGCCTCGCCCCGACATGAGGTAGCCGACGCCCGAGGCGATCGCCCAGATGCCGACGACGATCAGGAGCATCCTGAGCGTGGCCCCGGGCCAGAGCAAAAGGATGCCGCCGACGACGATGCTGATCAGGGCCGGAGTGAGGCTCATGGCGGTCTGCCGGGCGCGCATCGTGCCGACGAGCCCGGCGACGCCGTCGATCAGGAGGAAGAAGCCCAGCACCACCGCCAGCACCTCGACGCTCCAGCTCGGCCAGACGAGGAGGGCGAGGCCGAGGAGCGCTGCCAGCACGCCGCGCGCCATGAACCACCACCAGAGCTCGCCGAGCCCGGCGTCGAGCCGGCGAACACCTTCGGCCACCGGGCGCCGCGGCCGACCGCCGCCCTGCTGCTCGTCCTGCATGATCCTTCCTCCCGCCTACTTGATGCCGGCCCGCATGAAGCTTTGCACGAACTGGCGCTGGAAGAGAAGGAAGGCGACGAGCAGTGGGGCCGAGGTGACGAGCGTGGCGGCCGAGATCACCGACCAGTCGATGCCCTGATCGACGGAGGCGAAGACCTGCAGGCCGACGGTGACCGGGCGGGTCTCGACCGAGCTCGTGACGATCAGCGGCCAGAGGAAGTTGTTCCAGTGGAAGCTGACCGAGACGAGGCCGAAGGCGACGTAGATGGGCCGGGCGAGGGGGACGTAGACGCGCCAGAGGATGCCGAGCGTGGTGCAGCCCTCGATCCGGGCGGCGTCGTCCAGCTCCTTGGGCACGGTCTTGAAGGTCTGGCGCAGGAGGAAGATGCCGAAGGCCGACGCCATGTAAGGCAGGCCGATGGCGAGGATGGTGTCGAGGATGCCGAGGCTGCTGACGATGCGGTAGTTCTCCACCAGCAGCACGTCCGGCGTGATCATGAGCTGGACGAGGACCAGGAAGAAGAGGATGTCGCGGCCGTGGAACTCGAGCCGCGCGAAGGCGAAGGCGGCGAGCGTGCTGATCACGAGCTGGCCGGCCAGGGTCATGGTGACCAGCATCAGCGTGTTCAGCATATAGCGGGCGAAGGGCGCGGCCGCCATGGCGCGGGTGAAGTTGTCGAGCGTCAGGGGGGCGGTGAGGTCGAAGCGGGCGGCGTAGAGCGGCGGGTGGAAGGCGGCCCAGACGGCGAAGAGCAGCGGCAGGATCCACAAGATGGCGAGGAGCCAGGCGCCGGCGGTGACGAGGAGATGGTCGAACCGCGTGCCAGTGTCGACGATGCGGGCGGCGCCGGTGCCGGGGGCCAGGGCAGCGCTCGTCACCGGTAGTGGATCCGCTTGTCGAGCACGGTCACCTGCAGCACCGAGACGGTGATCAGGACCGCGAGCAGGACGACCGTGAGTGCCGCGGCGTAGCTCGTGTCCCAGAACTTGAAGCCGGTTTCGTAGATGTAGAAGAGGAGGAGCGAGCTGGCGTTGCTCGGGCCGCCGCCGGTCATGGCGACGATGTGGTCGACGACGCGGAAGGCGCCGATCACGGCGTTGACCAGGACGAAGAGCGTTGTCGGCATGAGCAGCGGCAGGACGATACGGCGGACATAGTGGAAGTCCGAGGCGCCCTCGAGCTTCGCCGCCTCCTTCAGGCTCGGCGGTATCGACTGCAGGGCCGCCAGGTAGAAGATCATGAAGAAGCCCGCCTCCTTCCAGATCGAGACCGCCATGACGCTCCAGAGAGCCGTCTCGGGCGAGCCCAGGAAATTGACCTCGGGGCCGCCGAAGAGGGCGATGACCTGGTTCAGCAGGCCGAAGCCCGGCGTGTAGAAGAAGAGCCAGATATTGGCGGCCGCCACCATCGGCAGGACGGTCGGCGTGAAGTAGGCCATGCGCAGGAAGCCGCGGCCGGCGAGCCGGTCATTGACCCAGAGCGCCATGAGGAGCGCGATGCCGATCGAGAGCGGGATGGTGACGAGGGCGTAGAGGAAGTTGTTCCAGACCACCTGGAGGAAGACCGGGTCGTCGGTGATCATCCGGCGATAGTGGTCGAGGCCGAGGAAGTTCGCGGGCCTCCGGCCGCGGGCGGTCGAGAAGAAGCTGGCCCAGAAGGTCGCGACCGTCGGGTAGTGGGTGAAGGCGACGAGCAGCACCATGGCCGGCAGCACGAGCAGCCAGGCGTAGAGAGTGGTGAGGAGGCGCCGGTCCATGGAAATCAGCCGGCGGGCCGGACGCTCGGCCCGGTCCCGCCGGCTGGTGGCTCAGCGATAGGGGGCGAGGATGCGCATCGCCTCTTCCTGGGCGGTCGCCATCGCCGCCGCGGGCTCGGCGGCCCCGGTGATCGCCGCCTGCAGGCCGTCATTGAAGACCTTGGTGACGCGCTGGTTCTCGTGGGTCGAGAGCTCGGCCACGGCGAACTCGAGCTGGTCCCGGGCGACGGTGGCCGGCGGGAACTCGCCCGCGTATTCCTGCATGGCGGGGGTTTCCCAGGCGGCCGGGCTGGTCGCCACGTAGCCGGTCTTGATCGACCAGTCGGCCTGCATCTCGGGCGTGGTCAGCCAGCGGATGAAGTCGAGCGACGCCTGCTCGCGCTCGGGGTCGCTGTGCAGAATGAAGAGGTTGCCGCCGCCGGTGGGCGCACCGCGGCGTGCGTTGGCCGGCAGCATGGCGACGCCGAACTCGAAGGGTGCGTTGTTGCGGACGTTGGTGAGGTTGCCCGTCGTCGTCCACATCATCGCCGTGCGGCCCTGAAAGAAGTCCTGCGGCGTGGTGCCCCATTCGATGATGTCGGGGGCCATGACGCCGTGCTCCCGGCTCAGCGCCACGAGGTATTCGAGCGCCTCCACGACCTTGGGGTCGTCGAAGTTCACCTCGTTGCCGTCCTGGTTCATCAGAATGACGTCGTTCTGCGTCGTCAGGCCCTGGAAGAGCCAGTAGGGGAAGCCCGAGGTCGGGATCTGC